>PAVP01000013.1 GCA_002713975.1 Acidimicrobiaceae bacterium | reverse complement strand
AATTTGTGCACGAACTCGAAACCGGTTTTGACGAGATTCAACAAATAGACACTCTTGCCAACACCAAGTTGCCTTCTGGGACAACAAAGGGACGAAAAGCCAACTGGACTGACATAGAAAGCCTGAGGTCTCAATTCGAGAGCTACACGGCGGAAGTGGCGTTCTTCCGAGCATCACTCATTGACCTTATTCTTCGTCGACTCACCGCTTGTCTCACAGACTTCATACTGGACGGTGTACTCGAACAGCGAAGACTGGGCCGCCTTGACTACCACGACCTCTTAGTTTCAGCCCGGGAGATACTTAACGACTCGACTCGAGGTCCGCTGATCCGGTCAAAAGTGCACAACAAATATAAGTACCTTCTCATCGACGAGTTCCAAGACACGGACCCAATCCAAATCGAAATCGCGACGCTAATTGCATCTCCAATCGACATCGCACCATCGACTTCATGGCAAACCACACCGACTCTTCCCGGTCGTCTGTTCTTCGTCGGGGACCCCAAACAATCGATATACAGATTCCGNCGAGCAGACATCAGCCTGTACCTAGATGCCCAAGGAAAATATGGGGATGGCCAATTCCTGCTATCGACAAATTTCCGCAGTACCCCCGAGATAATTTCTTGGATAAACGAGGTCTTCGGCAGGCTAGTTAAGCATCGTGACGACAGTCAGCCCGCATACACACCTCTGNTTCCGATCCGAGAGAGCGCACCAGTCGGAGATGCGGTCACTTTGTTAGGTGCCGCTGCACACGAAACATCGGGAACCCAAAAGCCAACCGCAGACAATGTGCAACTCTCTGAGGCTCACGACATCACTCAAACCGTTCTCCGCATGGTCAANGAAGGCTGGGCGGTGCACCAGGACGGCGAGTGGAGGGAAGCAAAATTCAGTGACGTTGCAGTACTGGTGCCCACCAGGTCATCCATGACCAGAATCCAGCGAGACTTCGAAAGGGCTGGAGTTTCATATCGAGTTGCTTCCACCAACAATGTTTGGCGAAGTCNGGAGATACGGGACCTGGTTATGTGTCTCCGGGCTNTCAACAACCCATCTGANTCCTTAGCCACCGTGTCNGCATTGCGATCTTCGGTCTATGGATGCGGCGACGACGATTTGTACCAATTCAAGACGAAGAACTCAGATCCATGGGCATGGGGCAGCNTCACCATTGAAGAACATGCGAAACGAGCTGAAGGTGGCGGCCCTGTTGCCACCGGGTTAGCCCACCTTGCNGAANTGCGNGAACAATGTTCAATCCNGACTCCNTCNGAGTTGATCGGGCAGATCATNACAGANCGTCAACTCACAGAACAATGCGCCNCCCGTCNAGATCCGCGTGAATCCCTGCGGCGCTTCCGATANGTGGTTGACCAAGCTCGCGCGTGGTCCGATACAGGCAACGGAAATCTCCAGTCATTCATNTTTTGGATTNCTCANCAAACNGCAGAAAATGCCAGGTCAGTCGAAACGGTTCTNTCCGAAGACGACGATGATTCCGTCCAGATCATGACNATTCACGCTGCCAAAGGCCTCGAGTTTCCAATTGCGGTAGTTGCNGGACTGCCGCTNCAAACNAAGNCCNAGTCCGGGGTGNGGGTGGGACANGCGCNCAACACCGATATGCCTGATGTGAAAATCCGNGAAGGNCTCGAAACNCTCGGTTTCGATCAATGGGCCCAGGCAGAGAAACTCTTTACACATGACGAGTCAATTCGNGCCTTGTACGTNGCTTGCACCCGTGCACGCGACCACTTGGTCGTTTCATTACACCGCAAAGAGGCTCCATCAAATTCTNACCCTCAAATTCAAACCCNAGGACATCTCATCGCCGGTGCNTTAACGGACGCCGAATACNTAGAANCNGACTACTCANATNACAGGGAGGTCTGGNNCGGCGNGCNACCAAAGNTTTCTGTCTCACGTCCAGANTTGTCTGAATGGCGNGACCGCTACAACAACGCGATCGANNTCAGCGGTCNANNCNGATTTATGAGCGCCACTCAAATAGCCCAGTCCACNGANGGCTTNATTACTGNTTCTNCCGGCAGCGAAATTCGCGAACCTGGGCTNCTNAAGGANGGCGACGAATCAGAGTTGCCGATCCAAGGTCGAGGTCGNTACGGCACCGCTATNGGGCGCGCNGTCCACGGAGTNCTNCAAACAGTCGATNTACAAAGCGGNGAAGGNCTCACAACGCTNGCCACAATTCATGCCGAAGCTGANGGCATAGCNGAACTTTCAGACGAAGTTGCCTCCCTAGCCGCGTCGGCNATNGCTAGTGAAGAAATTCANNTCGCTATCCAAAACAGGTATTGGCGTGAACTNCATGTTGCNTGCCCCATAGGGGAACAAATCGTCGAAGGCTACGTGGATCTCGTGTATGAAACAGNNANAGGGTTGGTTGTCGTCGACTANAAAACNGATCAGGTCGANCCCAACGAAATAGACCTCAAGGTTGACCGCTACCGCCTCCAAGGCGCCACTTACGCNGCTGCNCTCGAAGAAACAACTCGCCAACCAGTTAGCAGCGTCGTGTTCGCTTTCTTNTCTNCTGATTCNANAGCAATATGCGCCTCNTTACCNAACCTNCGAGAAGCGATNGCTGATGTTCGAAAGGTTATAGAGCGCGAGGGGGCGGCTGGTAGCCGCCCATNAGATCGCCNATCCGTCCNGCCAACGCAATNGTCAGCTTGTCACCACCGTAGGGACCTACTACTTGACAACCAATCGGCAAACCGGATGGCCCTAGCCCGGTAGGCGGCACCGTCGAGGGTAGGTATGCCATTCCAACCATGGTCGTCCATTTGACAACATCGATGTAACCGCGTTCTTCTCCGTTGCAGATAAGAGTCCGGCTTCTGAAATCACCTTCTTGTTGGTGTTCAAATGGNGGCACGAAACAGACCGGCATGATCACAGCGTCGTANTTGCTGAAAAACTGTGCCCATTTCAATCTCAGTTCTTCACGCCTCGCATGTTGGTCAAGCCAAATACGGTGGCCGGGGCCATCACTGTCGGTGCTTTGNGCAGTNGCCCTTTGAACCAGCCACAACCCCAGCATGGCACCTTCGTCTGGGTCCAGGTCGGGNCTCGCTGCTCGGTCAACAGATAGGCCATCTTTTTCTAGTTCGTTGACAACCTTGTCAAGGTGTTCACGAACCTCGTTGTCTACGGGACAGAATTCGTCGTCCAACCAAGCCCCAACTTTTAGATCGTTCAAGTTCTGGGGAACGCTTCCTAATTCAGCCACCCAAGGAGGCGAGTCTCGTTTCATTATTTCCAATAGAACTTCGAGGTCTTGTGCACTTCTTGTTATGGGTCCGAAAACGTTGATATCTGCTTCGTTCACTCCTCCATTGACGTGGTCTAGATATCCGGTAGTTGGAATAACTCCGAAACTCGGTTTATGCCCCCATACGCCGTTAAACGCTGCCGGAAACCGGATTGAGCCGCCAATGTCTGTTCCGATTTCGAAAGAAGTAAAGCCCATTGCCACCGCTGCTGCAGCTCCGCCTGAAGATCCTCCCGGGCCGCGGGATATGTCCCACGGATTGTTTGTCGTGCCAAAGATGTCGTTGTAAGCCTGAATGTCGCCTGACCAACGCGGGAGATTGGTTTTGCCCATGACAATCCCGCCTTCGCGGCGAACAGAAGCAACTACTGCAGCATCGTTTGGCGGAACGTTGTTTTGAAGCTCCGTTGCTCCTCCAGTCGACTTAAGGTTTTTCGTCTGTAGGGCATCTTTGACAGTTATGGGTACTCCGTGCAGGAGTCCCATGGGCTCACCTTTTTGTTGAGCGGTGTCAGCGGCATCTGATTCAGCTGTGGCAGTCTCAAAGTCTCGTGTAATTACCGAATTGATCTCGCCATCCAGACGTTCAATTCGTTCAATGAAGTGCTCAGTCAACTCTCTGCTAGAAATTTCTCCCCGTCTGATTAAACCGGCTTGTTCCACTGTTGATAGAAGCGCTACGTCGGTCACGCTATGTCCCTCCCCTAGGTCACTGACCCGACATCAAAAGGGCCTGGCCTTGTTCGGTCTCGACAACCATGGTTACTTCTGCGGAAACCCGTCCCAGTCTGCCCCACAAGACAGGTCGTTCGCTTACTTGGTCGAGGAGCTGTTCTCCGTCTGTATCTCGGAGCCAAATTTGCTCACCTCGTTCGAACAACATCGACATGCCCGATGAAGTGACAAGTGCATCTATGAGTTGTTCTGCGTCACTTGGAATTACTTCGGTACGTTTCAGACGCTGCCCGTCATGAACCGTGTGTTCGGCATCCTCCATCATGATGATCCCATCGACGACGCCAAGCTCAGTAACTCCGTAATCCGGGAGAGGCGTTGTAGTCCACTTTCCTCCACCGGTAGATCTGACAAGCAGAGAACGCTCGGTCGGACCGTTAGTAATAAACTCTTGTGCTTCTAATGGCCCAAATTTGCTAAGCGAATATATGACGCGGCCTGCTTTCGGGTCCGTTGCATACACCAGGTCGTCGACAATTTCGGCTTCGACCGCATCAATTCCTAGGCTTTGCAGAAGACACACAGGGTTAACCGCAACTTCTTCTATGCGTGACATCGCTACTTCGTGGTCGGTGACACGAAGCCGGGCTTGAGAAACCGAGCTAACAAGTCCGGGTGCTAGTTGCTCCGGGATTTCATATTGTTCCCATTGAGTCCCATTCTTGACTTGAATCACTAGTTCTCTGCTGCACAGGTCGTCTCCCAACCAGCCTGCCAATCGAACGAAGTCTTCTCCGATGCCTAGATCTACTGCTATTACGTCGAGCGAGTCGGGTAACTCGAGTTGTCGCCAGGACGATTCGTCTCTTATGAACCATTCAGTGCCCACGCGACCAAGGACCGTGTCGCCTGAATAAACATATTCCGTGCTCGCTCCCGGGATCGGGCCATTCACTTCAATCCAGCCCCTCGTTGCGGATTTGCTTGATGGGAGAGCCGAGCTCGGTGATTCATCGTCGGTCGTGAGGGGGACGGTCTCATATGTGGGGCTGGTAGCAGCAATCAAGGCCTGGTTCCCAGAATCTTGTGTTGTCCCGCCCTTGGATTCTTCAGATTCGTTAACTGCCGCGATCGGGGTCGCGACTTCAAGCGAGGTGGGATCTTGATCGCCTCCTCCAAATAGAACCGCGATTGATCCCCCAACTATCGCAATAGCTACGAGGGAACTCAGCCCACTGAACAGCCGACGGCGGCGGCGCGAGCGAGTGGCCGCGCGGATACGTACTGCGTCTACTAACCCCGGAGTTAGTGCTACCTGTTCACCTGTGTCGCGTAAGTGGCGACGCACTTCATCATCAAGATTCAAGGTGCTTGTCCTCCTGATCTGATGCGGGAACGAACGTCGGATTTTCTCCCAGTTCTCCGGCAAGTTGATTNAGTGCCCGGCTGAGCCTGCTTTTTACTGTTCCGGGTCGAATTCCGAGTGCCTCAGCCGTTTCCTCGACCGACCATTCCATGAAGAACCGGGCTACCACCACAGTTCTGTGGGTCGCTGCCAGACTCTCCAAGGCCCGTTCTAAGTCAACGTCAACTATTTGATCTTCAGCAAATTCGGCCTTGACAAGCAACGGACGTTTCTCTCGTTCTCTTCGCGCCCGACGGAGCCAAGAACGTGCCCAGTTCATAGCTACTCGGTAGACCCATCCCTGGGGATTTGTGAAAGTGGAGACTTCGGCCCAGCGTTGACATGCTCTGACAAAAGCTTCGTCTGCTGCTTCAGCTCCCAGATCAGGGTTTCTNAAACTCAGGCTAAGGGCTCTTGCTATCTGGTCCCGATTGGCGGCATAGAAGGTGTCGAAATCTCGGCGGCCGTCTGCACGCCCAGGAGCATCATGTGAGCGAGGAGCGGTGGACCGCTGTGGGTCTTCAGCCACTCGTCTTCTCTCGACTTCCATGACCATAGATACAACCTGCTGATCCAAGTCGGCTAGTGCTTCCATAGTTTGAGACGTTCATGCGGATCGACTGGTTCCATTTTCCACAAAGGTACCGGGGGTTAGCCCTCATCTACCTTCGGGTCTGTAGAGCTTGATAGGTCCTTGTCCGGTCATGAGTTCGCTTTGACGATGCCATGCCCGACCCGAATTTGCTCCGCCGTCTACNACCATGGCAGTTCCTGTGATGAAGGTTGAATCATCNGAGGCCAAAAAAAGNGCNGCTTGAGCTATGTCTTCTGGTTCACCTACACGTCCNATTGGTTGGTGGCGACCAAATCGATCTCGAAACTTCTNNCGNCGCTCTTCATCTAANGGTCCGTGAGCTAANGGGGTNGCAACAACCCCNGGGCATATTGCGTTGACTCTTATGCCCTCCTGTCCTAGTTCAAGCGCGACTGANTTGGTCAGATGTATCACGGCGGCTTTTGTNGCTGTGTACAGGTGGGGGGATTCTCCTGCCTGAAGTCCTGCAACCGACGCAGTTGAGATGATGGATCCCGAGCCTTGTTCCTTCATCACTGGTGCCGCATGTTTCATACCCAAGAAAACCCCTTTGAGCAGCACGTCAACTGTTAGGTCAAAGTCATCCTCGCTGATCGATTCGATCGGGCCTCTAGCGCCTCCGAATCCGGCGTTGTTAAACATCACATCTAAGCGACCCCATGTCGAAGCGGTGTGGTCTATGGCGCTGGCGATGTCCTCTTCGCGTGATACGTCGACATGAAAAAAGTCGCCCTGATCGCCGAGCTCTTCAGCGATATTTCGACCTTTCTCATCATCCATATCGGTGACTAGTACTCGCGCTCCTTCGGAAGCGAAGAGGCGGGCAGTGGCGGCACCCATGCCGCTAGCAGCCCCCGTTATAACAGCGACCTTTCCATCAAGTCTGTTCATGTCAAATCTCCTCAGCGTTGTTCTCTTCTAGGAGTACTCCTGCTTGGGAGAGCGTTTCGATCTCGTGTTGGCTCGTATTTAGCCACCCTTGCAGAATCTCCGAATTATGTTCTCCTCGGTACGGCGCGACAGCGTCAGGCTGTAACCCTGATGAGCTTTTCGAAAATCGATAGGGAGTTTGACTGACTCGCCGGGTTGAACCGTCTCGTGCGTCTATGGCGACAGATGAGCCTCGGTGCTCGGCGGTCGGAGAGTCGTACGCTTCTGCGGTCGTTTTGATGTCTCCCCACGCCAAATTGCATTGGTCGAGCGCTTCGTACATTTTGTCTCGGGAATCGAAAGAGCTGAGGAATTCATTGATCGCTGATTCTCGATAGGCACGTTTAGTCGGAATATCAGCATTCGCGGGAGCTCCGTCTTCGAGGCCGTGAACTTGCTGGAGTTGCTTCCATATCCACCGAAAGTCTCCCGCTGTCAGCACCGGTCCACCTACGCCTTCCCATACCAATCCACCAGCGGATGTGTAGCGGACATCATCAAGGCCAAGATGGCTTGCGTCGTCGGTAGCTAGAAACGCATCGAGCATGCACATATCTATGTGTTGGCCCTCGCCGGTAAGTTCNGCTACTCGCAACGCTGCCAAAAGACCGATCGTGCCATGCAACGAAGCGTTGGTGTCTGCAGCTGANAGGTTTAGATCGGTGACNGGTTGNTGATTCCACTCNGCGCTTCGTTGNAGCCATCCTGATTCAGCGTGCAATATTGGGGCGTANGCCGCGCGGCNGGANTCAGGGCCTTCTTGACCAAACCCTGAAATTGAAAGCATGACCAGCTTNTCGTTCANGGACCTGAGGTCTTCGTAGGCAAGTCCAAATTTTTTCATAATTCCGGGTCGAAANTTTTCAATAAGTACATCGGCTTNCGCGGCNAGTCGNCGAATAAGTTCAGCTCCTCCTTCGGCACGAAGATCAATGCAGATATTGCGCTTCCCTGCGTTCTGTTGCGTGTAGTAGCCAGCGAGGCCAGCTCGGACCTTCCCCCAATTTCTCGTTACATCGCCCTCNGGNGGTTCTACTTTCACGACTTCTGCACCTAGGTCATGCAGGATGCGTCCGGCGAAGGGGCCTGCCAAAACNCGGCTGAGATCAAGGACNTTGATTCCCTCAAGCGGTCGCANCTNTACCCCCNTTGATANTGCTGTGTGNAATTAAGTTAGGGGTGCAGTCTCGCGCGCGGATTCNCATAGNGCTAACGGGTCNATTTGTGATCANCCGTTTAACNTTTTGTGGGTCTCTANCGAGGGGTGTCGCCTTCAACGGTTACNCGNTTCATATGGCGTCTCTGTCCGTGATAGTCGTTCAATGCNTANTGTTGAACGATTCGGTTGTCCCACATAGTCAATGTTCCGACTTCCCATTTGACTCGACAGGTGAATCGTTCTTGCTCGCAGTGTCGACACAAGAACTTCAAAAGGGCGTCGCTCTCAGGCGTTCGCATTCCTTTGATGCTTTCGGTGAAGGGTCGGTTCACATACAAAGCTCTCAAGTTTGATTCTGGGTGTGTTCGTACGACGGGGTGTTCGGCTAGCTGATGAGCNTGGTCTGATACTTCNAGGCTCATCGACCCNTAATGACGNTTTTCGGAATCCCCACCTCTNCCNTATTGNCTTGCTGCNGAATGGACTCCTACAAGGTCGTCGACGATGGCTTTCATTGTGTCCGAAAGCGCCATATATGCAGCNTGNTGGTTGGAGAAGAGGGTGTCTCCTCCATATTCAGGGACTTCGAGGGCATAGAGGAGGGAACCGAGTGGGGGCCTCGGGAGAAATGACATGTCAGTGTGCCAGCCTCCGCCAAAATTGATTNTTTCGTCGCACTCTTTGATGATCGCTACGACTTCAGGGTCTTCTTCAAGGCCATTTATGTAGGGGTGAGTTTCCAGCGAACCGAACTGTTGAGCAAACCGTTTTTGTTGACGCGGAGAGAGCAGTTGTTCTCTAAAAACTAGAACGTGGTATGCGTTAAATGCTTCCCTGATCGCATGAATTTGGGACTGCGAGGTGGTTGCTAAGTCGACGCCACTGATCTCAGCGCCTAGCGCCCCTGCTATTGGCTTTATACGCAGACTCGAGTCGGTAGCGATGCTCACGAGGCCAACCTTAGGTTAGTCAGTCATCCTTCGTAGACGTTCCCCTACTTCGCCTATCACTTCGATGCCCGCCTCTGCTGTTGACGCCACCGGTGTGAGGTTGAAGTGGCGGCAGCCGACTTCCAAGTAAGGGGCCAAAAAATCTACGATGTCATCCACTGTCCCATGAGGCGTGTACCGCGCAAATTTTTCGAAGGGGACGCGATAGAAGCCTTCCATGGCAGGCCCAACGAAAGACGCTGCTTCTGTTCGGTCCTTCCCGACTCCAACCCAAAGCTGAATTCCGTGGTCTGCTTGAACGTCTCTTTGTGCGTCTTCTGCAGCTTGGTTATATATCGCTATNGATTCTGCATATCGNTCACTTGANCACCAAATACCNAGCCAGCCGTCTGCGTATTTACCNGCTCTGCGAAGCGCTGCGTCCGCTCGNCCGCCTACATAAACCGGGATTGGTGGATCTGGGGTCGGAATTATTCGTGCTTGNTCAAAGTTGAAAAATTCACCGCTGTGGTCNACTGTTTCGCCTGCCAGTAACCGTTGAAGGATGTCNAGNGACTCNTCNGTTCTCCTTCCCCGGGTACGTGGGTCGACGCCACAAATCTCTACTTCGTGACGGTCATCNCCACCGACACCGACTCCGAAGCTGATGCGACCGGGCGCCATTTCTGCGAGATTTGCGAGTTGTCTGGCCACAGGGATGGGGTGTCGCAGCGGCAACAGGTAGACGCCGATATATATGCCCAACGTCGGGTGGAGGTTNGCGACACCTGCTGCTACNACCATNCCGTCNTGGCCGTGTCCNACTCGGAAACTGACGTGGTCTGCGAAGAACACGTGGTCAATTCCNGTGTCGGCCACNAGCTCTATAACCTTGCGNCGTTCGTCCCANGGACGAGTCCATATGTCGATACCCGGGGTTACCCCCACTCGNACTGNCGTCACGATTTGGGAGCCATTATNAGGCAGGTNCCTTGGGCNGCCGCTACGAGCCGNTCGTCATTCGCTACGTCGATTCTCACAACTGCGGTGGTCCGGCTCATCGAAATTACGTCCGCGGTGGCAGTGCACGTACCTCCGCTGACTGGTTTCAACAGGTTTATTTTGAATTCTGTGGTTGCNGCCCATGAACCTTCGGGCATTACNGGGTAAAGCACGACTCCNAGTACATGGTCACAAAAAGCTGAGAGACAACCACCATGCATGTTGCCGATCATGGTGATCATCTCATCGGTGACGTCAAATGAGGCGACGAGCTTCCCCGGCTCAACGTTGTCGATCCGAATTCCTAAAAANCCGTCGATCCCTTTCTTGGGGTCGAACTGTTTGAAGCGNTCAGCCGTTTCAGGNTTCCAGTGTTCAAAGGTCATTGCCATGGTCGCACCGTAGCNCCCTGCAGGGGGCTTAGGTAGCGGTTCATCGTTCGAGGACGCTATCAAGCCAAGAAACTAGATCTTTGATAAACCGCTGGGAGTCTTCGCTGTCTGAGTGAGCGAAGCCGTGGCCAGATTCTTGGTAATTCTCAAGCGAGAAGGAGCCTCCAACACTTTCGTAGTACAGCCTCAGTGTTTTGATAAGTGCGGCAGGCACGTTCTCATCTTTACCTGCTTGCGCGAACCAGATTTTGGGCAGGTTTTCGATCGCCTCTTCGCTCACGATCCGTGCAATCGAAGCATCATGCATCGCGTCCGGACTTTGGAAATAGGCGATGCTGTTTTCGGTCAGTCGTCGTCCNAACTCGTTGTTCAAAGATTTGGCGTAGAAGTATCGAGCAAGGGGGTCGACAGGTGCCCAGAAAACTCCGACAGCAGGAACCCGCCCGTCCACGGAGGTTTGGGGGGTCCACTCGCCATCAATCCAGAGGTCAGTACCGTTTCCATCTAGGGCATCAGGTCGCAGGGCCGCCAATAGTGCTAAGTGACCTCCACTCGAACTTCCTATAGTGACTATTTCTTTAGACACAGCGTCNANTTGTCGCGCCTGGAAACGAGCCCACTGGACTGCGGCATTGACATCGATTGATGCNGCAGGGTGNTGAAACTNTGGTCCGCATCGNAAATCGATCGCTACAACGGCAAATCCGGCAGCNGCCAGTTGNTTGTCGTAGAAGTGGCCNGNTGTCCTGTCNTGGTCNCACCAGGCGCCGCCGTGCACATCNACGACAACAGCTTTTATTTCGGTATNTGANGGAGGGCTCCATAGNCGAGCNAGAAATNTCGTGTCTTGCCGTTTGAGGTATGGGACATCTACGTATTGAGGGGACATCACNCATCCCATTTGATNGGCAAATGCTTGAGTCCNTTTTGAAAATTAGACACTAGATGTTCTGGNTCTCCGTTTAAGGAGAGGTTCGGCAAACGAGTCAGGGCTTGATTGAAGATCGCGGTCATCTGNATGCGAGCNAGGTGGGCACCCAGACAGAAATGTGGGCCGGCTCCAAATGTGACGTGNTCATTCGGGTTTCTCTCNATATCGAATTTGTCNGGATCTTCGAACACCNGTGGATCACGATTCGCTGCAGCGTGGTAGACGACCACTTTGTCGCCCTTNCGGATCTTNGCCCCTCCTAGGTCAATGTCTTCNGTGGCGGTTCTCCGAAAATGAATGACTGGAGGCGNNTAACGCAGCATCTCCTCAATTGCGGATGGGAGGAGTTCTTGTCGTTCAATTAACTTCTCCATCTGGCGTGGGTGTTCCAAGAGNGCNAGCATGCCTCCAGGGATGCCATTTCTTAANGTTTCGTTTCCTGCTACNGCAAACAGGAAAAACATNGTTTCAAACTCTTCTGTNGTGATGGCTCCTTGTTCGTCNGCAGTNGCAAGCAANATTGACACNACATCGTCGCCAGGNTGTTGTCTTCGATATTGNGCAAGTTCGCCTGCGTAGAAGTACATGTCAGCNAGTCCTTCNCGAGATCGTGGGTCTGGCATGCGGCCGTCCTCATCGGATCTGATTTGATCTCTGATAGCTCGCGCCTTTTGAGCCATTTCAGTGCCGGTTTCCGGGTCGAACTGGTCNGAANTGGAGTATTCGGTGTCTTGATATCCAATCACCCGGTTACTCCAATCGAACAACAACATTCGGTCTTGTTCGGGAACTCCCATAATCTCGGCGAGAGTCATTAGCGGTAATTCGGCTGCTTCTCTAGCGAAATCTGCGTGGCCGGTCGGTACCACTCTGTCCACTATCAATTTGGCTCGTTCGCTAATGCCGTCTTCGAGTTTCACCACAGCTCTGGGNGTGAACGACCTAGTCAATAGCCGTCGAAGTCGGGTGTGGCTAGGTGGATCTTGGTTCAACATCATCCGCTGCACGAAGGCGAGCATGTCTGACGTTCCTGGGTCTCGGATTTGGGTGGCACCTTGGTGTGATGAGAATACGGCTGGGTCGCGTAACACTCGGTTGACTAATTCATGTGTAAGTACGGCCCAATATCCGGGACCTTGTTCCCATCCCATGACCGATGGTTCTTCGATCCAGTGAATCGGAGCGGCTTCCCTCATTGTCGCCATTAACTCATAGGGGACACCATCAACATAGGTTGCAGGGTCGAACAATCGGACGCTTTCCATATGTCTGTTATTACCACGACTTGTGCTCGCCCTGACTTGGGTTCGTTCGAGATAGTTGGTGGAGCGCTATTTGGCTGGCACCCTGTTGGGATGGATAGTTCCCAACCTGGNGGCGGCGATAGNCGCAGACGNCNNGGGTTCTGGCGGCTATTTCGTCAATTNACATCGAACGTGTCTGACCACCACACTCTCTTGGCGGCCGCTGGAGTCGCTTATTTCTTTGCTCTGGCNTTAGTCCCTGCNGTGGTGGCTGTTGTGTCCATTTANGGTTTAGTNGCCGAGCCTCATGAAGTAGCTGAACAACTTGAGCCACTCACNAATGCCCTTCCAAGCGANGCTGGAAAACTGGTCGTNACTCAACTGCGAGGTGTCACTTCGATNGGGGAAGGACGCGTCGGNATCAGCTTGGCTATAGGNNTNTTCGGTTTGTTGTGGCTTGTGTCAAANGCCTTTAATTCTTCNGTTATGGCCATCCGAATCGCGCACGCTAGAAGAAGTCCTCANAACTGGGTGCAGGGACGCATTTTTGCTTTGAAGCTCTCNATCGTNGCGATGGTCGTTACNACTGTNGTGATTTGGGCTGTTATAGCTTTNCCAAGGACACTTGAAGCNGTTGGGTTTGCNGANGGTGCNCGCNCCTGGTTGGAGGTTGCGCGTTGGCCTCTCGTNCTNGTGCTTGCCTCNATGTCACTGGGGTGGATATACCGAATGGTTGTTGGTCCTTCGGCACGGATTCGAGCGCGAGTTGTCGCTGTGGTTATCGGCGGTCTGATATGGATTGGGGGCACCTTCGGAATGAGCGTCGCNGCCGCCTCCGCTGACCAGTTGCANGCGACTTTCGGGTCGTTGGGTGCGGTGGCCGTNCTGCTTATNTGGNTNTATCTGTCGGCTTCGTCGATGTTGCTCGCTGCCGAAGCGGAGTCTGTCTTAGTTGACGCTTGGGGCCAAGTCCCGGTTCGGGGGGTCGGGCGGAGTGGCCAGCACAAAGAACGCCATGCCGAGCGCAGCGAGAACAGCCAGGACGACGAAACCTAATCGGTAGCTTCCGGTCATGTCAGCTAGCACTCCTGCAATGATNGGTCCNANNACNGTTCCTAACATGACGATTAGCGAGCTCAGTCCCATTATGAATCCGAAGGATGAAGCCCCGAAATAGTCTGCTCGGAGAGCCTGCATAAGTGGGCCTCTAGCGCCCCACGCTAGACCGTGGAGTACTACAAACACTCCGATCATCCATCCACGTTGGGTGAAAGCGAGCACAAGGATCCCACCGGCGTGACCAAACATGGCTACCGACGCTATTAGGCGCTTGTTGACCTTATCTCCGAGAGCACCGCCGATTGTCATGCCGACTATTTGCATGATTGGCAGCGCAGCACAAACGTAACTCGCTTGCTGTAACGAATATCCGCGTTCAGAAGTAAGGAACAGAGCTAGATGGGCCATGACGGCACCCACGACGAATAGGGCGCTCATGTGACCTAACGAAATCATCCAAAAGGCACGGGTTCGAATCGCTTCTTTGGCGGTGAAGTGGACCGAGGTGAGTCCTTCTGCAGCCGGGGTCTCCGCTGTGTCTTCGGGAGGTATTCCATCAACTATTTGTCCGTAATCGGTCGGGTAACCATCGAGGTATCGNGCGAAGAAATAGACGGCTATGCCTGCCACTACACCCGATACAGAGGCTGTGGTCCGCCAGCCATTCGCGTTCATTGACCACACCACTATGGGGACTGCTAATCCGCCGGCCGCAAAACCTAAGCTTCCGGTCGCGAGGGCGCGGGCGCGTCGACGCTCGAACCATCGGACTATTGCGACTGTGACCGTGAGAAAGCCGCTNAGCCCNGCGCCAATCGCTATGAAAAGGAANGACGCGAAGAATTCCCACAGGCTTTGTATACGACTGAACCACACAAATCCGGCGATTAGAAAGAACGAACCTATTCTGGCGATCCGCTTGGGACCGTACCGATCTAGCAGCCANCCTTGGAGCGGNCCCAGNAACGCTGATTCGAANCGGTTTACTGAAAAAGCTGCTGATAGAACGGACTTNCTCCACCCGAATTGTCGTTCNAGNACCACGAGGTAACTTCCCATGGCTTGCATGATGAGGGCNCTTTGTATGAACTGAATCACGATGCCGGCGTTAACAACCTTCCAGCCTCGGAAGGGTGATCGGTGGGCAGGCATCGCTATATGGTGCCATTGCGCAGCTAGTTTCGCTGCATTAGCGCTGCCGAAAAGCAACGGACTCGCAGCGACCGACTAATCAACTGNGTGGTGGGTCATTCGTCGCTGATTGCCAGTCCGTTGTCATCCGCAATTACTATTGACCTGATGACCTTTCAGAATCCAACTCTTGTCCTGCTTCATGGGCTCGGCGCCACTGGCCGTGTCTGGGACTCCTTCATAGAAACCACGAATTGGTCTGGACGGGTCATCGCCCCCGATTTACGTGGTCATGGTGCTGCCGCCTGGGCTGATTCCTATTCGTTCGGAGCTATGGCATCCGATGTAAGTGATTTGCTTGACGTCGNTGAGCCTTATGTGGTTCTCGGACATTCGATGGGCGGCGGAGTTGGCGCGGCTTTATCGACAGGCTTTTTCGGTACTGCACCGTTAGCGGTGGGAACTATCGGAGTGAAGTTGGTGTGGACTGAGGACGAATTANACAAACTTCCTGAGATTGCGGCAAAACCATCAAGATTTTTCGATGACCGGGCCCAGGCTGCCGATTGGTTCTTAAAACTTTCGGGGCTCTTGGGTGTAGTAGAGGCGGACAGCCCTCTCATCGAATCAGGCATTGTGCAAGACCAGGATGGGTGGCGAGTCTGCCAAGACCCAANAAGTATTTTGGTAGTCGAGGGTTCACCACCATTCAGCCAAATGTTTGATGGGCTTTTGTCACCCGTATACATGGCACTAGGCGAACATGACCCTCTCGTGTCACCCGATGACCATGCGGAGATGCCTACGGGCATTCCTCATGTTTTCGGAGGTTTGGGTCACAACGTCATGGTTGAGGATCCTGATGTTGTGTGGAGTTGGTTTTCTGACGTCGCGTCGCTTATCTAATTCCGCTTTCCGCTCACCGATATCGCTGCCAGTGCAAAGGTGCCGAACATAAGCAGAGTGTGCACGGTTTTGAACCCAAGGGTCCGCTGAGAGTCGANGAGGATCCCGCCGCCCCGGATAATCCAAAATCCTATGGACCAAATTACTAATANCTGGAGCCACGTCCGGCTACTGGCGCCACGCATCATATGGAAAAGCACAACTGATGCAAGTGCCAGGAAAATCGCTGCGGCCAGCAACCGCCACGCAACCTCTGCACCATTTAGTTGGTCATTTAGCAGCACGGTCCTGGATCGAGACACCCATAAGGTGAACGTCCAAGCCAATAGCGGNNNTACCCGCCATTTGGTGGGAATCAACCCTCCTCGAGGGGTAGCTCACCNGCNATACGAATTAGTTCGCCTCCATCAATGGCCAAAGTGTTACCAGTCATCCAAGATGCACCGGCGGAGAGATAGAGAGCGGCTTCTCCNATATCTTCCGGTTCTCCTAANCGTCGAAGCGGCAACATGTCAGAGATCATCTGTCCACGTGGGCCATCCCATAAGACTTTGGCGAAATCCGTGCGGATGAGACCTGGAGCTATGCAATTCACTCTCACCTTTGGTCCGAGCTCTGCAGCTAATTGTCTCGTCATATGCATNAGGGCATCTTTAAACATGCAATAGACGCCCAAGGCTTCGCTGGTGGTAAATCCACCTACAGAAGCGATNTTGATCACAGAACCACCGTTTTCTTGCATCCACTTTTGCCA
The DNA here is from genome assembly GCA_002713975.1 of Acidimicrobiaceae bacterium. Taxonomy (GTDB): domain Bacteria; phylum Actinomycetota; class Acidimicrobiia; order Acidimicrobiales; family Poriferisodalaceae; genus MedAcidi-G3. The sequence goes on along the minus strand of PAVP01000013.1, from coordinate 9,744 downwards.
TGCCGTTTGAGTCCACTGCAACGGTGCACGGAGGTTTACTTCATAGGTTTTATCTAANCGAGGGACGTCGCAGTCGATCATGGGNCCNGCCCATGGGTTTGTCGCAGCGTTGTTCACCAAGATGTCNATTGCCCCGAAACGTTCAATNGTTCCNTCGATNACTCGGTCAGCTTCTTCGAGTTGGCCTATGTGAGACGCGATGTAATCACTNTCGCCCCCGATGTCGACCAAAGCGGCCTCGCACTTATCAGCTTTGCGGCTGGTAATCATTACTTGAGCACCTGCATCGGCGAATGCTTTAGCGATTCCTTTGCCTATGCCTGCAGAGCCACCCGTTACAAGCGCTGTTTTTCCGTCAAGTCGTAAATCCATGTTGCATTCCCCCTAGCCGTTGCGGTCAATTTTTTCCGATTTCGTTCCACGGTCCACTGTCNGCCCGTGGCTCGCGAGGCAGACCTAGTACGCGGTCCCCCACGATATTTCGTTGCACTTCTGATGTACCAGCGTAAATAGTTCCAGGTCGCGCTCCAAGCATTGTTTGGACCCAAGCCAGACTGGAAAAAGAGGCGCCGATTGCGTCTGTCTGGATACCGTGGGCAGCTTCGCTGCCATTGGGTGTCATGGCGTCCGCTCCGAGGATGTGCATGGTTCTCTCGGTGAACCACGTGTGATATTCGCTCCAAAGTAATTTGTGTAAGGAGGACTCGGGGCCTGGCGGGTTCCCAGCGAGCACCGATGTGACTTGACGTTGTCCCATCCATTTCATGATCTCGACTTTGCTGTGGGCGCGGGCGAGATCTTGTCGCATCATGGGATCTTTTGTCGCTCCTCGTTCCTCGGCAACCGTGCAGACTCTTTCAAACTCATCTCGGAATCGCACTGCGTCGGTGGTAGCACCGTGGCCTCTTTCAAAACCAAGCAATACGTTCGCTACTCGCCATCCGTCATTCACGTCACCTACGACGTTGTCTTTAGGAGCTTTGGCATCGGAGAAAAACACTTCGTTGAAGTCATGTCGGTTGCTGATGTTGATAATGGGCCGACATTCGACGCCTTCCTGGTCCATGGGAACCAGGAGGAAGGAGATGCCTTTGTGTTTAGGCGCATCCGGGGTCGTGCGACATAGGACAAATATCCAGTTGGCTGTGTGCCCACTAGAAGTCCATACCTTCTGACCGTTGATAACCCATTCGTCTCCGTCAAGAACGGCGCGGGTTCCCAGGTTCGCTAGGTCTGAACCGCTGTTGGGTTCGCTGTATCCCTGACACCATCGATCTTCGCCGCTGATGATCCTTGGGAGGAACGTNCTCTTTTGTTCTTCAGTTCCGCATTGAATTATTGCGTTTCCGACCATAGTTATTGAGAAGCCATCGTTTTCGTTGCCCTCAGGAACGCCCGCTTTGGCGAATTCTTCGGCGAGCACGATACGTTCGACCTCGCTAAGGCCAGCGCCGCCGTACTCTTCGGGCCATGAGACGGCGAGCAGACGATTTTCTGCCAGGAGTGATCGCCANTCCTCGNTAAATTCGGTGCGGGCTGTTTCATCGAGGGCACCCAAACCTGCCCAGTTGGCTGGTAAATGCTCACTTAAAAAGGCTTGCACCTTTTGTCGGTACGTTTCGGCTTCTTCGTCGTAGCTGGGGTGCATGAGTTTCCTAGCGTGGAGTGAATCGCCAGTTGTTGGCGGCGGTCATGGGCGAATTTCTATCGCACTTACGGCTTTCATGGGCGGTAACTAAATGAAGATGGTCCTGTAGTTAATGCTCGTTGCGCTAGATCAACCCATTCACATAAGAGAGGGCGGGTGTCTCGCGGATCGATAATCTCTTCAATTTCGAAAAATTCGGCAGATCGGTGGGGAGATCTGACTAGGTTCAGTCGCTCTCTGATTTCTTCTAGAAGTTCTTCGGGGTCTTCGGCATCAGCGAGGTCCTGTTTGTAGGCGACTTCTATTCCGCCTTCAATCGGAAGTGACCCCCAGTCACCGGATGGCCAGGCGTAGCGAAGGCTGCGATATCCCGGTTTGTTGTTGGCTGCGCCAGCTACGCCGAACGCCTTGCGGATGACGACACATGCGAATGGGGTCGTCAGTTGTCCTAAGGCTGCTAGGACTTGGGATCCGTAGCGAATAGTCGCATTCTCTTCTGATTCTTTGCCGATCAGAAAACCGGGGCAGTCTTCAAGGTGTACGACTGGGAGATGGAATGTTGAGGCGGTGTCTANGAGCCGTATGAGTTTCCGGCAGCCGTCGGCNGTCCACGCGCCCCCGTATTGATANGGATCTTCGGCAAATACAGCTACNGGAAAGCCATTTAAGCGCGCGAACCCGGTGATTATCGATTTGCCCCATGAGCAGCCGATCTCGAAAAAAGAGTCTGAGTCGAATACTGACCCGATGATTGTTCTCATTTGGTAGACGCGTCGCGCTTCTCGNGGTACTAGTGACAACAACTCCTCATCTCGTCGGTCAACAGGATCTTGCGAGATTNTTCTTGGTGCCAGTTCATCGACATTTGAGGGCAGGTAAGAAAGGAAGGCCTTTGCTCGCTCAAACGCTTCGGTTTCGGAGTCGACGGCATCATCTATGGCCCCATTAGCTGTGTGGATGTTGGCGTGACCGAGTTCTTCTTTGCCGTGATCGCCTANTTGGGCCTGCTCGACAAGCGCGGGGCCTGCGATCATCATTTGTGCANTTTCTCGGACGATCAGCGAATAATGAGATGTCGCNACGCGTGCNGCTCCGATNCCNGCAACCGACCCTAAGGCCAGCGAGACTGAGGGNGCGACAGCCAGATGGTTTACTACTATTTCCCATCCGCTGAGCTGGGGTATGTAGGTCCTTCCAGCTGTTTCGATTGTCTTAACCGAGCCTCCTCCTCCCATGCCATCTACGAGTCGNANATGCGGAAGTCTTAGCTCCAATGCCATTCCTTCNGCAGTGTTGCGTTTCTCAGGAATCGTGGCTTCGTTTGATCCTCCNCNAACNGTGAAATCATCTCCGGAGAGCAGGATGGGGCGATCGTCAACACGCGCTAAACCAAATAGAAAGTTGGATGGCGTTAAGGAGATAAGGGTCCCGTCTTCGTCGTAGGTTGCCGTGCCCGCTGTTTTGCCTATCTCGTGAAACGAATCCGAATCAGCAATCGCCGCTATGCGTTCCCGTATGGTCAGCTTGCCGAAATGGTGCTGGCGCTCAACTTTGTCGGCACCGCCAAGTTCATCAGCGAAGGCTTCCCGTCGGCGTAACTCGTCAATTTCGGATTCCCAACTCACGCTTGATTCCCAATCTTCAGGCGGTTTGGGGAGCCTAGAGGGCCAGACACCCCTTTGGCTCGCTAAGTTCGTTCTTGTGTCTGATGTTTTTAGAGCTCTCATGGAACTCGAGTCCCTCGGTGATGGACGATTTATCGCTCCGGCGTCGCCCGAACGTGGGCAAAGAACATTCGGAGGTCAGCTTCTCGCGCATACTTTGCNGGCAGCCCAGTTCTCNGTGGACTCNGACAAATCAGTTCATTCGTCTCACTCTTACTTCTTGCGACCGGGGGATGTCGACGCGNCAACAGAATTAGTGGTCGAAGATGTGCGAGATGGGCGGAGCTTTAGCGTTCGGCAGGTTGTCGCTTACCAAGGAGCGGTGGAGCTGTTTCGAAGCACACTTTCTTTCCAGGTCCCGGAGGTTGGTTTGGAATGGGCTCCCGAGGTTGCCTTTGACGTCCCAGGGCCAGAAGCCGANANCATGTCCTACTACGAGTTTTGGGAATCACAGTCACCNGATTTAGATGGGCCATGGCACGGAAGGTCCAGACCGATGGACATTCTGTACATAAATCCACCACAGTTACCTGAGGGGTCTCCNGTNACAGAGCCTCAGCTTATGTGGGTTCGCATAAACGAGCTGCTGGGTAACGATCGTTGCCTGCAGGAGGTAGCGCTGGCATACATCGCTGATGCGACGCTGATTGATCATGTCNTATTGCCTCATGGTTATCGTTGGCAAGACAACCGACTTACAGGTGCAAGTTTGGATCACTCAATGTGGTTTCATCATGAGGCGAGAGCTGATGATTGGNTGTTGTATGAACAGCGAGTGGAAGCCACTGGTGGAAGTCGGGGGTTAGGTAGCGGGCGTTTTTTTGACTCTGCCGGAAAATTGGTTGCCACCTGTATGCAAGAGGGTTTGATGCGTTGGGATGGCTGACATCAGTGAAGGACCAGATGTAGGTTCGGTCTATGGAGATAAACCTTAAGAACCGTAGGGCACTGATAACTGGGGGAAGTAGAGGGCTGGGTCGCGCCATGGCCGAGTCGTTCGCTCTTGCCGGGGCAGATGTTGTCATCGTTGCTCGAGAGGCAGATGTTTTGGATGAGACCTGTTCCTCGTTGGCTGCTATTCGTCCCTCNGGGANGTTTTNGGGGGTTTCTGCCGACATGAGTGATNCGAGNGAGGTTNAACGTGCNCACNCTGAGGCAGTGTCCTTCTTTGGNCCNGTGGACATCCTCGTCAACAACGCNGGNACTTCAAACGCCAAACCGTTTCTTGAGGTCNGNGCTCAAGACTGGCTCGACGATTTCAATCTCAAATTCTTCTCTGCTGCTCAGCTATGCCGGCTCTGTATCCCTGATATGCGTAGTCAAAATTGGGGCAGAATTATCAACACTTTGAATTCAGCGGCAAAAGCGCCGAGCGCTGCTAGTTGCCCAACTTCGGTAGCTCGAGCTGCGGGGATGGCCATGACAAAGGCCTTAGCTTCAGAGTTCGCGTCCGACGGAGTTTTAGTTAACGCGCTGAACACGGGCTTTCTCGTGAGCCATCAGTGGGTGACCCGTTGGCAGAGTGAACATTCCGATAAGACGTTTGAAGAATTCACTGAAACGATTGGCNCCAGAATTCCGATTGGNCGCATGGGCGAGGCTCAGGAATTCGCGAATCTGGCCCTTTTCTTGGCGAGTGACGCTGCTTCTTATCTGACCGGAGCTTCNATAAATATCGATGGCGGACTNACGCCTGTTGTTTNACNCNTGCGATCTAGTCNGCNGCTGACATGGGTCGTCAGGATTCGTCATTGNTAAGACGGGCCAGTGACTCATTCAGATCAGCCGGGGGTCTCGTTGGCTTCCCACTGGCATCGCACACACCGAGGGTCACTTCAGATTCAACGAGGGTTTGGCCGTCGTTCGCCCTCAGAATTTGTTGTTTCCATGTTGAGCTGACTCGCTTCATCTCGTCGATATAAGTTTCGACGATGAGAGAATCGCGGCCCGTGGCGGGTTCGCGAAATTTCACTTCCAGCTTCGTCACCACTATCTGTAGACCTCGTTCACTGAGATCTGACAGCGACATGTCTATGTCGTCGAGGGCGATGCAACGCGCCGCTTCGAAATACGCTATGTAGGCCGCATGATTGACATGGTTGTAGGGGTCAAGTTCCCCGAACCGAGGAATGATNGTTGTTCGNTGCGCAGGCATGTTCAGACATTAGAACGGGAAAAGCAGCGACGTATAAGCAGCCGTCGAATCATCCAACAAATTCAGTGATTTGTCCTCCACTAAGACTTTCAAGGTGTTCGGTGCGGATCGCAAAAACTGTGTCCGGGGTGCCCGCTGCTCCCCACGCAATTTCATACCGATAAATGCTTTGATCGACGAAGCATGAAAGTTGGTTCAAGTGACCGAAAGGTGGCACTCCGCCTATGGCAAACCCTGTGGCTTCACGCACTAGTTCGGCATCTGCTTTTCCTATCTTTCCGCCGCACAGACGGCCCAACGCTTCGGTATNTACCTGCCGNTCGCCNGCCGTCAACGCTANGACTGGCAGTCCATCGCATTGAAAGATCAGTGACTTGATGATCTGGCCTAGTTCGCAGTTCAAAGCAGTCGCTGCCTGGGTGGCCGTTCGGGTGTCTTCGGGAAATCGAACGATCTCCGGTTCGATACCTANGAGGGCAGCAGCTGAACTGAACCGCTCNTTCGCGGCAATCCGACTCATCGGGCCTTACTCGGCCCAGGCTTTTACTTTTTCGATGACTTCGAGCGGATTTTCTGTGTCGGCAGGAATATCGATGTTGAGNTATGTAACTCCAACTTCTTTGTAGACCTCNATGCGNTCNCGAACTCTGCCTTCGTCGCCNGTCAGACTTGCCCGATCGACGTAGTCATCGGGCACCTTGGCAAAAGCTTCNTCTCTCTTACCNCTCAAGAANAGGTCTTGAATTTCTTCTGCTTCTTGTTCATATCCATAACGTTTGAACAAGTCGTTATAGAAGTTCTGGTCACGGGCGCCCATGCCTCCGACATAAAANCCGGTGTTGTCTCGTACAGCTTTTCGAGCNGCGTCAACNTGTGCTCCGTCGCCTAGGGCGACAGTTCCACCTGCNACGATGCCCAGATCTCCCAAATCAGGTGATCTCTTTTCTTTCCCGGCGTGAAGGGCATCGCCCCACACGTCGTGAAATTTTTCCGGTAGAAAGTGGATTGGTTGCCACATATTCGCGAGCTCGGCTGTCATTTCGACGTTTTTGGGCCCGATGGACGCCACCGCGATCGGTATGTCTCGGCGATATGGCTTACACATCAGCTTCAGCGGTTTTCCTAAGCCTGTGCCTTCTCCGTCGGCCAATGGAAGATTGAAAGCTCGACCTTCATGTTCAACTTTGTCGCCTGACCAGACCTTGCGACAAATTTCGATCACGTCTCGAGTCATTCCCAGCGGCTTCTTAAACGCAACCCCATGCCAGCCTTCTATGACCTGAGGACCTGATGTTCCCAGACCCAACACAAATCGGCCTTCAGACAGGGTGTCTATGGTGATAGCAGTTTGAGCGATTAAGGCGGGACTTCGTGAATAGACGGGCAAGATTCCGGTCATAAGCTTGACGGTTTTGGTTTGTCCAGCCACGAACGCGAGTGTGGAAACGAGATCGTAGCCATAAATCTCGCCGCCCCAAACGAGGTCGACACCTGCGCTTTCTAGGTTTTGGACGTGGCGAGCCAAGCTATTGGGGTCAAGGCTTGCTCCGGTACCGATAACCATTGAGATTTGCATAGAAGTATTCCTATCGATTGGGTCTAATTATCGGGTTTCGATAGCCCGATGGGGCGTGAACTTACCTTGGATAGTAGGAAATAGATGGCCCTCATGCGAAAGTGAATCGTTATGACCGATGTTGATGTTGCAAATGAGATGATTTCGGCACTGAAAAATTGGGTTGAGGCAGAGGTAATTCCGAACGCATCCGATTTCGAACTGCCAGATGAATACCCGACCGCTATGGCTTTACAGATGGAAGAATTCGGCCTTTTTGGATCGACAATTCCCTCTGAGTTTGGGGGCCTCGATCTCGACAACATGACCTATGCACGCGTGATTGAGGAGCTTTCGAGAGGCTGGATGTCGCTCGCTGGGATCATCAATAGTCATTTGATATGTGCCAAGTTAATTAGCAAGTTTGGTTCTGAAGAACAAAAGAAGCGATGGCTTCCATCGATGGCCACTGGCAAGTTGCGCGGCTGTTTCTCGTTATCAGAACCAGACAGCGGTTCTGATGCTGGGGCGCTGCGTTGTAGAGCCGAGCGCGACGGCGACGAGTGGATCATTAACGGCACCAAGATGTGGGTTACTAACGGTGAGAAGGCGGGAGTTGTGGCGCTCCTAGCCCGTGTTCCCGATGAAGACGGCACCCAAGCCGGCGGGATTACGTGTTTCATTGTCGAAAAGTCTCCTGGGAAGCGAAGCGGAGGGATAAGTGTCAGTCGTAAAATTGACAAACTCGGCTATCGGGGTCTTGAGACAGTCGAAATGTCTTACGACAATCATCGTTTGAGTCATGATCAACTGTTGGGCGGCGAAGACGGCATAGGGAACGGACTTCGGTGGGCTTTGTCTGCTTTAGAACTTGGCCGGATCAACGTCGCAGCTCGCGGTGTTGGGGTCGCGCAAGCCTCCTATGACGCTGCCCTGTCATACGCCAAGGAGCGTGAAGCGTTCGGTCGACCAATCAGCCAACATCAGGCGATCGCTTTCAAGCTGGCAGAAATGGCAACGAAACTAGAGGCGGCTCGCCTCCTTACCTATGAGGCCGCACGGAAGGCAGATGCTGGTGAGCGCGTCGACTTAGCAGCCGGAATGGCCAAACTGTTCGCCTCTGAAACCGCTAGCGAGTTGGCGCTCGACGCTATGAGAATTCATGGGGGGAACGGCTTTAGCACTGAGTATCCGGTTGAGCGTTATTACCGAGACGCGCCATTAATGATTATCGGTGAAGGCACCAGTGAGATCCAAAAGTTGGTCATCAGTCGCGCCTTGCTAGCTGACGATTAATCCAAAAACTGAGGGGCCGCCGGGGAATTCCCCGGCGGCCCTTTCAGAAGCGTCTAATTATTTCAAACGCTGATAGTGGTCAGAGCCTTTATCGGCAACCACCGTTGTCTTTGTCCCAAGCACAGTTGGGTGAGGCACCATTTGCATCGACGACATCGCCAACCATGTTCCAGGTTTGCTCGGTCGCATCAAACAGGCTGAAGTCTGAACCTTCAACGAAGTACCCGTCGGCTGCACCGTTCATAGCCAGGGTAATACCGTCAAGGGTCAGTGGCCCATAGATGTCAATGTTTCTCACGGCTTGGATGAAGTTGGTCCTGGTCAGACCACCGGGCAGTTCAGCTGCTACTCGTAACGCCTCTACGTGCGGATAACCATACGTATAGCCGATTCCGTAGAGCGAGATAGCTGGATCAAGTCCGCCGTCTTCAAGGTTTTTGTTCACGAATTGGATGAACGGTTCGTCCATGTGCTTCGGGTCGGTGGTGTCCTTGCTACCGCCGCCGACAATCCACCAGCCATCTGCTGCCATTCCGGCAGGCGCCATATACGCAGCGATGCCCTTACAGACAGAAGGAGTGAATGCCGCTTTCAGGGTTTCAAGCAGACCTGCTGCTTCCACTTCCTGAATCGCGAGCAAGCATGGGTTACCAGCGGTCATCGAGATGAACACATCAGGGTCGAACGCAGCAATGGTCGTTACTTCGTTAGTCAGCGTTGGTGCTGCCGGGTCGTGACGAACTGGCAGGTATTCGGCGACTACATCTGGATTACCTTCAGCGTAGGCCTCGAAACCAAGTTCGTAAGCAAGACCGAAGTCGTTGTCCATCACTAGACCGGCAACCTTTACAGGCAGGTCGTCAGCAAGGTTTGCCTTGATCCAAGTTCCCCAAAGGATTGCTTCGGTCGAGTAAGACAGTTGAAGTCCCGTGGTCCAAGGGTGATTTACGGGGTCGCCCCAAGCTGGGTGTCCGGTCATCACGAATGGATGCGGTATGCACTCGGCGTTGATCTGGTCGTACACGGCGAGCGTGTTTGGTGAACCAAGCGTGAGCAGCGCAAAGACGTTCTCTGATTCGATTAACTCATCAATGAATTCGATCGTCTGTGCAGCTACGTAACCGTCATCCTTGACGAGAAGCGTTACGTCTCGTCCGGCGACGCCACCATTGGCGTTAACCCACTGCAGGTAGTTATCCCAGCCAACAGCAATGTTGCCGTATGCAGCGAGGTTGCCTGATTGGGCGGTGGTGTGACCGATGCGAATTTCACTATCGGTGATACCGGTAGTGTCGCTCCAGTCCGCTGGGCAGTCATTCATATCGATTTCGAATCCAGCTGGTCCCCGGAGAATGCCATCGGAACCGACACCCCATTCGCCGGCGTCCATTTTCGCGGTGATCTTGTCGACCATCAGCTGACGGTT
>PAVP01000012.1 GCA_002713975.1 Acidimicrobiaceae bacterium | reverse complement strand
ACTAGAGATTGTTGAGTCTCCCTCTACGGGTTCCCCGTTAAGCCATACCCGACTTATAGACAAGATCTGGGTGAACTCTTCACCTAAGTCATCTTGTGCTTGAACAAGCAGGTCTTGGACCGTGCTGGCCTCAAAAGTCATGGTCCCATTACCTGCAATTTCTCGTGCACCTGCAAAAAGTCGAAGGGTTACCTTGGCCATGTCCGGATCCTATCTTCGGTTGCCGTGGGGCTTCCCTTTCAAGCCGCTACGTTCTTTGATGTAGTTACGAGGAAGACCAATTTCTGGTGGATTTACTCATTCTTAGACATGGACAATCTGAGTGGAACGCTCAAGGCAAATGGCAGGGTCAAGCCGATCCCCCATTAACCGAGCTCGGAGAACAACAAGCAGCATCAGCTGCACAGCAGCTACTCCACATCGGCGAAACTTTCGACAGAATTGTGTCTAGTGATTTAAAAAGGGCCCACCACACAGCTGAAATTATCGCTCTACTCCTAGGTGGGAAAGGTGTCGCAGTTCGTAGTGAGTTCCGTGAACGGGCTGCAGGGATCTGGCAAGGCCTGACACGCTCCGAAATTGAGGCTTCCTGGCCTAATGCCATTGAGGAACAACGTTGGCCCGAGGGTTACGAACCCGATGATTCAATAATCAGCAGGGTGATGCCTGGCTTGGTGCGTTTGGCACAAAACAACCAACGTGTTTTGCTCATCGGTCATGCCGGTTTGATCCGCGCGTTGGATCGAGTCACTGATGCCCCGCAAGCGGCAATCACAAACCATCTTTCCGGTAGGTGGTACGAGTTGCGAGATGAACTAACCCCAGGCGGTGTTGCTGATTTTTCCGCGCAGACGCCGGATCATGACTTGGAATAAGGCGCCTCTCGCTCGCTAATTTATGTTTCGCTCACCCATGATGCAGCCGTCGCGGGATCTGTTCCATCAGCTAATGCCCGCAACGTTGACTCAACCTTCGAGAACTCGATCTCATACCCGTCGAGTTCCCCTTCGGTTAAAGGTGCGCCTAGCTCGACGTCAGAATCTCTGCCGTTATCCACACCGTCAGTTTAGATTCGGCTTGAAGTTCAATCGGTGAACTAGAAGGTAATTCTCAGAACCTGCGCTTCCCAGTGACGAAGGTCTAGCTCTGACTGATGCACTGCAATTCGGCTTTGGTCGCAGTGACATCCTCACGGTTGAGTCCTATCAGCACTAAAGCTTTCGGCGCCTCTCCTGGCCATCGCTTAATTTCCCAACGTCTTCCGACTAGCTGTAATTGAAAAAGGTTCCCCTTGAAGTCCTCGAACCATCCTTTTGCTCGCAGTAGTCCGTGAGTTGACTGATCGAAGAATTTCCCGAGATCCATAGGCTTCCAGGGGCCTGCTGATTCCAATACAAGGGAAACAACAGCTAAACCACCCTTGCCTTCACGGCTGGCCATCGAGACACCTTTTACGGCTGCACCAACTACTAAACCAAGTTCAATCGCACCATTGTTGGCCTGAATGATTCTGCCCCCTGGAGCTACCTCCGCAACGAGTTCTAGGGCGCGTTGTCGTTCTGGCTCTGCAACCAGGTCGCCTTTAGACAGAATGACGAGATGAGCAGCTTGCAGCTGACGAACGACTAGTGCAGCAATTCGTTGATCGGCGAGTTGAGTATCGAGAGAACTGGCGTCAGCCACAGAAACAATGCCATCTAAACGACAGTTGTTGGCGCCTTGCACTATCTGACCGATCGCAATTGGGTCCGCGATACCGCTGGCCTCAATTACAACCGCGTCATAGCTACCCACGGTTGCCAAATGTTCAAGCTGATTCACAAGGTCGTCTCCAAGCACACAGCACACACAGCCATTAGATAGTGAGATTTGTTGGAGACTCGCGTCCTTTACTAAATGTGCGTCAACTTCAACGGCACCTACGTCATTAACCACAACCGCAATTCTTAAGCCTTCCGGATTTTCGAGTATGTGACGAAGAACTGTGGTTTTGCCGCTACCTAGGAAGCCCGTAAGCAGTGTCACATCTAGTTCAGTGGGCGTAGTGTCGTTTTTCTGAGTGCGTTCTCGCGCCGCGTGCAAAGTCGAAACCACGCTGCTCCATGCAGCGTCCACTTCGCCAGACGACATCTCAGTTGGTTGATTCACCGGCAAGCACTGTCTCACAGACCTCAATATCTTTGAGGTTTCGTGGATCCACCTCATAGGGGTCATCTGCCAGAACAGTGAAGTCGGCGTGCTTGCCAACCTCGATAGACCCGAGTCGGTCATCTCGGTTCAGTATGTACGCCGCATCAATGGTGATTGCACGTAAGGCCCTGTCGACTGAAATTCTCTCTCCGGGCGCAAGGACCGTTTCTCCATCGGCACCTATCCGGTTTACTGCGCACCATGCCGCCAGAAGAGGAGACAGAGGAGTTACAACCAGGTTGAAATCGCTGTGCAGCGCGAAAGGCGCCCCGGCGCGTTCCAAGGAACCTAACCGTGCCGTTGCTTCACTCCGGTCGGGGCCGAATCCGTGATCACTATGGAGTTGCGCGCGGAAATGAACGAAATAAATATTAACCGAGGCTTGGCCCCCGAGCGCTGACAGTCGTCGCGCCTGAGAGGGAGATGAGATGCAGTAATGCTCAACCGTGAATCGGTGATCAAACCTGGGGTGTATCCGCTGCAATGCTTCGAGCGTGTCAAGGGTCATGTCCAGGGTACGGTCACCATTTGCATGCGAATGGATCTGAATTCCCGCTTTCCAGAATGGAAGCATCCGCTCGACCATGTCTTCCCAAGGGACTTCCCCTTTGTGTGCATTGTCGTCGTCGAGGTATCCAGGTTCATTCATTACAAGCGTCATCGATGGGTATGACCCGTCATTCACATATTTGATTCCGTGCGTATTGAGTCGATCGTCACCCTCCGCTCTTTTTGTTTCAAGAAAGTTGAGCATCTCACTGCCATATTCCCTGACGAGCTTTGGCTCGAAAGGAATCATGAAGATACGCAGCGGAAACGTCCCTTCAGCTATTGCTGTGGCGTGGTCATCCCATTCAGGTTCGAATCCATCTGCGAGGCCCCAGATTAAGTCCGCTGTGGTGGTAATCCCGGCTGCTTTGGCGACGGCCCCCATCCGGTCAATCGCTGTTCGTCCGGCATTGGGACCGTATATGAGTTTCGATACAGGTCGGGTGGCGAGAGCCGTTGCTTCTGTTTCTACGAACCACCCGTTGAGGCGCCCGTCAGGATATCTGCCTATCCCATGACCAACTGAGTCGTCATTGACTCCGATCATCTCCAGCATTGGGGTATTGACGTACACAATGTGCGGTGCGTAGGCGATCACCCATATGGGGATTGAGTCGCTTATTTGATCCAGCATGTCTCGATCTAAGTGCCCCGATTGGCTTGCAGGGTCGTATCCCCAAGCTGTTATTGGGGTGGTCGGGTCTGTTTGTTCTGCTGCCAACGCTCGAAGTTGATTGAGGACAGCATCTCGGCTCGGGAGGCCCTTCCTTATCCCTCCAGGAGCCGCTGATTCAATCGGGCCCACGTATTCCAAACCCATATAGGTGCCACTCAATCTGAGGTGGGTGTGAGGGTCGATGAAGCCGGGCATCATAATTTTGTCGCTATATCGGTCATCGATTGAGTGGGGGTAGCGTCTCAACCAAGGCTCCATCGATTCGATCGACCCAACAGAAACTATTCGTCCATCTGAGACTGCTACTGCTGACGCGTCGGGCCGGCCAGGATCCATGGTGTGGATGTGTGACGCCGTATAAACCGTTATGTGTTCCAACACTTCCCCCAGTTTGTCTTTCGTACCGTATCTCGCGTGTTCTTGGGATTCTTCCAAGTTGCTTGGCTTGGGACCTGACCGTGCCTTATCAAGAACAGTCGAACTGCCGTAGAATTGTTATTTGTGGATGAGATTAAGTGCACAGCGCTTGAAAATGAATGGGAAACACCGCCGAACCCATTGATGCACCCACCATGTCTCTGTCCGAAGTGCAAGGTTGAACCACTTGATCTGGGACACATGCCCGGGAGGCTGCGCGCCAGCGGAATGCAGCAACGTCCGTTGGTTGAATCAGTAGAGCTAGGCAACGAGGGGCAGAGCGTTCTTTAGTCCCACTGGCAGTCTTTCGGTTTCCTCTGCCAGTTGATCAAACGATCTTCGTTGAAGTTTCTTACCACGAATGAGAAATGACTGTTAATGACTGATGACCTTGCGCAAGACCGCCGGTACGATGATGGTGGGCCGCTAGCTCATCGGGTAGAGCAGGGGACTTTTAATCCCAAGGTGCCGGGTTCGAGACCCGGGCGGCCTACGTTTATCTCGCTATAGGTGCCAGTGTGGCATTGGTTAATTGGACTAGATCTTCAAGCTCGATGGAGATATCAAGGCCGCGCTTGCCACCNCTGCAGTAGAGGCGTCCNATCTTTGANGACGAAAGGTCTATGACCGTGTCGAGAGCGGTTCTGGTTCCCAATGGGCTAATGCCNCCTCTCACATANCCNGTTATCCGTTCTGCCTTCTTTGGTTTTGTCATTGTNGCGNTCTTNCGACCTAAAGCCATAGCCGCTGCTTTGAGATTGAGGGTTTTNGAAACCGGGATGANGGCTANNGCTGAGTGATTNTNGTGNGAATCGCCTAGGTCAATGACGAGGGTCTTGAACACGGAGTCCACTGGCACGCCTAATGCTTCAGCAGCCTCAAGTCCATACTGCTGGTTGCTTGGATCNTGTTCGTAGTGGTGAATNCCAATTGTNATTTCGGCAGCTTCCGCAANACGGATCGCTGGTGTCATATGGCNTCAACCTTACGGTGTCAGTTNGTCACTGCACGAGACGGATGTTGTTGCGNCGCCTCAACCANTATTCATGATCAACTTCGTCAGCTTCATGTCGNCGGCGACGTAACCGAGCAATTGCAGCATGACGCCGAGCTGAGGTTTCTCTATGGCTTTGCCGACTCATACGTTCGTCATTCATTTCACGGATCCGAGTTTGGACTTTAAGTCGACTTAGATCGCTGATCGCGTTCTCTATCGGTCTGTCTTGCTCGAATAACGTGGGCGTCTCCATACCTCCAGCTTCACAATGGGGTGGGACAACCTCGTTCAGATTCAACGCCCTGAGTGGCCAAATCCTCCTAAACCTCTTTCAGTGTCATCAAGTTCGTCCGACTCCTCCCAGGCAACCTCTTCAACTTTTTGGATCACCAATTGGGCAATTCGATCCCCTCGATGAACTTCATACGGGTCACTCGGGTCGGTATTAACTAATAAAACTTTAAGCTCGTCTCGATACCCGCTATCGATCAATCCCGGGGTGTTAAGACACGTAATTCCATGACGCAGAGCTAACCCGCTACGTGGCTGAACAAAACCTGCATAGCCGAGCGGAATAGCAACGGCGATGCCAGTGCCTATTAACGCTCGTCCTCCCCCGGGGGCGAGAGTCACCTCTTCATTGGCTATGAGGTCTGCACCGGCGTCACCTGGTTTCGCATAATTCGGTAATGGGAGATCAGAATTGAGACGTTGAACTGGGATAACAAGCACACCCTGACTTTAGGCATAGTTGGACCGGGCTGCAGGCACCCCATATGGAGGTCGTAGTCCGCCTAGCATGATCGCATGCTTGTTTGGATGGACCTTGAAATGACTGGGCTGGAGCCTGCGCGTCACGTCATTGTCGAAATTGCAACCATCATCACCGATGACCATTTGGAGACCGTGGCTGAGGGACCAGATTTAGTGATCCATGCAGATGAATCCGAGCTGGCAGAAATGGACGAATTTGTGAGAGAGATGCACACAAAATCGGGGCTTCTGGAACAGATACGTATGTCATCTACCAGTTTGAAAGAGGCTTCTCAGAAAACACTCGAGTTCATCAGGGAGCATGTGGAGAAACCTAGGTCCGTGCCGTTATGTGGGAATTCGATTGGAACGGACCGAAGGTTTTTAGATGCCTATATGCCTGACATCGAAAATTTTCTGCATTACAGATCCATTGACGTGTCGACAGCAAAGGAACTCGCACGCCGGTGGAATCCTGCAGTGTTAAAAGCGGTTCCAAAGAAAGAGACCTCTCACAGGGCTCTAGACGATATTCGGGAAAGTATCGCCGAGTTGCGGCATTACCGAGAACATCTTTTTAACCTCAGCGAGAAATCGAATTCAAATTAGATAAGCCGATAAGATCTTTCTAATGGATCGCCCGATGCGTGAGGAACAACGTCCTCCTGACGACGCAATAATTGAATTAGCTCCAAACGTTCGACGGCTCCAATTGCCAATGTCTATGCCGGGCTTGGGGCACGTCAACTGCTACATACTTGATGACGAGCGCGGCGCTGCGCTTGTTGATCCAGGTTTACCGGGCCCTGCGAACTGGAAAGCTCTCATGAGAGGCCTTCGACAGGCGGAAGTCCCCCCCGAGCGGGTCCATTCGATAGTCATTACCCACAGCCATCCGGACCATTTCGGTGCCGCAGGACACTTTCATGAGAAGTACGGCTGTGAAGTCATCACACACAAGAATTTTCGAATGTGGTGGAACTTAGATGAAGAAGATGACGAACCGCTTCAAAATGTTTCGTCTCCTGACGATAATGCTCAACTTCGCGATGATCCGCTTTTTGCTGGGCTTGAAACCGGCCCAAGAGGGCCTACCCCTTGGGGCGGCGAGCGATACAAGATGCCTTGGCATCGTCAACTCGGTTATTCAATGATGAGAAAAGGTTGGGGTGGGGCTTGGTTCTCAACTCCAAAACCAACAAAGCGGATTGAGGATGCGGACCGCATCAACCTCGCCAGGCGCGAGTTTGTAGCTGTCCATACTCCTGGGCACACCACTGACCATCTATGCCTGTACGACCCCGAGGCGGGCCTAATGCTCTGCGGAGACCACGTTCTGCCGACCATCACACCACACATCTCTGGTTTCGGGCCAGCGGCTGACCCGTTGAAGGATTTTTTCGTCAGTCTCGACCGCGTNGCGGCCTTCGACGGNGTCAAATTGGGTCTACCCGCGCACGGTCAACCGTTTACAAACCTTTCCCAACGTGTAGAAGACATCCAACGTCACCATCAGGAACGTCTCGACTTACTTCGGGAGGCGTCTGACAAGTTAGGCCGAGCTTCCGTTCAGAAGTACATGAAGGAACTGTTCCAGCAGCGTTCCTGGGGTCCAATGGCTGAGTCGGAAACATTTGCCCACCTTGAACACTTNAGGCAGGTCGGCGAAAATGATGCGACCCGCGCCTCTGANGGGGTCTTNGAATATGNCTTCNGNTAGTGCTTTGTAGNCGGANGNNNCCTNATAAGTGGAAGCGTCCTTCGGGCAAGCTACCCTTCTGATTTGCATTATTAATGCTTGGTCGTTTTTATTCGTTTGACCCGGCCCTGGCATTTGTGATGGCCTTTATTTAGTTAATCCTCTAGGCAAGAATTGTTTGTAGATCATGCGTAGTTATTTATCAACAAGTTGGCCGTGTGCTCAAAGCACGGTGAAGCGCGCGCTTTGTCATTCCGTCGCGTCCAACTCACGCGTGTCGACAAAATTCAATAACGGCTTTGCTTCGATGCGTCCGGCTACTTATTTCACCGGAATTAAGCATCAGGCATGGCGGCCTTCGGAGGAGCAGATGTAGCTGCAACAGCACATCGAAGAATCCACTGAAAGGCCGCCGGTTTACCGGCGGCCTTAATGCTTTTATCCCCCAAACAAAATCCCTATTTAGTCAAGAGAAAGAACAACGGAGAATCCAATGCTTGAGCTCCTCATTGAAACTGAAGACGAATGGAATGTTGCTGGTCGATGCAACGACAACAACGGAACCTTGACCCATTTNTTCTTTTCGGACAACACCAATCATCAAGCGCGGGCAAAGGCNATGTGCGCCAAATGCCCTGTCTCCACTGAATGCCTNGATGCCGCCCTGAACCGNAAGGAGTTGTGGGGNATCTGGGGTGGCGAATTGATCGAGAACGGNCGNGTCATGGTCGGAAAGCGNGGNCGNGGACGTCCTCCNAANGANNCTCGTCCAGTTGTTGCGATNANCGAAGTTCCGGTCCCGCCTGAACTGATTCCTGCTTAGTCGACAGAGGAGNTGTTGCCCCCAGCTTCTCCTCTGACTGACCACCGGCGCGTAACCGCTGAGGGCCTCCGAAATGGCCGCCCAACAGCAANTCGNAAGAACCGGTCCGGTCGAGGAGCCCCCGGGTTANNTAACCCGGGGGCTCTGACGTNTTCAACGGGTACNGTGACCATTAGAANTCCCTCAATCCGACGCTCGAGAGCAAAATGGCCCCTTNTTGGAGACGACCACTAATCGGTTTCTTGTGTCTCTACTTGGTGGGNGCNTCGATTTTCTTGTTGTCGGGNGGNGGTGGCCGCTCANATANCGCAGACTCANATCTTCACGATGNNNCTAGCGAGNNTAANGAAGNTCTGNACTTNNTTGAATTNTCTACCTTTGACGGAGAGGNNAGGTCNCTNTCTGTNTTTGCGGGCCGCCCTNTNATTGTTAACTTCTTCGCCTCCTGGTGNANNCCCTGCGTNAANGAGATGCCTGATTTCGANANACTTCATGGGAGTCACGGCNACCNACTNAATATCTTGGGCCTNGCCGTCGAAGGNGTCCGACCCGCNAGAGAAATCGTTNAGTCAACGGGNATCACCTATTCNGTCGGTCTGGACGAACATGATCTNCTCGCGGAGCTNGGAGGGTTCGCTATGCCCACCACCGTNTTTATTTCNAAAGAGGGTCGCCTTCTNGAGAGCCACAGCGGAGTACTTGATTACTCTGGTCTCGTTGTCNGGGTAGAAGAGTTGTTTAGCGATGAGTGACGTAAATTTGGCCTTCGCTTTTACNGCGGGGATAGTCGCAACNATTAANCCTTGTGGTTTCGCCATGCTGCCCGCNTATATTTCGTACTTCTTGGGGATAGANGCAAACTCNAGCCCAAANATTGGGACGAGTATTNCGAGAGCCTTAGCNACCGGGATGGTCGTTTCNTCNGGTTTCTTAATTGTCTTTGGAACCGNNGGATTATTAATTTCTTTNGGTTTNACAGCTATCCGNGAANTCGTTCCNTGGGTAGCGATTTGCGTCGGGNTGACACTGATCATTCTTGGCTGNTTCGTAACNGCNGGCAGGCGAATAGANATNGCTNTACCAAGATTTGAGGCTGGGACTAGCAAGANANATCTTCGNAGTCTGGTGGCCTTCGGTGTCTCTTATGCGGTGGCNTCTATCTCCTGTGGNCTNCCAACTTTTATTGTCGTTGTTTCGACTTCGGNGACTGGATTTAGGTCAGGTCTGACNTCTTTCCTTTTTTACNCAGGCGGTATGTCGGTAACTNTGTTGGCTCTCACCGTTAGTTTGGCTCTTGCNCGNTCTNCNTTCCTTGAAAAGCTCCGAGCCTTAGTTCGTTACGTAGACCGAGGTGCCGGNGTTCTGATGGTGGNAGCCGGGGCTTACCTAGTGATCTATTGGGTACTCGAACGNACAGGCAGTCCGTCCAATTGGTTNGTTNCGTTGGTTGAAGGGTGGAGTTCAAATCTGAGTAACGCANTCAGCGACNTTGGNGGCGTCAGGACCGGGGTTTTACTGAGNNTGGTTGTCNCACTCGGNTTNCTGGTGTGGTTNCTGCAATCAAACCCAACTTCGTCAGACAGANCAGCTGAGGGNGCCAAGTANTGGCATTACATCTTGGACACCATGATCTNTTGGACGAAGACCGGCCGTTCGAAGCTCTGCTTTCTCAACCNGGGGTAAGNGAGGTNCTGCACCTAGGNTCACGTTTCGGCTTCATGGCCTTCCACGGGGGATGGCTGGAGGAAGTTACNGACGACATTGCNAGCACNGCNGCNCAAAGATCCGGGGCTTCTTACTACGGNGTGTTNCAAGGGCCTAATGACCANTGGCACATCCCTTCNCGACTTGTGAANCCTGCTGAGTCAAAAAATCTAGGNCTGTTTATCAACCATGTTGACGTGGTTGTNGCAATTCACGGNTTCGGACGACCCGATTTGCTNCGCTCCGTTCTGCTGGGCGGGCNAAATCGAGATTTGGCNGAATTCGTTGCGTGCCGCTTAATNGCCNAATTNCCNCATTACGAGATACTTCACGATATTTCTTCCATACCGGTTGGGCTNCGCGGTCAACACCCAANAAATCCCGTNAACCTTCCTCGNGGCGGNGGTGTACAAGTAGAACTCCCCCCTCGTATTCGCGGCAAGAGCCCAATGTGGACTGGCTTCAAGGGTCCTGGGCGCGTACCTCACCACGAAGCCTTAATAGACGGATTAGCAACTGCTGCGCGGGATTGGGTGGACCGTTACGAAAAGCCATAGGTCTCAGGGGGCCAATCTGCTCATACTCCAACCAGTTTCAATTCGTTCATACCGAAGCCGGTCGTGTAGACGGTGAGGCCGTCCTTGCCAGAATTCGATTGCATTTGCGAAAAGTATGTAACCACCCCAATAGCTGGGACGGTCCGGAGGCTCGTCGCCTAGTTCCAGATCTAATTGGTTCCACGCTCCCACTAGCTCATCTCGGTCGCTCACTAGTCGACTCTGTTTAGAGATGACCGCCGAAATTTGTGATCCGCGTTCCCGCACGGAAAAATACGCATCGCTTACTTCGGCAGTTGTTTTTTCAATATGGCCACTGACCCTTATTTGGCGCTCCAACTCCAGCCAGCCAATAAGGGCCGCCGCTTTATTGTTGTTTTCTAGGTCCGTAGCTTTTGCACTCTCGTAATTCGTGTAAAAGACAAGGCCGCCATCAATCTCGCCCCGAATCAAGACGTTGCGCGACGATGGTTCCATCTGTTGATTGACAGTTGATACCGTCATTGCATTCGCGTTATGGAACTTGAGTTCTTGTGCATAGCTGATCCAAGAATTCAGAAGATCCATGGGGTCATCGGGCACGTCTGATTCCAGTAGTCCCTCGCTCATCAAGAGCTCTCGGATCTGTTTTAATGAGTTTGGTTCCGGCATCACCGTTTGAACTCCGCTTCTCTACTAGGCACTATGCCATGGCAACGCGATCTATAGCTGCCGTAGTGGCCGCTGCGATTGTAGGAGCGGGTTCTCGTTGGGCCTTTGGTTCCTTCTTCGGTGATTCATGCGGCCTATTGGTAGCAAACATCATCGGGTGTGCTCTCATCGGGTGGGCGTCAAGTTCGCGTCAGTCACGTTGGGACCAAGCTTGGTTAACAGCTGGNTTATGTGGATCATTAACAAGTTTTGCAGGCCTNGCNGTATTGCTCGGCGTCGGCCTNGAAGAACAACGATGGACATTTGTGGTTCTCTGGGGGATGGCGACGCTGGTCAGTTGTGGGGTNAGCTTTGATCTCGGTCGTTTNTTCGGGAANGCAAGATGATCATTGTCTTGTTNGCTGGCTTCGCAGGNCTNGGCGCCGTANTNCGCTGGANNGCNACCGCTCAGTGGGGGANGTTNGGGACACTGATNCTTAANNTGGTTGGCGCTNTCGNACTCGGNCTNATGTCGGGTCTCGATGGTTNGCTGCCCACAGTGGTNGGCACAGCNGGNGTCGGGGCAATGACGACGATCTCAGGAGTGGCGCGAGANGTNNACAGCCTTAGCNNTATCTCNCGATTNCGAGCGACTATNTACCTTGGAGGCACCCTCGTCGCGGGGGTAGGCGCTGCTTGGATTGGCGTTCAGTGGTGTTTATGACTATTTAGGGCCAGGTATCGACTCGAAACCAACATAGGGACGGAGCGCATCGGGAACTGTTATNGATCCATCGCTCTGTTGCCTATTTTCCATAAGAAACACGAGNGTTCTNGAAATCGCNCACGCGGTTCCATTCAATGTGTGCAGTAACCCCGTTCCTTGGTCGTCTTTATAGCGACTGCCCATTCGTCGCGCGGAGTAGTCGGTGTAGTTTGAACAAGATGTGACTTCGCGGTACGTACCTTCCGACGGCAGCCATACTTCAAGGTCGTATTTCTTCGCTGCNGCTGCACCTAGGTCTCCTGAGGCAACGTTGATAACTCTGTACGGCAATTCGAGAGAAGACACAATCTGTTCTTGGATAGAGCGAAGCATTTCGAGTTCGTCCCAACTCACCTCAGGGTCGCAGAACGAAAACATTTCTACTTTGTCGAATTGGTGGACGCGGAAGATGCCTCTCGTATCTTTGCCGTACGTCCCCGCTTCTCGTCGAAAACATGAAGAAAACCCGGCGTAGCGGACCGGCAGGGAATCTCTTTCAAGACGTTCACCTCTGTGCAGGCCTGCTAGCGCTACTTCAGAAGTCCCTATAAGAAAAAGGTCATCACCAGCTATTTCATAGACCTGATGTCTGTCGGTGGGGAAGAACCCAGCATCGACCATCATCTCTTCACGCACTAATACTGGAGGAACTACTGGCACAAAGCTGTGCTCTTCGAGGATGTCGAAAGCAAATTGNACGAGTGCAAATTCAAGCCGTACAGCGGGGCCCATCAGGTATGCGAACCTGCTTCCACTATTCCTGCCAGCCCTTTCACTATCAACTAGTCCAAGTAGTTCACCCAGTTCCGCGTGATCATGCAATCTCGGTGGCGTCTGCTCTCCTACCTCCTTCTCAGTGACAAAATCATCTTCACCTCCGACAGGGACCGATTCGTGCGCTGGGTTNGGAATCTGNAGAGCTAACTCTCGCATTTCTTCGACAGCCGCAGCTTCNACTTCCTCGAGCTTTTCGAGTTCGGCTTTCAGCCTGCTTGCTTCAGCTATTTTTGATTCCCGGTCACTCGGTTCAGCTTGACCAATTTCTTTTGAGGCTGCATTCTGAGCGGCTCGAGCTTCTTCAGCATCGTGCATCGCAGATCGTCGACGTCCATCTGCCTCCAAAGTCGCGTCGATAAGTGATGGCTCCGCACCTTTTTTTTCCGCTCCGGTTCTATAGGCGGATTCTTCTCTTAGACGTCGAAGGTCAATCACAACAGTTGAAGGTAGCGGGTATATGGCTCGACAGAGATCCGATATTGGCTAGGAATCGTCAGATCACTTAACAGAAGGCGCTGATATCGCATCCGGAGGGATTTTGCCAAAAGACCATGGACGTTCCCATTGCGGCAAAAACCAACATCGCAAGAATGACACCAGTGATGAATAGGTAGCTAAATACCTTGCTGTCGAACTTGAGATGCATGAAGTAGGAAACAACTATTTGGAACTTGACCACCATAAGGATCAACAACGATGGGACTTCCAACACACCGAAGTCCCAGAAATATGTGGCGACCTCGACGGCCGTGAGTACGGCAAGAAGCAAAGCAACTTTTATATAGCCGACATCACTCAACCCGTGGTCATGGTGTTCCTGGTGTGTCTCTTCTTCTGAAACAGCAGCTGTATTCATATGACCATTTGTCCTAAGGAATCAGGTAGACGACCGCGAAGATGACAATCCACACGATGTCGACGAAGTGCCAGTACAAGCCAATTATCTCAATAGTTTCCGCGCGCTCGGGACCTATCTGCCCTCCCGAAACAAGGACCCACATAGTGACGAGCATCACAATCCCAAGCGAGACGTGCACCCCATGAAAGCCGGTAAGNGTGTAGAAAGCTGAGGACGAGATNTTGGTGGTNAANCCCAAACCCTCGCGATAGAAACTGGTGAATTCGTACACTTGGCCGGCAATGAAAATAGAGCCAAGTGCCGCAGTGGTAAGCAGCCACAACTTGCAGCGNTCCATTTCTGCTCGCTGNATGGAAGTGACGGCTAGCACCATGGTNAACGAGCTCATCAGAAGCACAAATGANCTCACCGAAGTGAACGGGATGTCGAACAGATCCGCCGCCGTCGGACCGCTGGTAGCAGGCCCAACACGATTTCGTAGTAGCAGATAAGTTGAGATCAGAGCGCCAAAGAGCAAGCAGTCAGACCCCAGGAAAGCCCACATAGTGACTTTCTCATTGGTCAGACCCGTATTAGTCGGCAGATGGTGATGGTCGTCCCATTCGGTTCGACCATAAGCCAAATTGGAGGTGTCGATTTCGTCGATGTCAGCCAACGGGAGCCTCCTCGGCTACTTCAGCGTCGCCACCTTCATCTCCATCTGGAGTGTTGGTGTCTGGACCATGATCATCTCCATGATCGTCATGACCAGCATTGGGGTCGGTGGCGGGTTCGAGACTCCATCCGAACATGGCCCCCAGGAGAAGCACAAGTCCTATGCCGGAGACCCACAGATTGTAAATCAAGCCCAACGCAATCAACGGCAGCCCTGCAGCTAGAACGATCGGCCAGTAGGAAGGCGAGGGCAGGTGGGGATGTTGATCCCCTTTCTGAGCTATCTCGTTTCCATCCGCTACTTTACGGAGCTTGCCATTCTCGTCTGGTTGGTACTTCTTATGCCAAAAGTCATCGATGTCGGTGACGACTGGCACGTAGTCAAAGTTGTGTTCTGGCGTGGGGCTGGGGATCGCCCACTCAAGGGTTCGGCCATCCCAGGGATCCGCTGGCTCTTGCGGAACGGTCCCCGCTTTGTAGCCGAGCCAGGAACGAACGATATTGACGGCGAAAACGATCATCCCGATCAAAATTACGAAAGCTCCAATAGAAACGACGGCGTTCCAAAAGTCGAAGCCGTCTTCGGGACCGTATCTGCTGTGGCGACGCGCCATCCCTTGAAGGCCGACTATGTGCATCGGGCCAAAGGTCATGTTGAAGCCCACGAGCAAGATCCAAAAGTGCCACTTTCCGAGAGATTCGCTCAGTCTGTAACCAAATGCTTTAGGCCACCAGTAGTACATCCCAGCGAACAGCCCCATAAGAGCACCACCAAAGAGCACATAATGAAAATGAGCGACGATGAAGTAGGTGTCGGTTTGCTGGGTGTCCGCGGGGGCAACCGAGTGCATGACTCCTGAAAGACCGCCGATGGTAAACATCGAAACAAGCGAGATTGAGAACATCATCGGCACTGTAAATCTGAGGTTGCCGCCCCACATCGTTGCAATCCAGTTCAGAATTTTTACACCCGTTGGAACTGCAATGAACATGGTGGTGGCGGAGAACGCGGCCACACCGACCGGGCCAAGACCAGAGACAAACATATGATGCGCCCAAACACCCCAACCCATGAAGCCAATAGCGGCTCCCGATATCACGATGACTGAGTAGCCAAATAGCGGCTTTCGCGAAAACACTGGCAAGGTCTCCGAAACGATGCCGAACGAGGGGAGTATCAGGATATACACCTCGGGGTGACCAAAGATCCAGAAGAGGTGCTGCCAAAGAAGGGGATCGGCGCCCATCGCTACATTGAAGAAATTCGCGTCAAAGGTCCGGTCGAAGCTGAGCAGGATGAGGGCCACCGTGATAACCGGTAGAGCAAACAAAAGGAGAAACTGGACTACCAAGATCATCCAAGTGAACACAGGCATGCGCAACATCGTCATACCTGGAGCACGCATATTTAAGACGGTGACGATCAGGTTGATCGCTCCGACCAGCGACGCTATTCCTGCAATCTGCAGTCCTAGAGCATAAAAGTCCATGCCGGCACCCGGGCTGAAAGTAACGCCGGTGTTGGGGGCGTAAGCAAACCAACCGCCATCGGGGCCGCCTCCGAGAAACCAACTCAGATTCAGGAAGATACCGCCGAATACGAAGAGCCAAAGCCCTAAAGCATTCATGCGTGGGAAGGCAACATCTCGAGCACCAATTTGTAAAGGCACTATGTAGTTAGCGAAAGCAGCTGCGAGCGGCATAATCACGAGGAACACCATCGTTGTGCCATGCATCGTGAAAATTTGGTTGTATTGCTCTGCCGTAAGAACGGTGCCGTTTGGTGTGAACAGCTGTGCTCGTATCAACAGAGCTTCTATGCCACCCCAAAGAAACCAGAACATGGCGACTGCGCCGTACATAATGCCGATTTTCTTATGATCGACGGTGAAGAACCATGCCCGCCATCCACTGGCATTAGTCGGGCGCGCAAAGGCACCTGTCGAAAAGCTGGTATCTCCAGATTCAAGTTCGAGGATTTCTGGGCGTTCCTCGGTTATGGCCATAGGGATCGATCTCCTGAAAGCCGCTGGGGGCGGGTCAACTTGGCATTAACGGTGGGGGTCCACCGAGGGTCATTAGATAGGTAACAAGATCGTCGAGCTCACTGTCTGAGAGAGTCTCGGCGAAAGAAATCATGCCCTGGCGATTTTCTGGGCGAGCGGGTTTTTGTCCAGGTGCATTGCGAATCCATTCTTTGAGGTCTGCAACATTTACAGAGCCGTCGTCTTTATAGAGTTCAAAGAGTGCTCCAGCGAACGAAGTTCGAGTCATCAAGTGGGTCAGGTTGGGGGCATATCCTGACGTTAAGTTCGCATTTCCCCCGGCCGCTGACTCATACAAACCGTTGACGACGTGGCAACTGACGCAGTGCCGGCCAAACAGGTCGTAGCCTCGTTTCGCCGCCGAGGCCGTTGGTGTNGTTGCCGACACCAGTTGCTCCTGCACCCAGTTGTTGTAATCCTCATNAGTAAGCACCACTGCCCGCATTTGCATGTTGGCGTGGCTTANGCCACAAAACTCTGTGCATTCACCGTAGAAAATACCTGGTACNGGTGAACTNATCCTCCAGTGATGAACTCGCCCTGGGACAGCATCNTTTTTGCCGTTTAGTTGAGGTATCCAAAACGAGTGAATCACGTCATTTGATTGAATTTCCAGATTTACTTCTTCACCGACCGGAATGACAATCTCGTTAGCAGTGACGATGTCGTCAGTCCCGTCTTGGTCTACGTCGTAACTGAACTGCCACCACCATTGTTGTCCTTCAACTTTTATGGTCCGTCCGTCGCCCTTACTGCTGAGGTCAAAGACCCCGGGGATAGTCACCACGGCGAGGAAAACCAGCATCACCACTGGAATCAGGGTCCACGTCAATTCTGCTTTCTTATTACCGTGCACCTGTTCTGGAAGTTCATCGGGGTCATCATCGGGACGCTCGCGGAACTTGACAATGACAAGCACCACGGCAACTGCAACAAAAATGCCGACGGCGGTGGCCAAATAACCAGACATCCGCATTATTCCGTCGATTTGTTTGGCGTTCTCCCCGACCGGGTCAGTCGGGTCTATCCGCCCAGTCGCGCACGAAGCAAGGGCGACGGCAGTCAGGAGGAGTCCGCTAAGACGAGTTAAACGGCCTATTAGTGAATGCCGCGTTCTCCCCCGCCCGGGTGCAGTGCTGATTGATTTGTTGATTCTCGCGTTCATTTGATCACCACCGGGGCGTCAAGCGCTGGAGCTGAGTGTTCTGCATCGCCTTCTACGTGATTATCGTCACCGTGTTCTTTGTCATGGTCATGGTCATGGTGGTGAAATTCTCTTTCACCTCGTGCTGTTGCGGCTATTCCTCCGACGATAAGAGCCAACCCTCCCAATACAAGGACCGACGCCACGATAGCCGTGCGGATATTCGGCTTGGCATACAAAAGAAAGGCGAAAGCCAAAACCACGCTGGACGCGATCATGGCGAACCAGCTCGCTCCATTTTTGCTGGAGGTCAACAAAATTCGGGATATCAGTACCACTGGAAGGGCTATCGAAAGCGCTCCATACAGGGGAATTTCGAAAGGTGCCAGAATCCGTTTGCGTTCTACAGCATTTGCTTCTTGGTCTGTAGACAAATGTTCCGACCATGCACTGAAGGTCCATTCAACTGCCGATACGAGCATGGCGGAGATGCCGAGTATGGCGATAAAACCATCAACAACAACGCCGACCATTAGTACGCCCAGCCCTATGGCCCCCATCACCGGCCACCAGGCGGGAGTGGCGGGATGACTACGAACTCGTTCGCGATCTATTGAGTCACCATCTCCGATTGTTAACGCCAACCCCGCTAGCAACGCAAAGGCGGCGGCGGCCGTGCCGAGAACTATTGTTCCAAACATCACAATGTGGCCGTTGCCGTCCATACCTGTCACAAGCCCAAGAGCTACCGCTGCGGCTGTGGCAAGGGTTATGCGACCGGCGAAGTATCTACTTGCTATTCCGAGCATGAGTCTCCTACTTCACCACGTAGACCGTGTACCAGGTCACAGCCCATACCAATGCTGCGAAATCCCAAAAGAAGACCGCAGCTCCAAATGCCGTACTCCCCTGCTGTCCGACGCTGCCCCCGAGAGACCGAAGTCCCATCAACCCCAGATAAAGGAGCCCGATAACAACGACCGCCAGAGCAAGGCCCGTGGTCGCAAAGGCAAGGTTCTGATATTCACCAGCACCTATTTCTAGTCCCATGCGATTGAGGCTGTACATGACCATATTGATAAACCCAAGCCCCAAAATAAGTGTCGTGGCAATAGCTGTCCACGCGTGCGCAGTGTCTCTGCGTCTGCTGGCCCACAAGGCCCAGTGGGCAGTGACCATCGATGCCACGAGGGTCAAAAGCGCGTAGTCGAATTGGGGGTTTGGCACAGCTAAGCCATCAAGCCAATCATGGCCGGGGTGGGGCCCTGAAGCATGNCGGCGGGCCATGTAGAANCCAAGGGCGCCGGCCATCATCATCGATGTTGCTGCGCACGCAAACCCGGTTGCTACGAGCTGCGCTCNTGGCCGTTGAGCCTGCCCAGATGCCAAGGTTGGGGTGGTATCTGACATCAGACCGGCACNTCCTCAGCCTCAGCCTCAGCCTCAGCAGAATCGAGTAATGGTGTACCAGAAGTCAACGTTGGTAACTCNTCTGGTTCNCCCATAGGTGGTGGTGAAGGCAACATCCATTCGGGAGATTGAGCACCCCAGGGATCATCTGTTGCCTGTGCACCCTTTTTCAGNCCTACAGACACGAACAAATTGAGTAGAAGCAAGGCGACTCCAGCTATCAGAATCGCTACTCCCGCAGCACCGATGGAACTTAGGCCCGCTGCNCCACTGTCATCAACCCAACCGGAATAGATGGCGGTCGCTGATGGGTCTGCGTATACGAAGTCAGGTTGTTCTGTCAGGAGACCGGAAAGTGTGGGACCAATAAAGGCAAGGAGNGCTCCCGCGCCGATAACAAGGAAGTTNAGNAGTCCAAGTAATTCGTTCAGTTGGCGGCCCCAAATCTTGGGCGCCCACCAATGAAGGGCGGCTAGAAGGCCAAGGAGCCCAGCACCGTANATCAACACGGATTGTTGACCTGTGACCCAAGTGGTCATGCGAAGTTGTGGATTCCCGTCGTTTCCTCGACCAGCTATCTCTAACCAATCGCCTGCCGCACCGAGCAGGCCTACAANTGCGCCNACTAGTACTAGNGTCCCGGCGCCAAAAACAGCTACNAGCGAAGTGCTGAGTTTCGGTAATTTGCGATTTTGGATTACCGCCANTCCNAAAAGACCTAGAAGTCCGACTGTGCCGAGAAGTGCCCCGCCATATAGCGCTACGAGGACGACACCTTCGAATCCGTCAATAATGTCGGCCCCTTCTCCTGTAATTGCGAAGTTGGTCCATGCTCCAAATCCAAAGAGGCCGACCAGTCCGATAGTGAAATACATGGCGAGGGGTTCGAATACCCGCCTTCGCGCAGCAGCGAGAACTACTTCTGCCGCAACGCCGAGAACCGGGACGACATAAATGAATAGTTGTGGTGTGCGATGAATCCAGTCGATTCGTTCCCAGATGCCGTAGTTCCCGAGTAAGAAAACTCTTCCGTATCGGTGATCTATGTAGAGAATCGCAATCTGGCCAAGCAAGACAGGCAGGCTCACAATCAGCATTGAAGCTGACACCAAAGATGACCATGTGAACGGTGGGGTTTCGTCCATGTATAGGCCGGGGGACCTCATGGTCATGATTGTTGTTGCAACACTGATGGCACCAAGTAGCAGAGCGACCACAAGTCCACTCAACGCCAATAGATGTAGGTCAACTCCGTTGGCCCATCCTCCGTAGGGACCCCCATTGCCCAGGTACGCACCAATTAACACGATGGCTGATATTTGCCACGTCCAAAAAGACGCGGTCGCGGCTCTCGGGAAAGCCAGATTTGATGCACCAATCTGCAAGGGCACCATGTACATCGATAGACCAAGAAACACGGGGATTAGGAAAAGCAGGGTCAGTGCCTCACGAGAGAAAGCAAAGCCTTGAGCGAAACTGTCGGCACCGAGGCTCACAAAATCAGTCGCTGATGTCAGGTCTAACCTGACAAGTAAGTCAAAAACGGCTCCTAAGACAAGAAACAGCAAGGAGCAGATAATAAAAAGGCGGCCAGTTCGTTTGTGGTCAGCGGTCGTCAACCAGCCGAAAGGTGTCGGGTCTTCCACGGGCACGCCGGGGGAAGTTGAAGCCGTGGTGTTTTCGCTCATCGTGTCCTGCTGATTACTGCCTCGATAACTGGGGTGTGGTGCCCACCCGAAGGTTGACTGTGCCCGAATGCGCGGTTCAACCCGCGCAGGTGCTGAGTGTGCACTTTACTCACCAGATTGCCAGTCATGTAACTCGAAAGCTTGTTCTCTCATAGTCTTTTCAGCACTTATTTTGCTCGGAGATATTCATGTAGATGGTCCGTACGCCAGGACGTCAACAGCAACAGCAATAAACAACGCCCCCAGGTAGACAATTGAGTAGGTAAACACCTTCATGGCTTGCGCCGAACTGGGCCGGCGAAGCAACTCAATCGTACGCCACAAGAACATTAAACCGCCTGCTACCGCAACCGATAAATATAGAAAACTAGTCCCGGCGACACTGTGAAACCAAAGCGAAAGTCCGATGACCACAACGGTGTATATGACCATTCTGAGGGCCGTGCTGCGGATGCTGGTCACTACTGGGAGCATTGGTACCGAAGCTGCTTCGTAATCATCCGCGTATTTGATAGCTAGAGCCCAAAAGTGCGGTGGGGTCCAGAAAAATATGATGGCAAACAAGATAAACGGACTGAGGCTAAGGGAGCCGGTTACCGCAGCCCATCCAATCAAAGCCGGAGCAGCACCAGCAGCACCGCCAATGACAATGTTCTGTTTAGAGGTTCGCTTCAACCAAAGGGAGTAGACAAACACATAAAAAAGGCAGGCTCCGAGCGCCAAAACTGCCGAAAGCAAATTTACCCACAACAAGAACAAGCAAAATGCCAAAGCTTCTAACGCGAATGCAAAGATCAGTGCTGCTCTAGGCGATACGGCGCCGGTTACCAGCGGACGGCCTTGCGTCCGTTGCATGAGCCGATCTATATCTCGATCGATGTACATGTTGAATGTATTAGCGCCGCCCGCGGCAAGCGTCCCGCCAACAACGGTTAACAGCACTAAAGAAATATCTGGCATGCCCCCTTTAGCAAGGACCATTGAGGGAACCGTGGTGATCAACAGCAGTTCGATTATGCGCGGCTTAGTAAGCATGACAAAAGCAGAGAGCGTCGCAACCGCTCCTCCGCCATTAGTTCTGATGGTTGTTATGTCGTGCTCCATCGAGCGCCACGATACGGCCCCGAAGGCCATCTGACCCAACTAGACGCGCTGATTCGTTCAGAATGTTATTTGAGTCCTAAGTTCAAGACTGTGAGAATCCTTAATTTGAATGCTCGCCAATACCATCTGTTGACTCAAGTAGCTCTCTGGCTGCTCGCCATAATTGTGGTGTCAGGAGCCGCGGTGCGGCTTAGTGGTAGCGGTCTCGGATGCAGCGATTGGCCAAATTGTGAGCCAGGCTTATTGGTCCCAGCAGCAGATTTTCACGCATGGGTCGAATTCGGAAACCGCTTGGTTACGGGCCTTGTTTCGATTGCTGTGGTTCTCGCGGTCCTGGGCTCTCTGCGGCGAGTGCCGACCTCGGCAAGCCTTACGAGATGGTCTTTAGGACTCGTAGTTGGCGTTGCGGCCCAAATCGCGCTTGGAGCCATAACGGTCCTGACTCATTTATCTCCCCCTATCGTGATGGGTCACTTTTTACTTTCGATGGTTTTGATTTGGAACGCTGTGGTACTCGAAGAAATTGCTCGACCACAAAGAACGGTTTCCAAAAAGCTGTCATTACATAAGACTCTTCGCTTTCATGCCCATGCAGTAGGTCTCGGGGCAGCAGTAGTGATCGTCACCGGCACAGTCGTAACAGCTGCCGGCCCTCATGGTGGGGATGAACACGTTGCCCGCTTGGATTTCTCATTTCCGGACGTGGCACGAATCCACGGGTCCGCGGTGGTGCTCCTCCTCGTCTTAGTCATCTCACTATTTCTTAGAACACGTCATACAGAGGCTGACCTGTTCAGAGGCCGGGCCACCATCGTTTTGATCACCACACTGGGTCAAGCAGCCATTGGTTATACGCAATACTTCACCCAATTGCCTGTTTTGCTTGTGGGTTGTCATATAGCGGGTGCCACACTTTTGTGGATGGCAACCATTCGACTAGTCCTGGCTAGCGGCAGACATCAAGTCAAGGTGGTTTGATTTGTCTTTTTCTTTGTCCAACATCGCCGGTGAGGCTGAAACCGAAGTTGAAAGTGTCCCAGTCGTCACGGACGACGAAACTCCGGATACGTCAGCAGGTGAAGATGTTCCTTGGGTTGTTTTGGTGTGGAACGACCCGATAAACCTCATGAGCTATGTGACGCATGTCCTTCAGAAGTTATTCGGCTACAGCACTGAGAAAGCCACTCAGCTAATGCTTGATGTCCACAACAAGGGTCGAGCAGTTGTGTCAAACGGGACGAGAGAGAAAGCAGAGCTAGACGTATTCAGACTTCATGAGTACGGNTTATGGGCAACGATGCAGAAAGACGTCTGAGGCTATGTTCGATCGTCGCTTTAAGACAAAGCGGAGCGGAATTGTAGAGATCAAAATCACNGAAGATGAGAGATCGTTGCTTGCTGATCTCATTGACCAACTTCGGGAATTGGTTCTTTCGACCTCTCCTGAAGGNGAGGTTGACCCCGCTCTTCGNCGTTTNTACCCCACNGCCTATGCCGATGACGCACAACATGAGGCGGAATATCANCGATTAATGAGAGACCAACTCTTAGAGCGGCGACTTTCTCATCTTGACGTGGTTGAAANCACNCTNAACGATCAAGAACTCAACCAAGAAAGCCTCAGCTCTTGGATCATGAGTATTAANGATTTACGGCTCGTGCTCGGCACCCATCTNGACGTAAGCGAAGACGAAGAACCACTTTTTTTNGACGATGACGACCCTAAACAGCATCAGAGTGCGATCTACCATTATCTGAGTCATTTACTTGGCGAGTTGATTGAAGTTGCAAGCAACTAGTCAACCATTCCCAAGATCGGTGGTTTCCCGACTTTNGNGCCCTAGTCTGGGCCTGCTAGCCCCCATCGTCTAGCGGCCTAGGACACCGGCCTTTCACGCCGGCAGCACGGGTTCGAATCCCGTTGGGGGTGCCAAATTGTCTCTGAGCGCTTCGTCATGTGACCGTCGGCTTAGCCCGCTGGTGGGAACGAAAGTTCAATCGTTGTGCCCGGCTCGTCTCGATCAACTATTCGCACTTGGCCTCCGAAACTCTCGGCTACGTGGCGCACAATTGAAAGACCCAGACCGGACCCTGGGAGAGACCGTGCGTCTTCCGTCCGATAAAAACGCTCGAAGACCTTCTCGCGTTCCTCTACCGGTATGCCTGGCCCACTATCTGCAACAACTATTGTCCCATTCTCAACTTGAACCTGAATCGTGGAATCCGGCGGGCTCCACTTCACTGCATTGTCAATCATGTTGGACACGGCTCTTTCAATCAGAGCCGGAGCCGCCGAGATCTGGCACGCAATAGCGCAGTATTCGATTTGAGAAGAAGTCCGTCGCCTGTGGCGCTGGACGACCGCGTCAACAAGTTCGTCGAGTTCGATTCTCTCAGCTTCATCCATTTGATGTTGATCCGTCGCTAAATCAACCAGTTCAGTAACCAGCCCGGTTAATTGGTCAAGTTCGAACAGCACATCATCCAAAACCTCTTGCCGTTCATCGTCACTTATTGAAGACCTACGCTGCATATATTCCAAGTTGGTACGAAGACTCGTAATCGGAGTGCGAAGTTCATGACTGGCGTCGGTCACCAGTCTGTGCTGCTGCTCTCTCGAAAGACTCAACGCATTCAGCATCTCGTTGAAGCTGGAAGCCAATTTCCCGAACTCGTCGTCTCTATCGATGTCAATTGGTTGGTCCACATCTTGTGTCTCAGCGACTCTCGTAGCTGCGTCGGTGAGACGTCGAACCGGTCGGACGACGCGGCCTGCAACANCAAACCCGATTAGGCCTGCCCCTACCACACCGATAAGAAANATCTGAATGCTGATCCGCCATAGCGCTGCGAGTTGTGCATCTACTTCATCCGTCGGACGAGCAATCATTACAGCACGACCGTTTCCTCTTAACGGAAGGGTGAGAACCCGCATTCGATACCCGGCGATCTCAGCGGTTGTGATTCGCGCACCGATATGTCTTCGCGCGATGGAAAGATCTTCAGAGTTGATAGGAAGCGGCTCTACATTGCTCGCCCATATCCGGCCTCTAACGTCGAAAATTTGGACGAGCACATCATCCGGGGAATACTTCCCGAAGAGCCGCCGATCGAATTCTTGAGGCCGACCGAGTTTNTCACCCAGCTNTGTGAGCTCATTGGCTCTCAAACGTAATTTTGAATCAATGCTGTCGATAGCTTGCCCTCTTGCCATATACAAGAAAGACCCGGCCACGCTCGCCACGGCAATAGCGACCACCAAAGCAACTAGGACAGCTACGCGGGCACGAAAACTCATGAGGACCTGAGGACGTACCCGACACCTCGGACTGTCCGTATCAGCCTTTGCCTGCCACCCGCTTCTGTCTTTCTGCGAAGGTACCCGACGTAGACTTCCAAACTGTTTGATGCCAACGCTGAGTCATATCCCCATACTGCTTCGTAGATTTGGTCACGAGTCAATACTTGGTTCGGGTGTTCTAGAAATAATTCGAGCAACTCGTATTCAGTCCGCGTGAGGTCTAATAGTTGTCCATCTCGGTGCGCTTGACGGGCCTGTCGATTTAGTGACAGATCTGCGAAGCACAGTGGTGCTTCTTCGGACTGGAACTCGAGGGATCTGTTGCGTCTAAGCAATGCTCTTATGCGGGCTAACAATTCATCAAGAGCAAACGGTTTAGCGAGGTAATCATCGGCGCCGGAATCCAACCCCAATACTCGATGCTCAGTTTCATGACGAGCTGTGAGTAACAGGATCGGTAATTCCGAACCTTGAGAACGCAACCGACGGCATACTTCGATTCCTCCTAGTTGAGGCATCGTAAGGTCAAGAATTAGAAGATCTATTTGGTTTGATATTTCAATCGCTTGCACCCCGTCTGCGGCAGTCACAACTTCGTAGTTCTCAGACCTAAGTGCGCGCTCTAATGCCTGACGGATTCTCTTATCGTCATCAGCTACCCCAATAACGGCGTCACTTCTTGTCGGCAGGTCTGACTGGTTCATCAGATATTGGTCTACTTCCTGAACATGAATGTTGAATGAGAATTCCGCTGCACATGCGATCTCGCAGCGCGGAATATGCTCTCCGCCATAATGACCAACCCATCCCTCCAACCTGAGTCTGCTGGATGCTCCGGTTCTGTTAAGTCCTTCTGGAGGGGCATGGTGGCATTCCTGTTTTCGTTGACAGTCGCCTGTTCAGTTGAGCCGGCTGCTGCACCGGTTACTACATCGACCACTCTGTCACACCCATCAACCACCTCTTTGTCAGCTGCAAGCAGCCAGGCAACGTCTACAACCTCCTACAAGCCACCTGTCACTTCAACCTCCATTGTCGATACCACCACCACAACTGAGCCTTACCCAGGGTGGTGGGACCCACGAGGTGTCCAGCGTGCTTGGGGTGACACTGTCCAAGGACTCCTCACCTTTCGCGGTTCACCAACGCGTTCGTGGTACGGACGCGGTCCCGTGCCATTGATGCCGGAGGTGTTATGGCGTTTCCCCGAGCAAGGCAACTTGTGTTCTTTGTCCACGACGGGAGGCCGCACGACTAATTGGTGCGGAATTGGGTGGACAGGCCAACCCGCAGTTTGGGAGGTGGGAAACCAGACTCGGCTCGCTATCGGCGCGTACGACCGAGGTATTCATCTCCTCGATGCATCTACGGGTTTACCGGTGATCCAGCCCTTCATGACAGGCGACATCGTAAAAGGTTCCCTGACCGTGGATCCAGATGGCTTCCCTCTTATCTACAGCGGTTCACGCGATGGGTACCTGCGCATCTTGGCTTTTGATCGATCCGACCNTCTAACNGAGCTTTGGAGTTTGGCNGGCAGCCAGGTCGACCCAATGATGTGGAACGACGACTGGGACGCCGCGCCTCTCATCCTNGATGACCACCTGATTACTGGNGGAGANAACAGTTGGCTGCATGTAATCCGATTGAATCGCTCAACGGATAGTTCGGGTCTAGTCGNAGTAGATCCNGAAATAATTTTTCAGGCACCTGGTTGGGACGATGAACTGCTCAGGGNGTTGGGTGACAACAACGTNTCTATCGAAAACTCTGTCGCAATNTCCGGTGACACGGCTTGGTTTGCTAATTCGGGCGGGCTCGTCCAAGGTTGGGACCTAGCACCGTTGCGCGACGGGAAAANNCCNGTNAGGAGCTTTCGCTGGTGGATGGGNGACGATGTNGATGCGACCATCGTTATTGATGAAGAAGGTTTCCTTTANGTCGCCGCGGANTATGANCGCGGNACACAAAGAGCNCGCGAGGTCGGGCAGTTGGTGAAGTTNGANCCAACGAACCCTGAAGCGCCGGTGATCTGGTCTTTAGCNGAAAACCGAACTTCGCCGGGCGGNATCTGGAGTACCCCAGCCCTGCATAAAGAAGTGNTCTACGTCACCACGAACTCTGGNCGATTGATGTCAATAGATCGCTATTCNGGGNAAATTTTTTGGACCAAATATCTTGAAGGNCCGCTGTGGAGTTCACCTGTNGTTGTTGATGACATTCTGATCGTCGGGGATTGCGGGGGATTTCTTCGTGCNTACAGNGTTCAACAACCAGAGGTCGAACCNATTGAAATTTGGCGCATTGAANTTGGAGGCTGCATAGANGCGACNCCGGCAGTTTGGGACGGCCGAATCTATGTTGGTTCCCGCGAAGGGGGATTGTTCGCCATAGGCGAAAGATAAGGAACTTGTTCTAGGGTGCGATCATGGATA
>PAVP01000011.1 GCA_002713975.1 Acidimicrobiaceae bacterium | reverse complement strand
AAAACGGACAACTTGGGCTCTTACACCCACCGAAGACGCCTCGGTGTCACCAAGACGCATGACATCTAGCGTTCGCCGAGAAAGGATCATTACAAAGGTTGCAATCAGCGCGTAGGGCGCCAGCAGCTGTACCTCAGTCCACGAAGCAGCGTTAAGACGTCCAAGGATCCAGGTGTAGACCTGTCGAATGCTGTCGACATTCTGTTGTTGAATAAAAGTTTGAATCGCAGTCAGAAAGCTGGCCACGGCTACGCCAGCTAGGAGCAACGCCGAAGGCGACCGTCGAGCTCCTGAGCTATATCCCAAAAAGTACGTCATAACCACAGCGCTCATAGCTCCTAAAAACGCAAGCACTGGAACCATGTCGAAAGCTCCGATTCCGTCACCCGAACCAGTCACTATGGCCACGGTTGCTCCGAGACCGGCGCCAGCAGCGGCCCCAAGAAGGTAGGGGTCTGCGAGAGGGTTACGAAAGACTGCCTGGTAGCTCGCTCCACTGACTGCAAGGGTTGCCCCAACTAATCCACCAAGAAGAATCCTCGGAAGTCTCACTTCCCAAATAACGCTTTTGTGGATAGGCGACAAACCGCTCTCTATATCTATAAGGGGCAGGCGGTCGACCAACTCCTTCAAGATCGACGTTTTGTCAATGCCAGCGGGGCCTATCGCAAGGCTAGTTCCAATAGCCAAAATACAAGCAAAGAGTCCGATGAGAACGGCAGAGCTCTGCAGCCTTTCGGGCGAACGCGAATGGCTACTCGGCCCGGACTGGCTCACAATCAGTGCCTAGCGTCCAGCTACGGTTTCCAGTGCCGACATTACAGTCTCCAAGAACTGGATCAGTCGGGGACCCCAACGACTAGCTATATCGGCGTCCATCTCGAACACATGTTGGTTACGGACCGCTTTCAACTCTGACCAACCTGGGCGTTCACTGATAGTTGCTACGGTTTGACCGCAACATTGAGCGTCAGCGAAAAATATGATGTCTGGGTCCGCCTCGAGTATGAACTCTTGAGTCAATTGCGGATATCCCCATGAACTTCCATCTTCGTCTGCCGGGTCAGCAATATTTTGGAGCCCGGTCATCGAGTAAATCTGTCCGATGAAAGTCGAACTTGTCACCGAATACAAAGTGTCATCTAGTTCATGGAAATAGGTCAGCGGCTCATCAGGCATGTCTATTGCGGCCACAATTTCGCCGATTTGTTCTCTCATCTGATCAACAAGTATCGATGCTCCATTTGCGTTTCCAGTAGCATCTCCGAGTCCACCGATTTGGGTGTACACGTCTTCTAAGTCAACTGCGGCAGCAGCTACGAAAACATCTATACCGAGCAGTTCGAGTTCTTCTTGAACGCCAGAGTCGCTGAGAACAACTAAGTCAGGTTCGAAAGCGGCAATAGCTTCCACATTGGGGTTAAAGCCAGAGAGATCATCGATGACCGGTGCCTGAGGGGGCCAATAACTATAGTTGTCGACCGCAATGACCTGGTCGCCAGCTCCTATGGCAAACAGCATTTCCGTAGCTGTCGGAGATAATGAAACAATCGCCTTGGGGTAGTTGTCGACAACCGCTTCATCGGTTTGAGCGTCTGCTTCATTTTCAGCGGTTTCTTGAGCCTCCTGCGGCATTTCGGTAACAGGCGCAGACGTCGCTGTCGGCTCATAGGTGACTTGTTGTGTCGCTGAGTCTGTTGCGTCCTCGCCNCCGCANGCAGCNAANATCAGCANTCCGAAGACTAGGAATANGAATTTTTTCATGGGGTTTCTCCTGTCGTCCGAGGGCGGAGCGGCAGGAAACCTGCCACACAACGCTTCTTCCTCGAGAATCGTCGTGCGAGGCATTGATTCAGGCGGCCGGACTCGTTCTCCGAGGAGACATCACCGTTGCGGGACAGTGCCGGATTTTTACCGGACTTCGCTGCATCGCTGCACCGTACATAAGCCATGATATCTGTGCTGTTACAAGCAAGCTCGATTAAACAGAACCATTCTCTGATTCTGAGAGAGGGACATAGGAACATGGCTCTACGCGGTACTTCAGTAAGACGACGAGAAGACGCACCACTCCTAAGAGGGGAAGGAACTTTCGTTGGTGATATCGAGTTCGATAATCCGGCCTATGTGCATTACCTGACTTCGACAATTGCCCATGCGGAGGTGCTGTCGATAGAGCCTTCGGCCGCGTTATCGATGCCTGGTGTCATTGACGTAATCACGAACGCCGATCTTGATATCGGTCCCTATCCATCAGCGAACCCACTTTTTGATGAAGCGATGGTTCGACCATTACTAGCTGACGATCGAGTNAGGTTCGTTGGAGAACCAGTCGTAGCCATAGTCGCAGAATCTCCNTCCATCGCAACNGACGCCGCNGAACTCATNGAAATCGATTATCAATCACTGGATGTCGTGGTCGATGCCGAAACCGCCTTGGATTCTCCAGTGCTTTTGTTTGATGACACGGCTGAAGGCAACGTGGTGTGTCGCATGGAAGCCGAGGGTCTCGAAGTTGATTTTGGTTCTTGTGAAGTGGTGACTGAGGTNCGAACGGTAAATAATCGTCTCGCTCCAGCACCCATCGAGACCCGGGTTGCAGCTGCGGAGTGGCGCGACGATGGTCGTCTGCATTGTTTCAACGCCGGTCAGGGGCCTCACCCGGTGCGCGCAGTGATTGCTTCCATTCTGGGAATTGAGAGAGAAGAAGTGCGAGTGGTTTCTCGCGATGTCGGAGGCAGTTTTGGTGCTAAGGCACGTCCATCTCCCGAAGAGGCAATTTTGGGTTGGATTTCGAAACGAGTGAAGCGCCCTGTTGTTTGGGTTCCAAATCGGAGCGACGACATGGTCGGTCTCGGCCATGGCAGAGGACAAGTTCAGTACTGCCGCATTGGGGGAACCGCGACCGGGGATATCACGGCTTACCATCTTCATGTAGTTCAAGAAGCAGGGGCCTATCCCGCAGGTGGCGCTGGGTTACCGGCTAACGCCCGGGCGATGTTGACTGGGTGCTACGACATCCCAAGCGTCGGTTTTAGTTCCGTGTCAGTCGTGACTAACACCACTCCAACGGGCGCTTATCGAGGTGCCGGCCGACCGGAAGCCGCGGCAGCGATTGAGAGAGCTGTCGACGCATTCGCTATGGAAATCGGCATGGACCCAACGGAAGTCCGTCGACGCAACTTTCTAAGTCCTCAGAATTTTCCTTTGGTGACGAAAACCGGGTCGGCCTATGACAGCGGCGAATACGAAGCAAGCCTCGACGCTGCGCTTGTCGCCAGTGACTATGAGGTTCTCAGAACCGAACAAGAACGTCGTCGATTGAATAACGAGACACGCCTCTTAGGTATCGGAGTGGCAACTTATGTGGAACGCACAGCTGGTGCGGGCCGCTCAGAATACGGAGGAGTTGAACTGCTCAGCGACGGCAAACTCTTGGCGAGGACNGGNTCNTCGCCGTACGGCCAAGGCCATCACACAGCCTGGGCGATGCTCATTGCCGACGCGACTGGAGTCGCAATGGACGATATTGAAGTGGTGCACGGTGACACCGACGAAATCCCTCAGGGAAGCATCACCGGCGGTTCACGTTCAGTGCAGCTAGCCGGCGCCGCTATATGGGAATCATCAGCGTTACTAGTTGAACAGGCAAAAAAAATTGCGGCAGATTTGTTAGAAGCATCAGAAGAAGATTTGTCACTGAACACCGACAGTGGTCTCTTTCACGTAGTTGGGACACCNTCTATTGGGGTTTCCTGGCGAGATGTAGCCAAGTTCGCCGAAACTNNGACNGATGGGCCTCGTCTTTTGCATGCCGAAGAGGTCTTCGACTCCGAAGGTCCTACTTTCCCATTCGGCACCCACGTCGCCGTAATAGAGCTGGATGTTGAAACTGGTGCTGTTGAGCTGAAACGGTTAGTCGCGTGTGACGATGCCGGTGTGATATTGAATCCGTTGCTTGCTGACGGCCAAGTTCATGGGGGCCTTGCACAAGGTGCCGCTCAGGCATTAGTGGAAGAATTTCGNTACGACGAATATGGGAACCCTCTTACTAGCAACTTTGCCGACTACCCGGTCATTTCAGC
Organism: Acidimicrobiaceae bacterium; assembly: GCA_002713975.1. Lineage (GTDB taxonomy): Bacteria > Actinomycetota > Acidimicrobiia > Acidimicrobiales > Poriferisodalaceae > MedAcidi-G3. The sequence goes on along the minus strand of PAVP01000011.1, from coordinate 17,907 downwards.
AACCGAGTTACCGATGTTTGAGCGAGTTGTTCTCGAAACTCCTACCCACATCAATCCCCTCGGTGCGAAAGGGATCGGTGAATCTGGAACGGTTGGAGCAACTCCNGCAATTCAAAACGCAGTTNTTGATGCATTGAGCCATTTAGGAATTCGNCATTTGGATATGCCGCTTACTCCAGAAAAGGTTTGGCGCGAGATTCAAGCTTTTACGGTCTAATCACCATTGAGCTTTCGGGTCAATCCGAATTACCGCGGTCATTTCGTCGTGGAGCAAGTCGAAATCTTTTGACCGAACTCCTGATCGGCCGAAGGCTGGCATTTCGACGTTCAAATCGACGGGAATGTCGAATTCATCAAATAAACCCGAAACTTGCTTCACCCACTCTTGTTCTTGGTCGGCCATTGACATTGTCAGCACCCCTTCGTCCACCAGCCCATGNCCGGGGTCAACGAAGTATTCCCTCCCGTAGGGNGCGAGTTCTANGATTACCGGTTCTAAACGTCGGCGGCCATCCTCGTTGGAAAGCAAACGACGCATCAGCGACAAACCATGTTGTACATGGAAATGTTCTTCAGCAAGGGCTCGTTGAGCCGTGTGAGCNAGTTCTTTCCAGCTTGAATCGGTGATAGCGGACCAGCGGATCTGTTCCCCTATATCGTGAAGTACATGGCGAACTAACGCCCAAGACCAGTCATGGCAGAGGAACTCGGCTATGTGGGCCGACCGGTATTCTGAAGGGGTTCTGCCATATGCCAGATGGTCTACATCATCTGTGAGCAGCGAATAAAGGGCTCGTGCATGACCAAGTTCATCTTGGGCGATCGATGTGAATGCTAGATCTTCTTCTAGGAAAGGTCCGACGGCGATCCACCACGCGTGATTTTGTCCTACGCATAGTTCATCATCGGCGAAAGCGAGAACAAGTTCGCGGGCCTCTTCTGTTGGGACCATCTGGTTAACTTTCGTCGCTTGGAGCGGTGCGACGAAGCTCAGCTAGCAACTGACCGTCATTGTGTTTGTGTTTTCGGTCAGCCATCTTAAGTTCCGTTTCGTCAGCGATGATGATGTCGCTACGAGGGACAACCCACATCTGATCCCCTTCGCTGCGACGGCCGTAGGCTTCGCGCGCGTAGGTCAGTGCAAGTTCGTCATCGGGTGCGTCGACTGATCCTGCGTGACTGAAGGGATCTTTGCCTTCCTTTTTTAGAAATACTTCGTACGTTTTCATGTCAGGTCGACCTTTGATACAGAGGCGAGTCCACCCGTAAGGAGCTGATGAATCTCATCACCCAGTGTCTCGGTGTCCAAGNTCCCCTCTGAGTTGAACCATCTTGTTGTGCCGTTCAGAAGCGAGAGAATTAGNTTGGCTGTCAACGGGACGTCTAGGTCGGATCGAAATTCGTGACCANTGCGACCCGTTTCAATNACCTCACGAAACGTCTCCTGGTAACGGTCAAACATCGCGACTGCCTCTTCTCGTTCGAATTCAGGAAGGAATCGAATCTCATTGAGGAACGTTCGGGCTTGATGAGGATCTTCCACAAGGATGTGGAGGTGCCCTTGGACAAGCCTGGACAATTTTTGCTTGGCTGTCCCCGACATCGCGTTTACCTCATCGGCAAGTGTTTGGAAGCGCGATGCTGCTTCTCGCACTACGTCGACCAATAGTTCATCTTTGGAAACCACATGGCTGTAGAGGGAGGAGCCACGAATGCCAAGCTCCTTGCCTAGGTCGCGCATTGACGTCCCGTGGAAGCCTTGATCCGCGAAGAGCACCCGTGCCGCGGCGACGACGTCGGCTCTGCTTCGTCGCGTCACGAGTCCTGTGCCTTTCTGGAACGCACGACTTCTATTGGGTTGCGGCAGTTCGGGCACCAGTGAACAGACCTACACGCCGTTGGGCCGACATCACTCCGTTTTTCCAATGAGGTGTGCCCACATAGTGGGCATTCTGTGTTTCCAGTTCGGGGGGTTATAGCGATGGTGTACTCGTTTGCCAAGATTTCTTGTGCATCATCACTTATACGATCCGGTGTCCATGCGGGCGAATGACAAAATCTGACGGTTACTTCGTGCCCGACAGCTCGAGCCGCTGNTACCACGTCTTGTTCAATGATGTCCAAGGCAGGACATCCGAGAATTGTGGGGACAAGATCAACTCGGATGGACGAGGAGTCAACAACGACATCTTCGAGGATGCCTAGCTGTTGGATATTGAGATCTGGGTACTCCGGGTCTTTTACTGAAGCGACGGCGGAGCGCACCGCGTTAAGAGCTGACTTTGTGATGGTCATGTAGATGCCTTTGCGGCGGCATCAAGTGCTGTGCGGACCCAACTGGCGTTCTCCCAGGCATTTCGGGCATCAGCAATTCGACGCGCGCTGTCCGGGCCNCCATTTCGCATCGTTTTTTTGAGAGGTTCCCAGTCAATCTCACTGATTTTCCACTTGCCGTCAACAGGGTCTTTCTTCAGACCGGGGTCCGGNATGGTGAAGCCTCCGTTTAATAGTTGGGGTACGAACTTTTGGACATAGCGGTCTCTTAAGTCTTCNTTTCGTTCTGATTTGATGTGCCATCTCAGCAATTCATCATCTGGCCGGGAGTCAGGGCCGAACAGTTGCACNGATGGTAGCCACCAACGGTTGATCGATTCCTGCATCATTTCATGTTGAGTGTTTGTTCCATGTGCCATCAACAGCATCATTTCTTCACCGTTGCGCATNTGGAATCCTTCTTCTGTGATCACCCGGCGGAGGATTCTCTTGTATGGGCCGTATGAACAGTTTTTGAAAATGGCTTGTTGACTAGCGAGGGCAGCCGCATCAACTAGGTAAGCCACTGCTATTTGGTCGGCCCAACTATGCACGCGATAGTGAAAGACGTTGTGAAAGTGGGTTCGTCCTTCGAGTAGGTCCACCATCATTTCTTCGCGGGTCTTTACCTCGAGATCGGCTGCAACCATATAGAGGAGATGGGCATGGCCTATTTCATCCTGGCTTTTGGCCAGTGCTGTTAATTTTCGATGCATCCCTGGGGCTTTGGGTATCCAGTCTCTTTCCGTGAGTCCACCCATATATTCGCTGTTCGCGTGGAGTTCAATGAAGCGGAAAACCGCGTTTCGATAGGGTTCGGGGATGTCGTCGTTGGGTTCGACGATGCCTCCGGCATCTAGGAACTCTTCGAATTCGTCCATGTCGCGCCATGTCCGCATACCCACAGTATACACACGAACGTTCGTTAGCTTTCGTTAAGCTCTTCTTCGGTTGCCTGACCTGTGGAGAGGGCCCACTCTCNTATCAGCTGGGCGTGACGCCAGGTGCTGTCTTTNTAGCNGCGGACCTCACTCGGCANTTTNGCCAAGGAACTCAGGAGTTGGATCAATGTTTCNGGATGGTCNGCTACNGAAGCAATCTNTTGTCTGAGNATTCTGATGGTGAAGATGATNACGTCGCTTTGAGGTAGTCGTCGAAGCGTCTGNTATTCGACGCGTAGCCATACCCGATCGGCCACATTGTTGATNNTGATGTCNTCTCGCATGGGATGGTGGCGCCGNTGAGGTGCCAGTCTCAGGTTCGGNTCATCGGTAAGAGTGCGGTTGGCTCTCCAGACTGGTGCTTCTGGTCGNAGCCGGTCAAAGAAAGTGCCCATTGGTTGAGATAAGTCNGTGTCGTATCGGGGTACTGGCTCGTGGATTACATCAAGGGTCTTTCCGTACTTTGAGGGCACGTCCCATTGGGTTGGTATTGCGACTGCACACGCGGTCATCGTCCACCCTTCGGGCCNTCTTTCTAGAAGGCAAAGGTCTTCCTGGACGACACGGCGAATGGCTTCTATGGGCGCCTGACCTTCCTGTTGGTCGATCTTGAGTGTCTTGAGGTCGTGTATTTGCTGGAGGTGTTGTAGGACTTCAATTGACAGTTCGTCACAGCCTTCGTATGCGCTGGGCTCGCAGTAGATGATTTCGTCTCGGTGGTCGTCGATAAGTTGTCCGATCTCTTCNAGGTCGGTGTCGCGTTCTTGATCGACGAGGAGCCATTGTTCGAGGTTGAGTGGCTTGACACCCATTCGCCATTTGAACGGGTGTGGGTCAGGTGAGATCAGGTCAGCCGCTGATATCGAGCTGTGTTTCAACATTCACCCGATGCACTTAGCTGGGTGGCTCGCTTGAGGATGCGGAACACAGGGTCTTTGGTTGCTTCCAGTGCTTGCCAGATTTCTTTTTCTTCTACGACGTCGTCTGTTATGCCTGCGGCGAGGTTGGATACGACTGCTATTGACGCATACCGCAGACCTGCTTCTCGGGCTAACGCAACTTCTGGGTAGCCGGTCATTCCGACTACATGGGCTCCGAACTGGGTGTACATGCGAATTTCGGCTGGCGTTTCAAACCGTGGCCCGTTGGTGCAGACATACGTCCCTGTGTTGCTAACTTCTTGGTCTTCAAGTTCGGCGGCGCGAATGAGGATCGCTCGGAGCTCCGGGTCGTATATTGCCGTCATGTCTGTGTGCGTTACTTCGCCAGGGCGATCAAAGAAAGTGCACTGGCGACCTTGTGTGAATTCGATGAAGTCATCAAGTACGAAGAGTGATCCTGGGCCACGTTCGGGGACCATCGATCCGACTACGTTGACGGCGAACACTGATGCGGCCCCGAGGTCGGCTAGTGCTCTGATATTTGCTCGATAGTTAATCGCGTTGGGTGGTATCGAGTGATCGCCTCCGTGTCGGGCTACGAAGGCGACGGCGATATTGTCCCAGATCCCTGTTGAGACGGTGGCCTGCCCATATTCGTTGGTGAAAAGTTCGTCTTTTCGTTGGAGTAGGCCCGGAAGTTCGTAGTAACCGCTGCCCGCAATGATCCCGATCATGGAGCCATCGTTGCACGCGCGTTGGTGCTCATGGGTGAACTTATTGTGTGTTGTCGTGGCTGGCGTTAGGTGCCTGAGTCTTTAGCGAGTCGCTGGCCGCGGCTTTGGACTTGCTGCAGGGCCTGCTCAAGGTCGAAATTCGTGAGTTGTCGCTGGGCAACGACCTGTGCGCCTCCAACCCATACATCGGTTACATGTCGACCACTGCCAGCCCAGGCGACGTGGGCAATTAGTTCGTCGTTGTTGGTAACGGGGACAAATGTAGGGTCGTCGAGGTCGAGCCGGATGAAGTCGGCTTTCGATCCGACCTGAAGCATTCCGGTGTCGTCGTTGCCTATCGCTCGGGACCCTTCGACGGTGGCCATTGTCAAAGCATCTTGTGGCGTCATCGATGACGCATCCAGCGTCGTTACACGGGTAAGTAGAGGGGCAATTTTTATTTCTTGCCAAAGGTCAAGGTCATCGTTTGATGCTGGTCCATCGGTGCCTAAGCCAACGTCAATTCCTTTTGCGCGCATTGCCTGAATGGGTGCCGATCCCGACGCAAGCTTCATGTTGCTTACCGGGCAATGTGCTACTCGGACCCCTTTTCGTTCGTAGGTTTCGATGTCNGAGTCATTTAGCCAAACACTGTGGGCTGCGAGAACACGGCCGTCTAGGACCCCATGATTGGCCAATAGTTGAACGGTTGATTCACCTCCATTTTGGGCTTCTAGTTCAGCTCCTTCGGTTTTGGTTTCGCACACATGAATGTGAAGAAGAGCTTTGAGCTCACGCGCNGCCTCGGCGATTTCGGAACACAGTTCTAATGGAAGGTCGTAGGCGGAGTGCGGTCCGAAGCCGACGGTGATCAGGGAGTCAGGGTCGTGATATTGCGAGTGGAATTCCGCTATGTCGGTTATTCGGTTCTCGGTGGCACCAAAGCTGTCTCCGTGGAGGGCGGAGATTATTCCAGGAGTCATCGCTAGACGGATACCAACTTCTTGTGCTGCTTCGACGACTGCTTCTTCGAATAGATACATTTCGCAAGTACTGGTTACTCCNGCTAGGAGCATTTCGGCAGCCCCGAGTCTCATTCCCCATAGGGCGTCTTCGGCTGTCATCTGGCCTTCGCGAGGCCACATGACTTTGGTCAACCAGTCCATCAGAGGGAGTCCGTCACCCGCGCCGCGTACCAAGGTCATCGGGGTGTGGGCATGGCTGTTGACCAGTCCTGGCATCACTAGACCGCCTAGTTTGGTCGTCGGTCCNGGGTGGGGTGGTGCGTCCGTCTCTTTGCCTATCCATGAGATCCGTCCGCTTGTTACATCCATTGCGACGTCAGCGAGAAGCGAAAAGTCACTGTCGCAGGTGATCGCGTAGTCAGCGAGGTAGCGGCTTGTTGTCACGTAAAACATCCTGACATGAACTCTTGATTTGAGTATGACCGGTTAGTTGNTGCTTCTGNCGTTCGAGAGTGACAAACTTCGTNNTGTATGTCGCTGTTCTTACAACGAACTTTNGATTCTTTAGCTAATGGCTCCGCGTACGCGGCTCTGGCTGTCGCCATTTCCATGGTGTTTCGTTCGACCGGCATTTTGAATCTTGCTCAAGGTCAGCTCGCGATGTTCTCCACCTATATCGCTTTGGTGCTTGCTACGGGTCCCAGCCCGTATATGAAATTTTCATCCAACACTGACCTGATAGGCGCGGCGTGGCCGGTATGGGCAGCAATTCTCGGGGCAATAGCTATTTCTATGGTGATCGGCGCTTTCACTGAGCGGGTGATTGTTCGGCCTATTAGCGCCGACCCTGTGGCNGCGGTGGGTGCGACATTGGGCTTATATCTGCTTTTGGGGGCTTTCGTTCGCAAACAATGGGGCGGACGAACGATGTTTTTGGGATCTCCATTCCCTCAAACCGCCGAAGATCGTTGGGATATCGGTGGTGCGCGTCTGTGGCACGACAGCGTTGGAATCACGTTAACCATGATCGCTGTGCTGGGCCTATTAGCGGTACTGCAACGGCGAACAAAGGCTGGTCTCGCGTTCAGGGCTGTCACGTCTAATCGCACGGGCTCACTCTTGGTGGGTATAAGGGTGAGTCGAGTTCTTATGCTCGGATGGGCGTTGGCGGCTGGGATCGGGGCGTTAGCAGGCGGGCTCATAGCCGGTGAGATCAACGTTCGACCTGACATGATGGGCCGCTTACTGGTGTTCGGCCTTGCTGCGGCGACCCTAGGGGGGTTGCGTAGCCCAGCTCTTGCGTTCGTGGGCGGATACTTGTTTGCTTTCCTTGAGACGATGCTCGGCGGGTACGTGAGCTTCGTGGACAGTCAAGTGACCCTNGTTTGGGCCTTGTTGGTATTAATCATCGTGTTGTTTGTNAGNCCCTCAGGCCTGATGCCTCGAACAGAAGCGTGGCAACAACGATGACNGCTCTGGGATCGCAGNCTTCTTCGGTGAAGCGCGCCGCTTGGATCATTGCGTCNGCAGCGTTCATCGNTGTGTGTCTCAGGGTCGCGTTTTGGGCAACNCCCAAGATCGTTACTGACCTCTCNAACGTNGTTGCTTTGTCACTTGCNTTTGGCGGGTTGGTGNTANTGACCCATTACCTGGGTCTTCTTTCATTGGGTCAGGGNGCTTTCGTNGGNGTTGGTGCCTATGCCGCNTTGCACGCAGTAAACGATTTCGGGGCGCCNGTGCTGTGGATGCCGCTNGCAGGACTTTTGGCCGGGACATTAGTTGGTGCTGTNGTTGCTATNCCTTCNCTACGNCTNCCAAAAGCCTATTTGGCTCTCCTAACTCTCTCGTTNGCCGTCGCCTANCCCATCATTCTCAGGCAGATAGACGGCAACTTACCCGTGACCTTAAANGGNGCTTTCGTAGCACCCTCTTGGACAGGGATTGCNGAGAACGATGAACATATTTGGGAATTCTTCATCGTTGCNGCATANGTGGCGNTAACTCTGTTCTTNGTTCANGGNTTATTGCGNGGTCCGATCGGNCGTGCATTTATTGCCAGTCGNGATCAGCCTGAAGCAGCGCGNGCGTTNGGCATNCCNGTATATCGGCTCAGNCTTTACGGGGTTGCTTTGAGTGGAGGCATGGCNGGGCTCGCTGGTGGCTTATTGATGATTCCGACCAACTTCAATGANTACACCCATTTCCCGGAAGAACTTTCGATCAAGATGTTNGCCCTGGCNATGGCCTTTGGAGGCTCCCGACTCATTTCGGCAGTCCCTGGTGCAGTCNTACTGATCTTCTTNCCGGTATGGCTNATTGACCGCAATTGGGTAGTCGAATACGGCTGGGTTGGTTTGGTGAAGTCCGAAGGCTTNATTTACGCGGCGCTTCTTCTTGCAACGGCGTATTTGACTAAAGGGAAAGGTTTCATGCACCTCTTCGAGAGGCGCCAACCTAAGCCGGAGACACAACCGAGCAACCGTCGGGTTACCTCGGTCGTGCGTGGGCTCGTCGATCTCGATGAACAGCTAGTTCAGTTGGAGGGGTTGGTAGGCGACCGTCCTGACATCCGTTCTCGCCAAGAAACTAAAGATTGACCGAGTTCATCGGCTCGCTGCACTGCCCATAAGGGTGGAGCAACCTCTTCGCCACGATCGATCGCGTCGAACATCGGTCCTGGGTCGGACCATATGTGACAGGTGTTGAGGTTGAAAGCCATCCGGGTTCGAATTTCTTCCGGGGTGGCGTCACCAGATATTGGTGGTGCAATCATTTGTTCAGTGGGTGACAAGATCCGCATCGACCATGTGGATTGGACCGCTACGGGGGCCATTGCTTGGAGAAGTGCTGTGGTGTGAGCGCAGCCTTTCGGTCCCCCAAATAATTCCCTCACCTTGTGAGTGAAGCCGCGGGCTATGGACAGGCCAATCAATTCCCGGTAGTGGTCAACGATGCTGGGGCAATGCCCGTGTGGGTGGGTTTCCATCCGCACGTTGGCGTCGATTATCACTAAGTCGGGGAACTCGATGATTAAGTCGATCACCATTTTGTGAATCTCTAACGGGTTTGGGTCATCATCGAAATAGACGCCAGGCGGTTTTGTGTCTTTTACTCTTCCCCTAATCAGAATCGTTTCGGGCGTTTTCACGTAGGAGCGAATTTCGTATTCCCGCTGATGAAGTTTTTGTAGATGTGAAATGTCTGTGTCGAAGTCATCTTCGAGGGGGACACTGCTCATTGTTAGCTCAATAGCCAATCTGCNGGCGTGAAATCACCGTCNGCGAAAAGTTGGCTTTGGAAGCGCTGCATCCCGCTGATCCAGCGGTCGACGTCATTAGCTTTTCGTTCTCTGTATGTCTGGACTTCAGGGTGCGGCAANACAAGGAACCGTTCTTCAGTCATGCACTCAATGACAGTGTCGGCTAGCTGTTCGGCTGTGAGGACACCGTCACCTGCTGCGCTTCCCGGGGTGCCTCTGTCTTGGTCTAGACGGTCNGGGCTATTGGCAAGAATGTTGGTTTCTACGGCTTGTGGGCAAAGCATCGAGACTCGAATGCCNCGCTCTCCATAAGTAATGGCCAAGAACTCTCCTAATGAAACGGCTGCCGCTTTAGTGATCGAATATTGCATCGATCCCAACTGGGTGAGAAGACCGGCTGCTGAAGCGGTGTTCAGCAAGTAACCGCCTCCGTTTGCCACCATCACAGGTATCGAAGCTCGCGCTGCATAAATGTGAGACATGACATGGACTTCCCACATGCGCTGAATTTCGTCGTTGTCGGCTTCCACCCCGCCCTGGGTTACGTATCCCGCGTTGGAGACAAAAATGTCAAGGGTTCCATGGTCTTTTACTGTCTGGTTGACGAGGTCAACAATTCCACTTTCGTCCGTTACATCTAGTTCAACTGCGGTAGCGCCAATTGTTTGTGCTACACGCTCCGCATTTGATCCGTCCCGGTCGACTACGACCACACCACTGGCGCCTTCGTCATGAAAGCGTTTCGCCAACGCTTCGCCAATTCCACTACCCCCACCAGTCACGATGGCAACTTTGTCTTTTATCTGCATGTCAGCAGAGTAACGACCAACGACGAGAACTGCTTGGTTGAAGCTTTCATCCTTGAGAAGCGACGACACCTCCCACGGTCAACTCTGAGGCTGGAGTGCTTATTTGACTAGTCTCCCTTTAGACGTTTGGGAGGTAATTCATTGGCTGCACCATTGGAAGATGTGACTGTTGTCGAAATTGATAACTGGATGGCGTCTCCCAGCGCCGGAGCGATTCTCGCTGATCTCGGAGCCAATGTGATCAAGGTAGAACCATTAACCGGCGACCCAATGCGAGACATGGGGCGGCCCGCCAAGGTTGCTGAGGAAAAGAAAAATTTCGACTATCAGTTTGACGTTTCCAACCGTGGTAAACGATCGATAGCTATCGACCTGGAATCCGAAGCAGGGATGGAAGTCGTATTCGCTTTGGTAGCTGCAGCTGACGTATTCATGTGCAACCTGTTGCAACATCGTCAACAAAGATTCGGACTGGATCCCTCTGCCCTACAAAGGGTCAACAATCGAATTGTGCATGCAACCCTGACCGGCTACGGGACGGGAGGGCCTGAAGCCCACAGACCTGGCTACGACGTCACCGCCTTTTTTGGTCGCTCTGGTTTGTATGACGCTATGCGCGAAGGTGAGATGGGGACGGTACCGATGGCTAGACCTGCACAAGGCGACCACACGACCGGGCTGGCATTTGTTGGGGCTATTTTGGCGGCACTCCGGCTCGCTGAACGAACTGGGGAGCCCCAAACAGTCGAAACCTCGCTTTACGAGACCGCTATTTGGACTCAAGCGACTGATTACGCAATCACAGCTGTTGACCGAGCTCCGCTTCGCCCTCGCGCAAGAGAGAACATGATCATCCCAACCGCTAATCGCTACCCATGCGGTGACGGTAAATGGGTTGTCCTGAATATGCCTGAGGAGAGTGCCTGGCCCAAATTGTGTCGGGTCATCGAACGCGAAGATCTTCTAAGCGATGAAAGGTTTCAAGATATCCGAGGGCGTTTTCAACACATGCCAGAAATTGTGGCTGCCATCGATGACGCCTTATCCCACAAGAGTCGGGACCAGTGGGGGGAAATCTTTGACTCGAATGGGATTATTTGGGGTCCCGTGCTCGCACTTCATGAGGTTGCATCTGACCCTCAAGCGGATGCCTTGTCCATTTTCCCAACGCTTAACAGCGAAGACATTGGTCCGTATCGCACTGTTGCGGCGCCGATGAGGTTCGTTGACGCTGAAGTTGGCCCTAAGGCGCCTGCCCCAAAGTTGGGACAGCACACTCGTGAAATTTTGGCCAACGCAGGCCATACCGAGGCCGAGATCGACCTCCTCATAGATAGCGGTGCTGTTGGCGAGCTCTCCTGATTCAGGCCCATCGCACTGGGGTTAAGTGATAGACCATCACATCAAAATTGGAGAGCCTCGGGAGCGACCATTTGGCTCTGCAACACCCATCCAAGGGGACCGTTGAGATCCATCAGGGTCGTCCTGCAGCACGCAAGATTGCTCGATACGCGTTGGGAATAGGATTCAAACAAAACCCATTCACTCTGAGGTGGTCTCAGCAACTGGAGAGTTACGTCGGTATTTATAAAAGGTTGGTCGTCATCAGAGTGCTCCCAACCGACGGCAGCTCCAAGATCAGACAATGTCGCTATTTGCTGGAACATTGAGGGGGATTCGCCTGCTACGAGCCGGTGATCGAGCCGTGCCCAAATACGACCCGGACCAGGTTCTTCTGTCGAGCCGGACAGTATTCGCAGTTCTACAGCGTCCGCGTTAAAGCCGGGTCGGGGGTATTCCATATCGGGGTGAGATCCTGGGTCTGCTCGCTCTATGGGGATCTCTGGAACTTCTTCTGAGTTCGCGAGTAGCTGCTGCGGCTGTGCCAGCCACTGCGACGTGGCTCTGGCTAACAATTTCCCCTGGTGGGATATTGATGCTTCAGCGACCGCCGTCTGTTTACCATTTTTGACTATCTCAGACGACGTCGTCAATGTGTCGACGGGCACTCCGGAAAGTATTTCGACCGTCAGTCGAGTACATGCGAGGTCATCTCGATTGAGTCTTTTTTCAATAGCCCATGCAAGTAATCCGCATATGGGACCGCCATGCATTACACCGTGACTCCAGGGTCCACGCGTGAGTTCGGTTGATTCCACTCCACCGTTTAATGGCAAAAACAGAGCTGGTGGGTATTCATTCGGAGCAAGAGGGGGCATCGAACCACGTTAGGGTGCGGGAATGCATCCGTTTCGGTTCGGCGTTCAATTTTCAACATCTCCTTCAGGTGATGTGTACAGAGAAACGGTCCGAAAAATAGAGGACCTGGGCTACAGCACAGTGTTTTGTCCCGACCATTTTGATGACCAATGGGCCCCAACAGTCGCTTTGACCGTGGCGGCCGAGGCGACAACCACTCTGCGAGTGGCAGCGCTGGTGTATGACGTTGACTACCGACACCCGGTAACGCTCGCGAAAGAGATCGCGACTCTTGATGTCGTTTCGGGTGGCCGGGTCGAATTTGGCATTGGTGCCGGTTGGATGACTGACGACTATGAAGCTGCAGGTATCGAGTTCGACAGACCCGGTGTTCGTATAGATCGAATGATTGAGGCCATTGAGGTTGTTCAAGGTTTGTGGTCCGGAGAACCTTTCAATTTTCGAGGCAGCCATTATGAGATCAGCGGCTTAACTGGTACTCCTTCTCCGCATCAGCCCGGTGGTCCACCGATAATCGTTGGTGGAGGCGGGAAACGAGTTCTTACCGAAGCGGCCTTGCGAGCCGACATTGTTGGCCTTAACGCGTCACTGCACGCCGGATCTGTAGGTCCTGAAACAGCGTTGTCCGCTCTTGGGGAGAGATTTTTGGAGCGTCGCAATTGGGTTGAAGAAGCCGCTGGGGATCGGTTTGCCGATATTGAGTTGCAGATGAACACGTTTATGACAGCGGTAACCAATACCACTTCAGAGGCAGACCAAATGTTTGAGGGAATGGCGCCAATGTTCGGTCTGTCCCCTGAGCAAGCGCGAACTATCCCGATGGTTCTCGCCGGAACCATCAGTGATGTTTGTGACCAACTTCATCAATACCGGGAGCTGTATGGCACAAGTTATTGGGTCATACATGAAGGCGAGGTAGACGCCATGGCACCTGTGGTCGCAAAGATGACTGACACATAGGTCCGAGTTGTTTTGGTCAGACTTCGCAGTCACTCCCCAGCCCTATGGTTGATGCCATGATTGACGCTCGCGAAGTCGGCTTTGGTCGGGAAGCTAACGAGCAACTCGCTCGACTGCTTCACGATGCTAAAAGCCAGGATGTGTTCGCGTCAGTATGCGTCATAGTCCCGAGTAATTACGTGGCAGTTACTCTGCGGAGAGAGCTGGCGACTGGCGACTACGGGGCAACATCTTGGGTTGGCACGGGTCTGGTTGGAACAGATTTCTTAACTTCGTACCGACTTGCCGAAGCCGTCGCTGGTCACAGCTTCCTAGCCCAAGGACGTCAGCCAGTACGCGGTGTTGTCATTGGCGCCGCGATACGCCAAATACTTACCAATGACCCTGGCATCTTCGAACCGATCGCTCACCACGGGGCGACGGAACGGGAGCTAGTTCGCGTATACCGCGAACTCCGCGATTTAGAAGAGGGTGATCTGAACGCACTCGCGTCGGCAGGAGAGCGGAGTAGCGAAGTAGTTCGTGTTTGCAGCGCCGCCAACCGGTTACTCCAGGACGAATGGTTCGATGAGTTCGATCTTTTTCGATCCACGGACCTGGCTGCGGAGAAAGTCTCTAATTTCGGCAAATTGGTGCTATTTCTCCCCCAACAGCTAGCTACTACCGAAATAGCATTTCTCTCCCGCTTATCTGAGACCAGCTCTATGACAGCTTTAATCGGCTTAACCGGTGCTGAACAAGCAGATCGCGATTCCAACAGGGTCGCTAATCTTTTCAACACACGACTCTCCTCTTCAAACGTCGCGTCCGCTTCTGCCAGCACAATTATTTCAGTGAGTGACCCCGACGACGAAGTTCGAACCACTATCCGATCTGTCATTGGTTTGCTCGATCAAGGTGTTACGGCCAGTCAGATAGCGGTTCTTTATCCGCACCGAAACCCTTATGCCCGGCTCCTTGAGGAACACCTCAACGAATCGGCAGTCTGCTTCAGTGGGGTTTCATCTCGAACCGTTGCTGATTCGATGCTGGGCCGCTTCATCGTGAGTTTGTTGGCTCTGCCAGACAAAAACCTGAACGTCAACGCGGTCCTCGACTTTCTTTCCAGCTCCCAAACACGGATGCACGTCAACAGCCCACTTTCCACCCCTTCGGTTTCTTGGTCCCAAGCAGCCATAGCTGCCGGAGTGAGTGCAGGGCTAGAGGACTGGTCAGAAAAACTCTCCCGGCACAGAGAACAACTGTTAGCTACCGCCGCAAAGGAAAGGGTTCGCACCGGAGACGACAGTCAGGCAAGTCGTCACGAAAGAAGAGCACACGAAGTCGATGACCTGTTGGCCTTCGTCACAGAACTGAACCATATTGTGAACCCTGAAAGTTTGCCCACCGATTGGGCGGGACTCTGTTCCTGGCTGAGGCAGGCCATCGAACGCTATTTGGGGCCAGATAACCAGGTTGGACCCCACAAAGGCGACTTTGCAGCAGTCGAACAGGTTCTGGATCGGTTACAAAATCTGACCGGAGTTGAACCAAATACAACTTTCAGCGTTTTCCGTCGAAGCTTGGAAACGCAGCTAGAAGACCATCACGAACGTGTTGGCAAACTCGGCCAAGGTGTCTTTGTTGGCGATATACGCCAGACGTGGGGTCTCAATTTTGAACACACCTTCATTCTTGGTTTAGCTGAAGGGACTTTTCCGTCGGCACCGCGCAGGAACGGTGTCATCTCAGACGAAGATCGGGCCCGCCTCAATGGGGCACTCTCGATATCGCGCGACGTCACCAACGATGACTACCGGCGGTTTCTTGCCGCCTTATCGTCATCTAATGAAAGCACCTTGTTATTTCCACGCGGTGATCTTCGTCAGCACAAAGAGAACTACCCCGCACGGTGGTTAGAACAAATGGCCGAACTCATGGGAGCCCTTTCACTCTCCGAAGCGTTCAGGGATCCAGGACATTCATGGGCGCTACATCAACCATCCTTTATTTTCGGCCTTCGGAATTCGAACTTTCCCGCATCACCTCAGGAATTCGACTTAGCGTCGTTGTTGGATAGCCGAGACGAAGGTCAGGACCTCGCAACGGTCCCATTGAATAACACCTCGTCGTTTGAAGCCGGCCGGCAGTTGATCGACGGTCGCAGTAGCAGCATTTTTACGCGGTTCGATGGCAATCTCAGCGGCCTAGTCAACCCGACAACAGTTCGCACCAACGTATTGTCACCAACACGCCTGAAACAGTGGGTGGACTGCCCGCACAGCTATTTCATGCGCTACGTCCTCGGTGTTGATGAACCGGAGTCTTTTCGACATGAATTTCGCATTTCGCCTCTCATTCGCGGCTCTCTGATCCACGAGGCTGCGGACCGATTCTTCCACGACCAAGTTTCTAAAGGCACCCCACCGGGTCCGGATCGGCAATACAGCGAAGATGACATTTCGTTGATGAGACAAATTGGCATTGAAGTCGCAACAGAACTGGAGACTCAAGGTCTGGTGGGAAGACCACTGTTCTGGAATCGAGATCGCGAGCAGCTACTCAACGATTTAGTCGGGATCTTGAAATACGACCACCAAAGAGAACCACGAGGAACCGTTGTCGCTACGGAACTAAAATTCGGTTTACCGGATGGTGATTTCCCACCCCTTAAACGCAAACTCCCATCTGGACGAACCGTGGATTTCAGAGGCAGTATCGATCGTGTCGAAAAAACAGACGCTGGAACTCTCGTAGTAGTCGATTACAAAACCGGCAAAATCGATAGCTACAAAAAACTCAGTCCTGAGGACCCCATATTGGGGGGTTCTCAACTTCAACTCCCTCTCTACGCTGTCGCAGCAAATAGCTATCTGGGTCAGGATGTCAACGAGGTCCACGCCAGCTATTGGTTCACCAGTGACTCTCAACGATGGGCGACGAGGGGTTATCCGGTCAGCCGTGACGTTCTTGATGCGTTCGACGAGGCTATCGACGTCATCGTTGACGGAATAGAAGGTGGTCTCTTTCCTCCTATACCAGCGCCTTCTTCATCCAGATGGACCGGTGTCGGCAAATGTGTGTTCTGTGACCCCGACGAACTCGGCACCAGAGAAATAGAGGAGAAATGGAAGGCACTGTCNCTACTGGATTCGCTCGGCCCGTACACACAACTTCGAGGCGAAGGCGCTATTGCCACCAACGGAAAGGGTGACGATGAATAGCAACGTCATACCTCCAGATCAACAAGCACGAGAGGCCATCGCGTCTGATCATGGCAAGACTTTGTTTGTAGAAGCAGGTGCCGGATGCGGAAAAACTGAAGCCTTGGTCGGCAGGGTCATCAACCTTGTCACCTCCTCTGATGTGTCGCTTGACGACGTGGCCGTAATCACCTTCACAAACAAAGCAGCCGCAGAACTTCGACACCGCATTAGATCCCGCCTCGAAGAACTCTTAGCGGCTTGCTCCGAACCAGCGACACGAGAAAGATTGGATCTGTCGTTGACGAAACTCGATGATGCCGCTATTTCAACGCTGCACCGTTTCGCTCGGCGCCTCCTCACCGAACACTCCATAGAAGCGAGACTTCCGCCGAATTTCGAGGTCCTTGACGAGATCTCTAGCCAAGTTGAATTCATAGAAAGATTCGAAAGATTCTTGGATTCGCTCCTCCTAGATCCCGAGTGGTCCCGGACACTATTGATCAGCGACGCACTCGGCATCGATCCGGCCAAAGATCTGCTGCCATTGGCCAACGAACTACACAAGAATTGGGATTTGCTGCAACCAACAAGTCATCCGGAACCCGCTGCCGTTCAATTCGAAGACCTTATTGCTAAGGGCCATGCCTTGGCTCTGCAGGAAAACACCTTCATAGGTTCCGCTGATTCAGATTCCATGACCAAAAGTCTCGAANCAATCCGCNAATTTGTGCACNAACTCGAAACCGGNTTTGACGAGATCCAACAAATAGACACNCTNGCCANCACCAAGTTGCCNTCNGGGANAANAAAGGGACGAAAANNCAACTGGACTGACATAGAAAGCCTNAGGTCTCAATTCGAGAGCTACACGNCGGAAGTGNCNTTCTTCCGAGCATCACTNANTGACCTTATTCTTCGTCGNCTNACCGCTTGTCTCACAGACTTCATACTGGACGGTGTACTCGANCAGCGAANACTGGGCCGCCTTGACTACCACGACCTCTTAGTTTCAGCCCGGGAGATACTTAACGACTCGACTCGAGGTCCGCTGATCCGGTCAAAAGTGCACAACAAATATAAGTACCTTCTCATCGACGAGTTCCAAGACACGGACCCAATCCAAATCGAAATCGCGACGCTAATTGCATCTCCAATCGACATCGCATCATCGACCTCGTGGCAAACCACACCGACGCTTCCCGGTCGTCTGTTCTTCGTCGGGGACCCCAAACAATCGATATACAGATTCCGCCGAGCAGACATCAGCCTGTACCTAGATGCCCAAGGAAAATATGGGGATGGGCAATTCCTGCTATCGACAAATTTCCGCAGTACCCCCGAGATAATTTCTTGGATAAACGAGGTCTTTGGCAAGCTAGTTAATCATCGTGACAACAGTCAGCCCGCATACACACCTCTGGTTCCGATCCGAGAAAGCGCACCAGTCGGAGATGCCGTCACTTTGTTAGGTGCTGCCGCACACCAAACATCGGGGACCGAAAAACCAACTGCAGGCAATGTGCAACTCGCTGAAGCTCACGACATCACTCAAACCGTTCTCCATATGGTCAAAGAAGGCTGGGCGGTGCACCAAGACGGCGAGTGGAGGGAAGCAAAGTTCAGTGACGTTGCAGTACTGGTGCCCACCAGGTCATCCATGA
>PAVP01000010.1 GCA_002713975.1 Acidimicrobiaceae bacterium | reverse complement strand
CGAAGGCAACGGTGTCGCTAAGTTGTGATCATGAACGAACGTGAAAGCTCTGAGATTCCCTCCTACGGAGTGGTCATCATCGGCGCAGGCGTATCGGGGTTGTATCAGCTCTACAAGTCACGTGAGATCGGCGTAAGCGCATTGGTCCTAGAGTCAGGAACCGACGTAGGTGGTACCTGGTACTGGAATCGGTACCCAGGAGCCCGGTTCGATTCCGAGAGCTATTCCTACGGGTATTCGTTTAGCCAAGACTTACTTGACCAATGGGATTGGCAAGAACGATTTTCTGCTCAACCAGAAAACCTGAGATACCTCCAACATGTGACCGAGGAGTTTGACCTGCGGAGCGACATCAGATTCCAAAGTGTTGTAACCCAGTGCACTTTCGATGAAACGTCTAACGAGTGGGAGGTCGAAGTTGAAGACGGATTCAGGGTTCGTTGCCGGTTCCTCGTCACAGCTATCGGGATCCTCTCCAAACCCTTGATTCCAGACTTTGATGGGATGGAAGACTTCCAAGGACCGTCTTTCCATACCGCCCAATGGCCCCACGACGAGGTCGTTTTCAAGGGAAAGCGAGTCGGCGTAATCGGCACGGGAGCCACGGCCGTACAACTGATCCAAGAAGTAGCTAAGACCGCAGACCACCTCACTGTTTTTCAGCGAAGCCCAAATTGGTGCGCCCCACTTCACAATGGTCCCATCGAACCGGCTGAGATGGCTGACATNCGTTCCCGCTATGACGAAATCTTTGAACGGTGCCGGAAATCCTTTTCAGGGTTCATTCACGACTCAGATCAGCGAAAAGCCCTTGATGTAAGCGAAGAGGAACGAGAAGCCCTGTACGAGGAACTTTATGCCTCTCCAGGTTTCGGCATCTGGATCGGNAACTTTCGAGATGTGTTGGTTGACGAAGTAGCTAANGCNACGCTTTCCGAGTTCATCGCACGGAAAATTCGAGAACGAGTGGACGACGCAGAACTTGCAGAGAAGTTAATTCCCAGCGACCACGGTTTCGGTACTCGCCGAGTACCGATGGAAACTAACTACTACGAGGTATACAACCAAGACAACGTGCTCCTTGTGGATATCAACGAAACACCCATCGAAAAGGTCACCACCGACGGGATTCAATGNTCAGATCAAGAACACCAATTTGATCTAATCGTCTACGCGACGGGCTTCGATGCTGTTATGGGGCCCTACAAGTCAATAAAATTCACAGGCAGCGACGGACGCATTCTCGCCGAGAAATGGGAAAATGGACCCAGCACATATCTAGGGTTAGCCACGGCAGGGTTCCCGAACATGTTCACACTGGTGGGACCCCACAACGCCTCCACGTTTTGTAACATGCCTCGCTGCATTGAGCAGAACGTGGAATGGGTGTCGACGTTCCTAGAGCAACTCTTCGCTTCAGACGTAAGACGCGTTGAGGTCGANCTTGATGCTGAAGATGAGTGGACTGAACACGTGTATGAGTCGGTGCAACGAATGCTATTCAGCAAGGTGGACTCATGGTTTATGGGCGTGAACAAGAACATNGAGGGNCGCGATACACGAACCTTCATGCTGTACGTAGGGGGATTGCCNAGTTATACAGANCGGTGCGATGACGTAGCTAGAGATGGCTATCGGGGTTTCATCATGAGTTGAAAGAGGCGCACNGCAACGCCTTTTTTAAGAACCGGGTACGCCGTGCACGAGTCAACACCTACCNGGACAACCTGAACCAGATGTAATCTTGCATCTGTATGTCCGAAGAGGAAACAGAACTGTCCGAAGAGGAAATGCAACAAATTAAAGAGGCAATAGAACAAACCAAAGAGTTCAACCTCCGACGGTTTCGAGAAATCGATGACGCTCAGGCAGAGGAGCTAAATCGAAGACGCCTCAGTGAGAACGATTAGGGACGAGACACCAATTCGTTGACCGCCACCGACTTTGGGATGAGGTTCATCTCTAGTTCGAACTTCTCCGACTCGATTCAACCATCAGAAGCGTCCTGACAGTTTTTTGGCGTCTCCCAAAAAACTAGGACNTGGGTTCGTAGCTGGCATAGGAACCCAGCAGCGGATCCCGGCCNGCCATCGCGACCAACTTCTCGACAACCGATTCATTCCCATCTAACTGAATTTCAGGCCCAAATCGTTCTCCGCGTATCATGTCCCCGGCTTTTTGCAGCTGCGCGTAGCCAGCCACGGCAAGACCCTCGTCTATGACGACCTCTTGGCCAGTTGCAACCGCCAGATCAAACGTGTGAATTAACGGGTCTACAGTCACCACGCCAACAAACCGGTCAACGACAAGGTGACCCCACGGCGTCTGGACTTTCTGCGCAAGAGCCTCAGGATCGTCTAGAGCTTCCCTCGTTTCAGCAAAGGCGCTACGCCACTCTTCAAGTGGATTGATTACCTNCGGCTGNCCAGCGGTTTCTGCTCCGATGCCATGAGCGATCCCAGTAATCATTTGGCACATACCAATGTTGTGCGAAAGCACATCGCGAGCACTCCAACCCTCGCAGGGGCTCGCGTTGTCCCAACCCGGAGAATCTCCAGGCCCGACTCGATGGACCGTAGCGTCGAAGCCGTAAAGCGCATGGACATAATTGCGTGTGTTCTCACTCACNCGCCCATTTTAGGTTGGCNTGNGGGAGCTGCACGATTGTTAGAGAGAAGATATGTCTGTCACTCGCTAGCCATCGTCGAAGTTTTGTGGGCNGCGCNGGGATCTAGTAGCTGCGAATGGTTCGCTTACTTGGGGCACTCGCTGCGGTACCGCTGCTCACCTCCTGTTCAGAGACCGATTGGCGAGACGCGGAAACCAGTTTGGGAGACCTACAAGAAACAACATCATCTGGACTATTTCTACGAAGACCGGATTAAGGACAACTTTGATTGCAGATACCTCGACGGCCATTACGTTCCCGTCTACTAGGGGAGCCGTAACTGGGATCAGCTGGGGATTGGGGACTCAAACGCTCATAGATTGTTGAGTTGATGCTCAAATTTGTTGGTCTCTACAACGCTGACGGTTCGCTTATGGGTGAACTTCGATATGCACGTGCAAAATTGACGAACAGTGCTTCTTGCAGTCTGTGTGACCTGACCCACGGCTGGAACCCCTTTGGGAAGTCGTCTTGGCGGACAGCATGTAAAGAGACCAAGGTACAAATTGATCTCTTACACAGAGATGAGGCGCTAGAAGGTCAGCTTTCAGCGGTTGAAACTCTTCCNGCAATCGTTCAATTTGACGGCCATAAATGGATCCAAGTGATGGACTCCGAACAAATCGCTTCCTATCGCAATGCCCCGCGAGAATTGCTCGCAGCGCTCAACAATCTATGAGCGTCTGAGTAGGCAATCCGCAACTGGGACTGAAACTCGGGGATCGCTCGAAAAGCGCTTCACCAGAAGCCGTCTGCGACGTTTACAGCATCANCCGAAGGGGATAGGACCCCCGAATTGGGAGGTGTTGTCGGTCACAGGTTCGCGAGACCTTCACACTGTGGCGTCCCCTTGTCCAGTGTCAAAGATCCCCGACTGAGGGTGGGGGTCGTCTTCGGAGCTCTGAGAGTCCAACTGTCGCTCGCTAGCTGGCGGTCTCTTCCCCATACCCTTTCGCCACCTCTGGGGAGACAACTATCCAGGTCGCTTTGCCAAGTACATGAACTTCACCCGTGGCTCCAAACAAGCCGACGTCCGTATAAATTTTCCTACCCACGCGCTCACGAGTCTTGCTGATGACACGGAAGCCTTCATCAGAATCGAACAGAGGCAGAGAAGTTACGGCGGCGTCGTAGGTGCCGAGGAGACAAGATTCGTGCTCTCCCAAGAAACCGTTCACATAAAANCCCAGCGCTGAGGTGCAATCTAGGGCCGCGATCGCNGGGAGTGAGGCCAAAACCCCNTGGTCCTCCCAGCGCCTNNCAGGATTCCATGTCTGCCAAAAAATTTGGTCAGTTATCTGTCGGAGACGTAAACGTAACCCCAATCGCGATTCAGGACCACAAACGAAACACTCCGCGAAGTGATCTTTAGACGGGCCAAACACCTCCTCGTAACTGTCGAACCTATTCTTTTGCTCCTCACTAAGAGCAACGTGTCGTTGGAGCTCCAACGCAGTGTCTTCACTCATCACCGGCTCTTTGGTCTTCGACGACGCCCAACCCGATAGAACGGTCTCGCCACTGATCCCCACGGTGACCGAGACAGTTTCGTTGTCGACCTGTTCCTCATGAAATTCCAAATTGGTTGACAGCGGGACCGGTTGATGAAGTTTGACCTGCAGCTGAGCAACGTTGGTTTCAAGGAAGTGCGCTCCGAGACAGGCGTACAAGCCTGTGGCGACGCCACCATTTCCCGAAGTAGGAGGCCCACGGAAATGTTCGGGAAGATTTACAGCATTTTTCTCGTAGTCGATTACGCGATCTGCACCCGGCTGGCACGTAAGGCAGGAATGATTCACAAGCTTAAGACTATGGGACCTCGGACAAACAGACCGCGACACAGTTGTGGGTTTGTGGTGCCGAGTTTTAGCGAACGGCGCTTCGCCTCGCGCAGTCGTTTGCTCGCATGGCCTAGGCGACGGCCAACACCTCGAGACCCGAACCGACTGGAGACCCTAAATTAGCGATATCCCCGAACGCAGTTATAGCTCCCCGCGAGTCAACTACGAGATAGCCGCCCGGTCTACTTATTAGCCCAACAGCGTCAACTCGCCCAAGAGGAGCCGGCGACCCGAAATAAGGAACGTCCCCAACCGGATATACCTGACCAACTGAATCCAAAAATAAGTAGCCACGACCCTTCAGATCAGCAGCAAAGTCGACCACCCGAAGACCGTCGACTGGGCGGTTATCTACCAAGGCACCATGAAATGGGGCCGACCCGAACGAATGGACTCCACCTCGACTATCGACAATCCAATACCCGTCACCTTCGGCGACCGGCTCAATCTTCACGGCGGTAGCTGCCTTGCTGGCCACCTGCGGGATTCCGTCGAGAAATGGCGCGTTACCGAAACTAAATACGCTGCCTTGGGCATCAATCACCCAATACCCAACACCAATAGGCGACGCAGCAATATCAACAGGTGGCGCAACCAGATTGAGAGATGAAAGATCGCCGAGCGACCTAGCGGTTCCATGCGCTTGGATATGTCCACTTGCATCAAGGACTAAACACCCCTGCCCATCGCGTGTCATTGCAAGCGAAACAGGGTCAGAGCGAAGCTCAAGCTCAAACTCCGTTACCTGTTCCTCAAAATGCATTAGACGCTGATTTGACGTGAGAATCCAATAGCCGCTCAATGACACTTGCCGAGCCTATGTCAGAGCAGCCTTTGGTCTAGGTCAGGCGCCGACTAGTTTGAATAGTTCATGAAGATCTACACCAAGACCGGCGATGANGGAACCACAGGCCTCTTCTACGGCGGACGAGTAAGCAAAGCTTCAGTTCTCCCCATGGCATACGGGGCCGTGGACGAAGCACAAGCAGCGATAGGACTGGCGCGTTCAGCCAACGAAGACCCAGAACTTGACCAACTTCTAACGCTTTTGTGCCGAGATTTATACGTCGCNATGGCAGAACTCGCCACCCTGCCNGAAAACAGACACAAACTTGAACCGGGAACAACGCTGGTCACCCAAGGCATGGTCAGCGCAATAGAAAAAGCCATAGATGCCACCAGCGAACTCTTCGAAGCACCAACCGAATTCACCATCCCAGGCCAAACCGAGATTTCAGCAAGACTCGACTGGGCCAGAGTTATGGCTCGACGAGCCGAAAGGGAAAGCCTCAACATATGTGCAGAAGACTCAGAAGTTCTGCCCTACCTCAACCGACTCTCTGACCTTCTNTGGACGTTAGCGAGATGGCAAGAAGGCGAATCCCTTTTGAGCCGTGANNAATGACAACCCCTCNAACATGACAGGAGAATCATGCCCAACCAGTTAGCTATCTCTTCNATNAATGTCGTTGCTTCAGCAGCCGACAACACCACCGCCGCAAAAGACCGACCGGTGACACCNAACGAACTTGAAACCCTCGGTNTNACCGACGANTTCCTNGCCGCGAGCGGATTTGAAGGCAATATCAACCAAACAGCTCTACTTCCCGAACGAGACGCAGTCGTGATTGCGGTAGGTCTTGGGAACGAAGAAATAACAACAGCCACCGGCCGCTCATCCGCAGCAGCGTTATGGCACGCCTCCAAACACCTCGACTCGCTGACATCGCTCCTGCCTCTAGCTTTAGCGTCTGAACTTGGAGCAGAAATAGCACTCCAGGCAGTAGTAGAAGGGATGCTCCTCGCTTCATACAGCTATGACGAACTAAAGGGAAGCCCAGAAAACACNCCAAACCTTCAACAGATAACNCTNGTCGTNCCAGACGGTGTTGACAGCACAACTGTCTTACAGAAGGCAGAATCAGTNGCGAATGGNATCGCCCTTAGTCGCGACNTAGTGAACCGGCCCGGAGGNTCACTATCAGCGACCCAATTAGCTGATGAAGCAATGGCGGTNGCAGACCAAACAGGNCTAGAAATAGAAGTTTGGGACCGCGAACGACTTGTCNACGAAAGATGCGGCGGCATCNTCGGAGTCAACGCCGGCTCACTNGAAGAACCGCGACTCATCAGACTGACATGGCGNCCAAAAGGNGAGAGCCGCGGAACACTCCACTTCGTAGGCAAGGGNATCACCTTTGACACAGGCGGGCTTAACCTCAAAACCTTTGAGGGAATGAAAGAAATGAAAATCGATATGGGAGGCGCCGCAGCCGTTATTGGAGCAATGGGAGCAATAGCTGCCTACGCCCCCGACCTCACCGTCATAGGAACCTGTTGTTGCACAGACAACCAACCCGGCCCTACAGCAACAAAACCAGGCGATGTTCTCAACATACGGAACGGCAAAACTGTGGAAGTACTCAACACGGATGCGGAAGGACGCCTCGTCTTGGCGGACGGACTGTCACTAGCGGNAGAAGANCAACCNGACCTCATCGTAGACCTAGCGACCCTGACTGGAGCGTGCCTNGTTGCATTAGGCCAACGNTATGCAGGCCTCATGGGAAACAATGACGANGCAATCACCAAAGTTCAAACCGCAGCCAACAAAGCAAACGAACGAATGTGGCATCTTCCGNTACCNAGTGAGTATCGAAAACAACTGGACTCCGAAATNGCTGACTTACAAAANATCGGGTCGGGAAGATTCGGAGGAACCCTGGTAGCGGGATTATTCNTGCAGGAGTTCGTTGACGAAACTCCNTGGGTACACCTTGACATCGCTGGCCCGGTCACCACTGACGAAACAGAAGCTGAATTCCCCAAGGGAGCTACAGGGTTCGGAGTTCGCACCCTGATCGAAATTGTCAACAACTGGTAAAACCTTCCCGAAATCTTCAAACTTCCGAATGAAATGGTGAGAACTTGCAAGCCCCGACCAACACAGAAATTAGAAACCCCTGATGTCCAACGACCTTTCACAAAACCCCGATATCCGCACGCTCACCGAATGGATTGATGAAAGTGAACGAATCACCGTTCTCACAGGGGCAGGAATTTCTACCGACTCCGGAATTCCGGACTTTCGCGGCCCAAACGGGATATGGACCAAGAATCCGAAAGCTGAAAAAGCATCCAATATTCAGAACTTCATAGCTGACCCGGAGGTCCGAAAGGCCTCATGGCGAGATCGCCTCGACAACAGAGCTTGGTCAGCGGACCCAAACGACGGCCACAGAGCACTGGTCCAACTTGAAAAAAGAAACAAACTTGTTGCCCTCCTTACCCAAAACGTTGACGGCCTCCATCACGCAGCCGGATCCTCATCAGCGAAGGTCATAGAAGTTCACGGNACCATAAGAGAAGTCGCGTGCCTTGAGTGCGACTATCGCGATGATATGCAAATAGCGTTGAACCGGGTTCGACAAGGCGAAGAGGACCTTGACTGCCCAGAATGTGGCGGCATCTTAAAAAGTGCCACCATCTCCTTTGGACAGTCGCTAGTCCAAAGAGACCTGCTCAAAGCCGAAGCTGCTGCACAAAACTGTGACCTCATGATCGCAATCGGAACAACACTGGCCGTGTACCCAATAGCTGCGGTAGTTCCATCAGCGCAACGAGTCGGAGCGAAAATAGCGATCATTAACGCCGAACCAACCGAAATGGACCACTTAGCGGACCTCCTGATTCGCGAGTCAATTAGCCAAGTACTTCCGATAGTGGTCCAAGGAGCCAAGAACCTCACCGGCGGAGAAGCCGAGTAGCTNCAGAAATAGCCACTGANGGCNCAACCGGTAGAATTNGCAAGGTGAAGCCTCACTCCCGGTGTGNAAACAGGAATTAATTGATGACCAGCTACGGCGATCTACTAGCGGTAACGAAACAACAAATAGTTGAAGTTGACACCGCCACAGCCGCGCAACTCATCAAAGACAACCACGTCATACTTGATGTGCGCGAACCCGAAGAGTTCGATCAAGGCGCCCTCTCAGCAGCAATACACATTCCACGCGGTCACCTTGAAAGCCAAATCGAACAACGGCTCCCTGAACGCGACACCAAAATCGTTGTCTACTGCGCAGCAGGTGCCCGTTCTGCTTTCGCAGCTAAAACCCTCAACGAACTTGGCTACAGCCAAGTCGTTTCGATGGATGGAGGGTTCACAAAATGGAAGTCTGAAGGTCGAGCATGGGAAATGCCCGAAACGCTCACAGCTCATCAACGAAACCGCTATCAACGACACCTCCTTCTCCCAGAAATAGGAGAACGAGGTCAACAGGAACTATTCGAAGCGAAGGTGCTTCTCCTGGGAGCAGGGGGCCTCGGGTCACCAGCTGCCATGTACCTAGCCGCAGCAGGAGTTGGAACGCTTGGCATCATCGACATGGACATCGTTGATGAATCCAACCTCCAACGCCAAGTCATCCATGACACAGGGCGTGTGGGCCAGTCAAAAGTAGAGTCAGCAAGACAGACGATTGGAGCTCTCAACCCCGACGTCAACGTCAAAACCTATGACACACGCCTCGACGCCGACAACGTGCTTGACCTCCTATCCGACTGGGANGTGGTNGTGGATGGNGCCGATAATTTCCCAAGCAGGTATCTACTAAACGACGCCTCNGTCAAACTCGGCNTACCGGTTATCCACGGATCNATCTTCAGATTCGAAGGCCAAGTAACAGTGTTCGATCCCACCAAAGGCCCCACCTANCGTGACTACGTACCGGTACCACCTCCACCTGAACTGGCGCCATCCTGCGCNGAAGCTGGAGTGCTCGGCGTACTCCCCGGGATNATAGGAAGTCTCCAAGCGCTGGAAACAATAAAAGTTCTTCTCAACCTNGGNGACCCTCTTATAGGAAGACTCTTAGCCTTCGACGCCTTNGAAATGACTTTNCGCGAATACAAACTCAATCCCGACCCAGAAAATCAGATCACATACGACAACCGTGACCGCATCAAAATCGTCGAATACGACCAACACTGTTCGCCGACACTTGCTTGAACCGGACCNTTCAACCTAGGGACCTGAAACGGCGACTNCGAACTCGCACCCTAAACTTCTGACATGGCAAACAAGCGGGTCGTAGTTATAGGCGGTGGCCCCGCAGGACACGATGCTGCAACCTCTGCAGCAAGATTCGGCGCTGATGTCACACTCATCGAACGTGACATTGTCGGTGGAGCAGCCCACCTTCGCGATTGTGTGCCATCGAAATCTATGATTGCAACCGGCGCAGCACTCTCCTTCGCTCGCCGCATAGATGGCATGGGCTTGGCCAACGTCGAAACCGGCGTTGACGCCGAACATCTGCGCGCTCGTATTCAAGGAATAGAACAACGCCTCGAACAATCCGTGACCCAGCTCTTGACGAGCCAAGGTGTCAAGATTTACAGGGGCACCGGTCGGGTTCTCGGACCCAACGAAGTATGCGCAGATACAGCCGACGGCTCTATCGAACTCACAGCAGACGCAATAGTGCTCGCAACGGGCAGCAGACCCCGCATCCCCGAATGGGCGCCAATAGACCACGAGAGAGTCTTAACCACCCGCGACGCCTATCCACCGGCCGAACTGCCCAAACACCTCATAGTCATTGGATCAGGCGTCACTGGCGTCGAATTTGTCCACATGTTCGCATCACTTGGTTCGGACGTCACACTAATTGTCAGTCGTCAGCAAGTACTTCCCCAAAAAGACCCGGAAGCAGCAGCCTTACTCGAACAAAACTTCATTGACCGAGGAGTTCAACTGCTCAAAGGAGCACGAGCAACCGAAGTTTTACGAAATGGGGCGACAGTCACAGTTCATTGCTCCGATGGAAGAACAGCAGAAGGAACACATGCCGTTCTAGCAATCGGATCCGACCCGAACAGCCAAGAACTAGGTCTCGAAAACACCGAAGTAGTAGTAGACGAATCCGGTTACATCGAGGTCGACCACAACCTCAGATCTTCAGTCCCATCCATCTACGCCGCCGGTGACTTATCAGGAAAACTCCCACTTTCTTCAGTCGCCGCGATGCAGGGTCGAAAAATAGCGGAACACATCATGGGCTTACACGAAGGCCGCGAACACAGACACCTTGACTACGACAAAGCAGCATCAGCCATCTTTACTGAACCCGAAATCGCCGACGTAGGACTTGCCGAAGCCGAGGCGTTCGCCACAGGACGAAAGATTCGAGTAACGAAAGTTCCATTCTCCTCCAATGCCAAAGCCCTCATAAACAACGACCCTCTGGGATTTGTGAAGATAGTTTCCGACCCCAACACCGGNCATGTACTTGGAGGATCAATCGTCGGGCAACACGCAGCTGAACTTATCTCAGTCGTAGCCCTAGCAGTCAGCGCAAACCTCAAGGTGCAAGATATTCACGAAAGCCTTTTTGTCTACCCCACCCTCAGCGAAGCCCTTTCAGAGGCAGCTGAGTGACTACCGGATACAAGGTGCTCATCACCGGGGGAGACGGCCAGCTATCCGCGGATCTGGCTCAAGTATTTAACAACTCTGACACCGTTGTTCTCAACCGTGAAGCCCTAGACATATCCCGACCCCGAGAAGTTCAAACAGCCCTCCTTCACTACAAACCCGACGTCGTCATTAACACAGCAGCACTCACAGATGTAGACGGATGTCAACACAATGTCGAAGAAGCAAGGTCGGTCAACTCTCACGGGCCGCAAAATCTGGTGGAAGCAGCAGAATTAGTAGGAAGCCGCGTTGTCCAAATATCTACCGACTATGTGTTTGACGGCACCCTCGATCGTCCCTACATCGAATCTGATCAAACCAACCCGCAGTCAATCTATGGTCAAACAAAACTCGAAGGTGAACGAGCGATGCGAGACGAAGACCTCATAGTGCGCACCTCATGGCTTTGTGGCATACACGGATCAAACATCCTCAAAACAATTATCCGTCTAGCACAAACAGACACACCCATGACCTTCGTCAACGATCAGATCGGGCATCCCTCCTTCACCAACGACGTTGCAAACACCATTCAACAACTAGTTGAACTCCAAGCCCACGGCATTTTCCACGTCACCAACCAGGGACCTGTGAGCTGGCATGAGTTCGCGCTGACCATTCTCAACCTCATGGGACGTTCACCGAGCCAATTAAGTGCAATAACCACAGAACAGCTTGACCCACCCCGCGCAGCTCCCCGACCAGCAAACTCAGTTCTCAACAACGAAGCTCTGACAAAGGCAGGGCTACCACCACCACCAGACTTTCGCGACACCCTCCCAAAACTCCTGGAGGTCCTCTGTGAATGATCAACTGCAAATCGTNGTCAGACCACANGACGACCAACCAACCAACCAAGTTCTGGCAGTCGGCGCACTNCTAGCACTGCAATGGGCGGCGCCCTATGCCCGAACGACAATCGGGANCGACGGTCAATTTGTNACCGAGCCCGAAATCGACGCAGTCGGAGGCTTACTNCGGCTTGATTCAGAAAGAACTGAACGGNTACGAGCTTCGGGGCGCGAAGTCGCACANGACGACGGNTCGGAAATNCATCTNATCGAAGATCANAAAGGTAGCTGGAACGTCCCGGCCCGCATNGACAGNTGGTGGGCTACAGGAGTAGCGATCGCTGCGACGTCGTTCACAGCGACCACACCAACAGGCATCGCANTAGCCGAAACACTCGCNATCTCAAACCGAAGCGAACAGCGAGCTATTGAACTGCTCGAGCACTCTCAAACCTGGGCATTACAAGAAGTTGATGAACTGCTGCGCGTCACCGCNGACCGNAACCCCCGACTCTTAGCAAACCTATTGTTGTCACTCAGCGCCAAAGTGGAAACACTCACTGACACACATGCTCTGCTGAGAGCCCGATACCAAGCCGACATCGAAATCATCGGCGAACACCTATGACGCAACCACCCCGGGCAACGCTGATCATTGTCGCTTACGGGCGCCNNGACCTAGTAGCAACTCTCCTCGACTCCATCGCAGAGCACACTCCAGAACCACATGAAATAGTGGTGGTAGATAACGCCTCACCGGNTTCAACGGCCGCTGTTCTCANGAAACANCCATCACNACCACGCGTTATCGAAGCGCCCCGAAACCTCGGATACGGCGGANGNGTCAATCTCGGCGTCCGAGAGGCAGCNGCCGAGACGACCGTCATNATGAACTCGGACTTACAAGTCACGCCCAACTGGNTGCCACCNCTGTTGACNGCAATCGAATCGAGGACNGCAACGATTGCTGCTCCNCTNTACNTCGANANAAACGGCAACGTCATAGAAAGTGGTTCCTCCNTAACCGCTGACGGCCANATNCATATCTCACAAACACCCGGCAGCGGAATCAAACCCGTAGACCACGTATCNGCAGCATGCTGGGCCTTCGACAAGCAATGGTTCGAATCGGTAGGAGGNTTCGACCCAACATATGGCCTCGGCTANTACGANGACGTCGATCTCGTCAATGTTGCACGGTCANACAANAACANCGTTGCCGTGGTCAACGACTCACAAATCGTCCACCTCACAGGCGGCAGCTTTGACTCAGGAGCATCTCAACAGCTGTCCCACCGTAATCACGCGCGCAGCGAAAGACGCTGGCATTGGATGTACAGAGGAACCGCGAAAACACCCTGGGAAGGTGAAACTGCAATCACCCACGGTCGTGTCGCTGTCATAGGTCACCACCTAGACATCGTGCGTGAACTACGGGAACAAAATATTTCAGTGGTCACCCTTAATGATGTCGAAACGCTACGCCAACGAGCGCACCGCGATGACGTTGTGGTGACACAAGACAAACATACAGAGGCCAAACAACTAGCGCCCAGAGCTCAAATCACCAAACCAGAGGACCTTCTCGAGGCTCTAAAACGTGCTGGAATCACACCTAATGCGACCCCTCCGAACTCACGCTTTCACGCAATAACAGCCACTCGATCACGAAGATGGTGAACCTATGACAGACGACAACTTGATCCATAAAGCATCCGCCCACCTACAGACAGCACGACAGCTCGGAACCGAAGTCAGCTCCACGAGACACCCATTGGGCATCGGATCACGAAAAGTGGGCGCAACAATCGACCGCGTAGCCGACGAACTAGCTGCCGCCATTGACTTAATAGCCACCGCAGTTACAAATGAGACAGATCGAACAAACCGACTCGACCAAGCAGTCACCCGACTAGAACTCGTAACTGCAGGAGACGAACAACTCATCGATGACCTAGCTGCAGCTATCGAAACCGCCCAAATAGAGCTGGTTCGATTAGAACGCCAACACGACCTACTCCGTTCACGGATTGAATCGACCAACGAACAATGCGAGTAGGAGTAGCTTCCGGTAGGTACGCGACACAGATTCACGAAGCGCTGACACAGCGAATCGGAATAGAAGCTGACATCGTTCCACCCGACGCCGACGCCAAGAAATACGACCTAATTCTCGCAGTCGATGACGAGATCGTCCCCGCAGGAACAGAAACCCGCCGATACATCACCCACCACAAAACACAAGCCCCCGAATGGAACGTGGTTGCAGGACGGCACCTACTGATAGCAGCTATGGATAAAGGAATCACAAATCCCGTAGCGGTTCCACTCCCGTTCACAAGCCCTGCTTCGGTCAAACCACCCCAAGAAGGAGTTGCGCTCCTACAAGACGAACCGAGAGAAGACTTAAGAGCAGCACTCGACGCAGCGGGTCATCAAGTGCTCAACATCAATGACCCACAGGTCGGGATAGTCATCGATTCCGCACAATCAACAAGCGAAATCGAACCATTACGTAAGGCAATGAGCGAAGAAAAAGTAGTTGTAGCCATGCGGTGCAACCCGGCAGCAACTGACACAATTCGCCACCAGAGCGACGGCTACCTCATTTCTGGATATGACGAGCTATTAGCCACAGTTCAAGAGCTCACTACCAATAACTTTGAAAGAAAACGTGTTGGCTTCGAGGCCCGCAGAACCATCGCCGCAACCAACTGGGCAAGGGTGACGAGGGCGCTACTACTCAACAATCGAAACGGGATGCCTGACCTTGAACAGTTCAGTTGTCTCCCGGCACGTCAACGATGGAAACACCGACTGGGGCATGCACACAAATGGCACTCAGGCCAATACCTCGACGACGGATACATAGAGTTTGACGGCGAGACCGTAGACGTAAGAAACCTAAGTCAAATACGAAAAATGAGTATTGCGTTGGCGATAGGCCGACGCGACCCATGCACTAACGATTCCTAGGGTACGTTCGCTGATCATGTCCCGAGACCGCCCACGTCGCAATCGTCGGTTAAGCGAAAAGCTGTTACTCACGGCTATTGGAATAGCTACCGGAATAGGATTCGTCGCTACTTTCGTCCTGGGATATGCAGTATGGCGCCTAGACCAAGTCCAACGATTCGAAGTACACGACG
>PAVP01000009.1 GCA_002713975.1 Acidimicrobiaceae bacterium | reverse complement strand
TCACAAGTGCCACAGTGTTGAGGTGGAAATCACATGGTCCATCGTCTTGGCTGCTGGCTCGGGTTCTCGATTTGGAGGGAACAAACAACACGCGATGCTCGGGCATCAACAAGTTGTTGAATGGAGTGTTGCCACAGCGCGCACGTGTTGTGAAGGAGTCGTACTGGTCGTTAATCCGGACATGATCAACGATACTGACCTGCCGAATGCGGAGATTGTTGTAGCTGGCGGGAAGAGTCGTAGCGAGTCAGTACGCAATGGCCTTCAAATGGTCCCACCGGAGGTGACGATCGTCGTCGTTCAGGACGCTGCACGACCGGGAGCATCGGTTGACCTCTATCGGTCTGTTATTGAAGCCGTCCAAGCAGGCGCTGATGCTGCTGTCCCAGGGCTTGCCGTCCACGACACCCTAAAACGGGTTATAGAAACGCCGAGCGGAAAAGAAGTCACCGAAACAGTAGACCGTGACACCCTGATGGCTATCCAGACTCCGCAAGCGTTTAAACGGCAGATGCTGGAAGCCGCTCACGCCCACGGCGAGGATGCCACTGACGATGCAGGGCTTGTTGAAGCGATTGGTGGGACTGTGAATGTCGTTGCAGGAGAGCTAGCTGCCATCAAAATAACAACTCCGAACGATCTCAACGTTGCTGCCGAACTGATGGGACTCAACTTATGATGCGCGTAGGCCAAGGTTACGATGCCCATGGTTGGGCCGAAGACGACCGACCCCTCGTCATGGGAGGAGTCCATTTTCCCGAACACAGGGGCCTTGCGGGCCATAGCGACGCTGACGTAGTCACTCACGCAGTTATCGATGCCATCCTCGGGGCAGCTGGCCTAGGGGATATAGGTCAAGTCTTTCCAGACACCGGCGAAGAATTAGTTGGTGCGAACAGTATCGAAATGCTCCGACAGGTATCGGCCATGATTGATGGGGTCGGATGGGCAGTTGCGAACGCTGACTGCACGGTGATCACCGATCAACCACAAATAGCCCCCGTCAAAGATCAGATGGAACAGAATTTGTCGGATGCCGCGGGTGGCAGCGTCACTGTTTGTGGAAAACGGACAGAAGGAATCGGCGCCCTAGGTCGAGGTGAAGGTGTTGTAGCAATAGCTGTGGCGCTTCTGGAGAAGAAATGAGTCACCCCCAAGGACGCGCTCAATCGAGTGGCAGGCGAAGTCAGACCGCGAGTCGGAAATCCAAAAACCACAGGTCAGCAAGTAACACCAAGAGAGGAGGTCCCGGATCTAATAGAAACCGAAACGACCGCGATAAGAACCAAAGCAGGTCTCGTAATAGACCAGACAGCTTGGGTGGCGATCACATTGAAGGACGACAAGCAGTCCGCGAGCTGTTGCGGGCGGGCACACGGCGAGCTCAACAGGTCCTCATAAGTGAGGACGTTCACGACACCGCGATCTTGGCTGAAATAGCTGACCTTTGCGAAGAACGAAGGGTTCCCATTCGACAGCTCACTCGTCGCAAACTTGATGATTATGCCTTAACTGATTCACANCAGGGAGTCNTCGCTCAAGCGGAATCGATTCGACCGGTTGANATNGAAACCNTNACNTCNAGCTCTTCNCGGATCCCCCCNCTACTNNTCGCGCTTGANGGCGTCACCGACCCCGGAAATTTAGGAGCGATTCTTAGAACCGCTGAAATCGCNGGAGTCACCGGAATTGTGCTNCCTCGCCATAGAGCCGTCCGCCTNACGCCTGCAGCTGTGAANGCAGCCGCNGGCGCTGTAGAGCACCTGCCGATTGCTTTGGTCGCAGGCNTACCNNCAGTTTTGAAGGAAATGTCAGAGAAAGGNCTNTGGATAGTAGGACTTGACGGCAACGCGAAAAATTCAATTTATGAGATGCAGGTTGCCACGGAACCACTCATGATTGTTCTNGGNGCAGAAGGTGAAGGACTATCNCATTTGACGAAAAAGAGATGCGACCAACTTGTCTCNATACCCCAANTTGGNCAGCTTGAATCNCTGAATGTTTCNAATGCAGCAGCTATAACGATCTATGAAGTAAAACGTCAGAGAGAAATCGGTCACTGAACGACATCACCAACCGCCCGCTGGGGTTTACGCTAGGCGTGCACGGCCCGAGTAGCTCAACGGCTAGAGCACCGCTCTTGTAAAGCGGAGGTTGTGGGTTCGATTCCCACCTCGGGCTCCGTGACAAGGGAAGGAAAATAGTGAACTTGGAAGAATCGCCTCATCGAAAACTGAGTCAACGTGACCTAGACATTCTTGAATTTGAACAGTCATGGTGGGAGTTAGAGACACCGAAGGATCAAGGTGTGCGCGAAAAATTCCAGCTAACCGAACCCGAATACGCGGCTGCGTTAGATCGGCTGATCGCCTCAGATGAGGCGTTAGCTGCGGAACCGCTGCTCGTGCGACGATTAAGGCGGATGCGCGATCGTCGACGTCAAGAACACTCAGCTCGCCGCACAGCTGACCAGGAGGTCGCCCGATGAACGGTCCCATGTCAAGACCTAACAATGCCGCTGCTATAAGAGGAGCGCTGTTGGTAATCGCTGCCGTAGTAGTGGGTATTTATTTGTTGCGGGGCACGGACACGCCGACCCTCGACCCGGCCCCGGCTGCTTCACCGACCACGGTCCAAGCGGCCGAAAGTGAAGCAGACACTTCAGATGATGGAGCGGGAACCGCGACAGAAACCACCCTTCCAGGGATAACCGTTGCTCCATCGACTGCCGAAGATGGAAGTGCCGCAGACGATGCTGATGCTGGGACGATGGTCGGATTCGAAGGTCGACCCAACAGCCAAGTCTCGGTTCAGGTCGCGAACTCGACCACGGTNAGAGGTGCAGCCGGACGNACCACNGACATTCTAAAAACCAAAGGATTTGTTACCGGAACCCCGATCAACATGAAAGGCACGCCGCTGGACCGAACCCGGGTCCATTACAAGCCGGGGAACATTATCGAGGCAGGTAATATCGCAGAATTATTGGGCTTGGATGCTAAGAACGATGTCTACAAAATGCCGCAGGATGTTGCTGCACTTGGAGATAAGTTCGACAAAGATGTCGACGTTCTCGTTGCTTTAGGCATAGACAAGGCGAGTGCCGAGTAAGGCATTCCACCTGCACAATTCCGTTGCGCATTCTCATATGTCCTGACAAATTCCGTGGCACGGCAACGGCTCTAGCAGCAGCACAGGCGATTGCGGAAGGCGTCTCAGGGGCAGCTAGAGACATAGTGCTCATACCCCTAGCCGATGGGGGTGAAGGAACTCTTGCCGCGCTGGGTGGATTCAATCGCGTTTCTAATGTCACTGGCCCACTTGGGGATCCTGTAGAGGCAAGATGGCGCATTTCTGGGGGTAGAGCGGTTGTTGAAATGGCAGAAGCTAGTGGCCTACTCACGGCAGGGGGAGCCGAAGGCAATGACCCCCTGTCCGCAACTACATCAGGTACAGGGGAACTGATCTCGGAGGCGAGAACAGCGGGAGCCAAGCGAATAGTCATTGGTGTCGGAGGGTCAGCTTCAACCGATGGGGGTTTAGGGGCCATACGAGCCATGGAACCTTTAGTTCGGTTTTCAGGTGTTGACCTCATGGTCGCTTGCGACGTCGATACAAAGTTTCTTGAGGCACCATCTGTGTTCGGACCCCAAAAAGGAGCGACTAAAGCGCAGATTGAATTATTGGAGCGACGCCTCGGACGACTATCGGACCTGTATCTCGAAGAGTACGGCACAGACGTGACAGACCTACAACACTCTGGCGCGGCGGGTGGCCTGGCGGGGGGTCTTGCTGCCATTGGCGCACAACTGGTGAACGGTTTCGAGCTCATAGCTGAAGAAGTTGGGTTGGAAGACGCAATGTCTGCTGCTGACATAGTCATCACTGGTGAAGGCCGTCTGGACACAGAATCATTCAATGGAAAAGTTGTCGGTGGCGTCGTCGCCATGGCCGAAGAGCGTCAAAAACCAGTCGTGGCTGTAGTCGGTTCGTGTGACCCCGGTGTTGTTCTCCCTGACGACATGACGGTGCACTCTTTAGTCGAAAATTTTGGACCTGAACGGGCTTACGACCAGACAACGCGGTGTCTAACCAATCTAGGACCCAAAATACTCACTGACCTTTGATCAAAGCCACGCAGGCCTGAAGCGCCGGCGAGACTGTGACCGCTGCCCCTGTCCAGACACGTCGAACCACCAATTCCAGACAGAATCCTTTGCCCCGAGGTTGCAAATGGAGGGTGTTCGCTGATTGGCTATTAGCACTCTCTGGGTGAGAGTGCTAATGACCTAGTGCCCAACAAAGAACTAGCTAGCAGATAGTTCGGGAATGGGTGCGCCGAACCACACACAACGGAGTCAAATTCAGATGGCCAAGATGATCTCGTTCGACGATGAAGCTCGTAAAGCACTTGAAGCGGGAATGAACCAGCTTGCAGACGCTGTCCGAGTAACGCTCGGGCCCAAAGGACGAAATGTTGTCCTCGACAAGAAGTGGGGCGCTCCGACTATCACCAATGACGGGGTGTCAATTGCTAAAGACATTGAGCTCGAAGACCCAGTGGAGCGGATTGGCGCGGAATTAGTCAAAGAAGTCGCAAAAAAAACTGACGATGTNGCCGGTGACGGCACCACGACAGCGACAGTGCTGGCATGGTCAATGGTTCACGAAGGTATGCGCAACGTTGCTGCCGGCGCTAATCCGATGTCGCTCAAAAAGGGTATTGAAGCTGGAGTCGAAGCCGCTGTAGGTGCGATCGAAGGCATGGCTGTAAGTGTTACCGAATCCAAAGAACAAATAGCGCAAGTAGCCGCTATTTCGGCAGCCGATCGCGAAATAGGTGACCACATCAGTGAGGCCATCGAAAAAGTCGGCAAGGACGGCGTTATCACGGTCGAAGAAAGTCAAACCTTTGGTTTGGAAATGGACCTTGTTGAAGGCATGCGGTTCGACAAGGGCTACATATCTCCGTATTTCGTTACCGACGCGGACCGTCAAGAAGCCGTTCTAGAGGATCCCTATTTCTTATTTGTTCAAGGCAAAATCACCGCGGTTCGCGATGTGGTTCCGGTTCTAGAAAAGGTGATGCAAGCCGGGAAACCCATGGTCATTCTCGCCGAAGACGTAGAAGGCGAGGCGCTTGCCACAATCGTTGTTAACAAAATTCGCGGGACGTTTAAGTCAGTTGCTGTTAAAGCTCCCGGTTTTGGCGACCGCCGAAAAGCGATGCTTCAAGACATGGCCATCCTTACGGGAGGCCAAGTTGTTAGCGAAGATGTTGGCTTGAAGCTTGAAAACACCACGCTTGATTTACTTGGCACTGCTCGCAGAGTAATTGTGACCAAAGATGAGACGACCATCATTGAAGGAGCTGGCGATGAGGCCGACGTCGCGGGTCGTATTGAGCAGATCAAAAATGAGATTGATAACACTGACTCGGATTATGACCGCGAGAAATTGCAAGAGCGACTAGCGAAACTTTCAGGTGGCGTAGCAGTATTGAAAGTCGGTGCCGCAACCGAAGTAGAACTGAAAGAGAAAAAGCATCGGATCGAAGATGCTGTTAGCACCACGAAAGCAGCCATTGAGTCGGGGGTTGTAGCAGGCGGAGGTGTCACGCTTTTGCGGGCCCAGGCTGCTGTTGAAGCTGCCGCGAGCTCTCTCGATGGTGACGTGGCGACAGGCGCAAATCTGGTTGCTCGCTCGCTAGAGGGGCCACTCAAACAGATCGCTGAAAATGCCGGCCTAGAAGGCGGCGTTGTGGTGAGTCGTGTTCGGGGCCTAGACGGCAGTCAGGGTTTAAATGCTGCGACCGGTGAGTATGAAGACCTTGTAGGAGCCGGAGTTATAGATGCGGCGAAGGTCACATTGTCGGCGTTGCAGAATGCCGCTTCTATCGCTGCTCTGTTCCTTACAACTGAAGCGGTTATCTGTGAACAGCCAGAAGAGGGTGGAGCGGGGATGCCCGCGATGCCAGACATGGACTTCTGATCTTCTTAACTTTTTGGAAATCCTGATTTATCGAGATCTCTTGGAGCCGACCCCTAGTATCCCTAAATTCAATCCTGACAGTTTCGAATTGGTATAACCGTGCAGCCTTCACTCCATAAAGCTTGTCAACCGTTAGCTGTCATGGTCGGGGAATGGCATGGTTCAGGAGTTGGCCACTATCCGGACATTGAAGAATTTGAATACCTGGAAGAGATTATTTTTGGTCATGTAGGAAAACCCTTTCTCACGTATTCACAACGAACAAAAAATCCATCTGATAGACAGCCCCTCCACTCCGAACAAGGCTTCCTAAGGATCATCGACGACAGGACTCTGGAAATGGTCGTTGCGCAACCGACCGGCGTCGTCGAAGTCCACAATGGGTTTTATGCGGCGAACCAGGACTCATGTGTTATGAATCTTGACTCGACGCAGGTTGTGACGACGTCTACGGCGAAACCAGTTGAACAAGTGCGTCGTGTCTTGCGAATCGAAGACGATAGGTTGACCTACGACCTTTCCATGGCGGCTGTCGGCCAACCAATGCACCACCATCTTGAAGCTTCGCTGGAGCGCGTCAAGCCCCAATAGTGAATCAGGCAGACGAGTGGGCGAAGAAATCCGAGGTCGGCAGTAGCCTGTCGGTATGAGGCGGGGCCGAACTGAAAAGTTCATAATTCAGCAGATTCACAACGGTGCGATCTCACGGCTCCCAGATGAAGTAGTAGTCGAAGAACCACTTGAGATTCGACTAGATGGAAACCTGGTCGCGACGACAATGCGCACGCCAGGTCACGACTATGAACTCGCTGTAGGTTTTTGTGCGGCAGAAAATCTTCTGGAAGATGTGCCCGTGACAGGAGTCCGATATTGCGGCGAAGGACCAGCTGCAGAGTACGAATACAANGTCGTGACGGTGGAGACTGGTGGGCGGGCTCCCATTCCGCAACCGCGACTGGGTAACGTCAGCTCATCATGTGGTTTGTGTGGGTCAGTCACATTGACCGAATTGGCTGCACGGATGACTCCGATAAGTGAGGCAACCACTTTTGGCGTTCAGGCNTTGAATCGAATGTTGGAAGAAGTCCAAAGCCAGCAAGAAATGTTCAGTCGGACAGGNGGCCTTCACGCAGCAGCCGTTTTTGGTGCTGACGGTACGATTGAGCTAGTGCGTGAAGACATTGGTCGACATAATGCTGTCGACAAGGTCATCGGCAACCGTTTTCTTCAAGAGAAAACTGATGCAAAACAACTTGGACTTTTCGTCAGTGGTCGGGCCAGCTTCGAAATGGTGCAGAAGGCCTGGACCGGAGGCTTTGGAACTCTTATTGCTGTGTCTGCCCCGAGCGCGCTAGCCGTTGAACTGGCGAAAAGAGCCAATATGACGTTGATTGGATTTGCTCGCGAGAATTCAATGAACATCTACGCCGGTGAGATCGGCCAATAGACCCCTAAAATCAGTGCATGACCCAACCGCACTACGTGTCGACATCAGTTGGGTGGGGTGTTCTCCACCTATTCTGCAAAGTCACTGACACGACTGACGAGCAGCGNATAATAGCTGCNGTCAAAGAANTTCAAGACGGCGACCATCAAGTTCTTTGTGTAGCGCTGTTCGGACATAAAGCAGACATTGGGTTCATGGCGCTAGGGCCAGACCTATGGAGACTTCGGAGTCTGCAAAGCAAACTTCAGCAAGCTGGATTGCTTGTAGCTGACAGCTATGTCTCAATGACNGAAACATCTGAATACGCACCAGACTTGCCAGAAGAAATGAAGATGCCNCGGCTGCATCCGGANCTTCCACCAGAAAACAAGCATGCCTTTTGTTTCTACCCAATGTCGAAACGTCGAGAAGAGCAAGGTAATTGGTACACCCTTGACTACGACACCCGNCGAGAACTCATGTACGANCACGGAAAATCGGGAAGAAATTTTCGTGGGCGGATCCTGCAGGTAGTGACTGGNTCGACGGGNGTNGACGACTACGANTGGGGNGTCACGCTGTTCGCAGAGCACCTCGATGACCTTAAAGAGGTCGTATATACGATGCGTTACGACGAGGCCTCTGCGATATACGGCGAATTCGGTGCTTTCTACACCGGTTTACTTGACGAGGTGGACGTAGTCGCTTCGCAGGTGCTGAATGGATGAGATCTAGTTGTTGTAGGTCTTCGGGTCTTCAATTGGGACCCGCAACCAGTCGACAATTTGACGGAGCTCGTCATAAGCAGCAAGTCGCGCCTCAACGGTGTCACGCTTTTCAGCAGTTTGGCACGTCGTGTGCATCCGTTGGACTGTCGTGCCACCGACATGCAACATTCCCTCGCTCCCACCGGTCGCCCACTTAGCAAGCACGTACCTAGCTAATCCGCCAACCGGTATCCCGAGCCTCTTTGATAAACCGTCCAGCGTTTCTAACGGATCGAGTAGGCCATAGGCTGCGACCTCTTCTTTGAAATTGGCATCCGGATCGTCAGTATCCCAAGTGCCGCTCCAAGGAGCTAGAACCAAAGTTGGGGTTTCCGGTACCGATGAATCATTTGACTGCTCAACCATCAAGGCCCTCCGAAAGTTCAGACTTTTCTCTAGCTAATAGTCCCAAAGCGATGCCAATAATGGCCGCCAAGGCCGGCATCGATCGCCCGAAAGATTTTGCTCCTTTGGGTGTTCTAGCAAACAAGACAAAGGCGAGGTCGAAGATATCGACAGCTATTCCTTGACGAAGAGTTTCTTCAAGTTCTTCAGCCTCTGCATCTGGCCGATCTGCCTGATAGAGCTGATAGGCGAGGACAGCGTTCCGAATACCAAATAGACGGATCACATATTTAGTTTCGCTATTAAGGGGAGAGTTGACTCTCCAGGCTTTGCCGATAACGCTCGGAGTTAAGACCGATAACCAACCAACTGTGGCTCGACCGGACACTAACAACTTTCGTACTTTTTTGGGCTGCATCTTTTTATCCTCTCATCACACTTTGTAATTCCTCAACGGCTGTTGGCCTAATAACCTGTAGTTAGGAGGCAACGATGTCTGATTACAGAGCACCCACCGACGACATGTTGTTCGTTTTAGAGCACATCGCGGGTCTACCCGAGTTGGCTAATCGTAAAGGCTATGACCATGCCGATCTCGAAACAGTTGAAGGTGTCTTAGGTGAGGCCGCCCGGTTCATGGAAGAACAACTGGCTCCACTCAACCAAAAAGGCGACCAAGAGGGAGTAGTTGTTGAGAACGGTCAAATATTTCACCCCGAGGGCTTCGCAGATGCTTATGCAAGGTTTGTTGAAGCCGGGTGGAACGGNATAGCTCTAGATGAAAGCCACGGCGGTGGTGGGATGCCGTGGTGCGTTGGTTTAGCAGTCCAAGAAATGATGACTGCTTCAAACATGGCTTTCAGCCTTTGCCCATTGCTAACTCAGGGAGCGATCGACGCGATTAGTCACCATGCGAGTGAGACATTGCAAGAGATATATCTTCCCAAGATGGTTAGTGGGGAATGGTCAGGAACTATGAATCTCACTGAGCCCCATGCGGGGTCCGATGTGGGAGCCCTGACAACCAAAGCGGTCCCTCAAGAAGATGGGACGTGGCTAGTTTCTGGGACAAAAATTTTTATTACGTACGGTGAACATGAACTGTCAGAAAACATCATTCATCTAGTTTTGGCTCGAACTCCCGATGCCCCACCGGGAACGAAGGGCATCAGNCTCTTNATAGTTCCAAAATTTTTGGTNAATGACGATGGGAGCCTTGGCGAACGAAACGATCTGCGTGTCGTTTCAAGTGAGCACAAGATTGGAATACACGCGAGNCCTACCTGTGTCATGTCTTATGGTGACGAAAGTGGGGCNGTGGGTTGGATGGTCGGTGAAGAAAACACNGGAATGGGGGCGATGTTCACGATGATGAATAACGCTCGATTGTCGGTAGGGCTCCAAGGCTTATCGCTGACTGACCGTTCGTATCAGCAAGCCCGCCAGTACTCACTTGACAGAAAACAAGGTAAGGCGATCGGAGCTCAGCTTGAAGCCGGTGACTCATCGCCGATAGCCGATCATGCTGACGTTCGACGGATGCTGATGACCATGCGAGCGAACGCTGAGGCGATGCGATGNGTCATGTATGCGAACGCNGCNGCTATNGATTTNGCGAACAGTAGNNANGATGAAACCGAGCGTGAATATTGGGANGCTATAACCGCGCTGCTGACTCCGATATCNAANGGNTGGGGCACGGACGTCGGCGTAGAGATGACNTCCNTAGGTGTTCAAACACATGGNGGAATGGGCTATGTCGAGGAGACGGGTGCGGCTCAGCATTGGCGAGACGTCCGCATCGCCCCTATTTATGAGGGCACAAATGGAATTCAAGCAGCTGATTTGGTATTTCGGAAACTCCCGCTCGGCGGAGGTCAGGTATTAGAGAAGTTCATCTCTGAAATCGGTCACTTAGCGGAACAACTNCTTGAAGATGATCGTCTTTGCTCTATGGGGCAGGCGTTGTTGGATGGGAAAGAACAGTTTCGCGAGGCAGCGGTCTGGTTGGGGGGGCGACTAGCCGGACAGCCTAATGACGCCGCGGCGGGTTCAGTTCCTTTCATGCGCGTAGCCGGTGTCGTTGTGGGTGCCTACTATCTGGCGCGATCAGCTCAGGTGGCCCGTCAACTTCTCGACTCAGGCGAAGGTGACTCTGACTTCCTCAATGACAAGATCACTGTCGCGTCATTCTACGCGGAGCAGATACTTCCGACNGTTGNGGGCCTAGTCCCGACAATCACCCAAGGAGCTGACCGTTTCTTCACTATTCCAAATGATCGGCTCTAATGTCGGCTGACCTTGANGCGCTCCGAGGNAACCTTCAAGAGNTACAACGCGTGCTNGTCGCGTTCAGCGGGGGAGCGGATTCCGCTTTTCTTGCTTGGGTCGCTAACGACACTCTGGGATCTGAGGCTGTT
This sequence comes from Acidimicrobiaceae bacterium, assembly GCA_002713975.1. Taxonomy (GTDB): domain Bacteria; phylum Actinomycetota; class Acidimicrobiia; order Acidimicrobiales; family Poriferisodalaceae; genus MedAcidi-G3. The sequence goes on along the minus strand of PAVP01000009.1, from coordinate 24,023 downwards.
CGATGCTTTACAGCGGTGTCGCCGAGTCTTGCCGAAAGCGAGTTAGAGGATTGTGCTTCGTTGGCCCAAGAATGGGGGCTTAACTGGTCGCCTGTAGAGACCACTGAAATGGACAACGCCGCCTATCGAGTAAATGACANTGATCGTTGCTACCACTGCAAGTCAGCGCTAATGGANGTTGTGGANCCNGTCGCTGACGAGCATGAACTGANTGTGGTGTTNGGAGTTAATACTGACGANCTCGGTGATCACCGGCCAGGACAATCTGCAGCTCAAGAACGCAACGCGCGGTTTCCGNTGGTTGAAGCTGGNTTCTCNAAAAAGGACGTGAGGGAACACAGNAAACAGTTGGGGCTCCGGACATGGGATAAGCCAGCGGCGGCATGTTTNGCNTCCCGGATCCCGTACGGGACACAAGTCAGNNTCCCATTATTGCGGCGNTTGGANCGTGCTGAATCGGCCCTAAAAGATTTAGGTTTTCATCAACTTCGAGTCCGAGATTATGGCGAAATNGCTCGGTTGGANCTNGACCTGGCTCANTTGCCNATGGCGTTGGACCGCAGANTCGAAATNGTGGAAGCTGTTCGNTCGGTNGGTTATCAGTACGTCACCNTGGACTTGGAAGGTTTCCGNTCGGGAAATTTGAACCGTTCGATNCAATGAATCGATTACAAGAGATCGGGGCGGAGCTTGCTCNAGAATTAGAAATTGCGTTGCCCATCTGGGTTGAAGATTCGATNCGCAANATCTATCAAGCATGGACTGGAGAATGGCCTCAGGCCATGGCGAATGAAGCGCAGCTGGCCGGCGAAAGTTGCAGGACAGAGATAGGGCCCGTCGTGCGAGAGTTGTTAGAGTCCGACGTCACGTTGCAACAGGTCAATCCGATGTCAGTTCTTCGCAGCGCTTCTCAGTATCCGACAGAAGTTTTGAGGCGAAATAATGTTCCTCATGTTCAGCGAGACGAATATTTGGAAGCCACGTTTCCCGAAGACGTGTACGGGTTGACACCTACAGCTTTCCTTGACTTTGGGAAAGCCGCTCATGAATTAGGAATAGCTTGGGGTGCAGCGAAAGCCCACTCTCATCTGGCCCAGCGCCGAGAAACTAAGTCGTGATGCCTCAAATAGTCGCCTATGTTCCCAATTTGATGGACCGGGGTCGTTTCGGAGATAGCGTGCAATTTGTGCAGTCCCTAGAGGAGCTGCAGTCTGTAGATGCTGACCTGGTTTTCGTCGATCTGTCACGATCGCAAGTCCTCGAACATCTCCCTTTGCAGTCACAAGTAATCGGTTTCGCNCCGCATATAGACACCGAAACTCTGGATGCTGCGAAAGCAGCCGGATGCACAGAAGCGTTACCACGTTCGATTTTCTTCAAACGGCTGCCAACTCTTCTGGGGGNACCCGATGAGTGAAAGCAGTCTTGTTCGGCGTCGGGAAAAAGTGATTAGCGACAAAGGTCTCTCCGCCCGGGAAATCCCGAAGGCGCTGTCGGAGATCACCGATGAGTTCTTAGCTGAGTTGTATGCACGAGAAGTCGGAGACAATGACGGCGTTGCGTTGGTGGCATTGGGCGGGTATGGCCGCGCAGAACTCGCTCCTTCAAGTGACCTTGACTTAATGCTGATTCATCAAGACAGAGATGACATCGACGCTCTTGCCGATCGAATTTGGTACCCGCTATGGGATGAAGGCTTCAAATTAGGTCATTCGGTGCGATCAGTTGAACAAACGCTGAGGCTGGCATCAACAGACCTTGAGACCGCAACGAGTTTGCTAAATGCACGTCTCGTTGCCGGAGATTCAACTCTTCTAGGAGAACTGTTGGCCCGCAATGAACAACAGTGGGTGAGANACGGCTTGGACCGTCTAGATGAACTGGTTCGCAACGTAAACCGTCGCCACCGACTTTCAGGTGAAGTCGCGTTTCTCCTAGAGCCAGATCTCAAGGAAGGCCGAGGAGGGCTGCGAGATGTTCACGCGATTAATTGGGCAGCCCGNGCCGGGATCGAGGTCCCTACCCATGACCACGAGCGATTAGCCGAGGCNTATCAGGTCTTGTTAGAAGCGCGTGTTGAATTGCATAGGATCAGCGGAAAACGGGGGGATGTATTGCTCCTCGAAGAACAAGATTCGGTCGCCGTGGCCCTCGGCGACCATGACGCGGACGTTTTGATGGGCCGAGTGGCAGCAGCGGCTAGGACGGTCGCTTATTTGAGTGACGAGACTTGGCGACACATAGACCGAGAATCGACCGAAGAAACTTCTGTCGAAATAGAGGTCGCGGGTCTAACAGTTACCGATAANGAAATCGTCGTCCTGGGNGACCCGTCGACGGACCCCCTTCTAGTGCTACACGCAGCAGTGCAGGCCATGTACTCAGGCAGGCCTATAGCAAGGGAGTCNCTGCGCCTTTTNGCAGAGCGCCAAATTGATCTTCCTGACCCTTGGCCCCAAGGGGCTCGCGATTTATTTGTGGAACTGCTTAAAGGTGGACACAGAGCNATTCCAGTAATTGAATCTCTCGACTATTTCGAAGTCTGGACTCATTTACTCCCGGAATGGACTCCAAATCGATCACGTCCACAACGAAACGTTTACCATCGCTTTACTGTTGACAGGCATCTCTTGGAAACAGTGGCAGAAGCAGCACGTTTAACGCATCGGGTGCAGCGGCCTGACCTGTTATTGGTGGCAGCACTATTACACGATGTGGGCAAGGGTTATCCCGGAGATCACACAGANGTGGGGATGCGTCTTATCGGACCCATAGCTTCTCGCTGCGGGTTCGCCACAGAAGATGCTGAGGTGTTGAGCCGCCTCGTGGAGCATCATCTGCTGTTGCCTGATATAGCAACACGACGAGACCTAGAAGACCTTCAGACAATCCGGACTGTGGCTGAGAAGGTCCGAACAGTTGACTTCTTAGAGCTATTAGCTGCTTTAACGGAAGCTGATTCAATCGCAACCGGNCCTACCGCATGGGGTGATTGGAAGGCGTACCTAGTTAAAACGCTTGCTGAAGGCACAGCCGACTTCATATCCACTGATGGGTCGACGCGCCGTAAGCGGCGGTCATTTATCACGGACCAACTTGAAGCGTTGATGGCTGAAGAAGAAACAGTTATCCAAGGATCCGGTGATACGGTCACGATCGTCGCGCCGGATAGAGCTGGAATTTTCAGTAGGGCGGCAGGGGCTCTTGCTCTGCGCGGTTTAGATGTCTTGCAGGCAGATGCCTACTCAAGTGATGCTGGCATGGCGATCTCTCAATTCAGAGTTGCCGAACCTGACACTCCAGTTGACTGGGACAGAGTTACCGACGATATTCACCAATGCCTGCAAGGGCACCTGGCGATAGATGCGCGAATTGCCGAAAGAGCGAGGGTCTACCGACGACGAACNGCTTTAGCTGCGAAACCGGTTGCAACTCGCGTCATTTTTGATGTTGAATCTGCGACCGACGCAACTATCGTCGAAGTGCGAACCGAAGACCATATTGGAGTTCTCTATCATTTGACGCGAACTCTCGCTGAAATGGGACTTGACATACGTTCAGCAAAGATTCAAACAATCTCGAACGAAGTTGTCGACACGTTCTATGTGACCAGCTCTGACGGCCCGACTTTGGATGACACACACAGACGAGAAATTGAAGCGGCGCTGCGACACTCATTGATGAGGGTCGAGTAACTATGGCCAAGGAGCGCGGCTAACCTCTCGCGAATGTCAGAGTCAGTGACAGGCCAAGACCTACTTAACTGGGCTGAAACCCTTGCTGGTACCGCTCGGACCGGATTGGGCTTCACCGAAAGCCTNTACGAAANAGAGCGCTACGAAGAGATCCTTAAAGTTGCTGCGGAGATGCGTGCTGCGGCTGANGGAAAGATAGCTCCAGAGGCCCTAGCTACCGAATGGATGCGAATGGTGGGTNAGGGAGTTGCCGGCTACGTGACCCCCAAAGCCGCCGTAGGTGCCGTTGTAGGNAACGATGAAAACGAAATTCTTCTTGTCCAGCGAGCTGACAGTGGTGTGTGGTTATATCCGACTGGTTGGGCCGATATTGGTTATTCACCGGTTGAAGTTGCGATGAAAGAGGTCTACGAGGAAACGGGTATTCATTGCGAACCTGTCTCACTGATTTCGATTGTGGATGGGATGCGGCAAGGCTTCACGCGCATCCCTCTGTTCTCGATGGTGTTTCACTGTCGAGCGGTTGGCGGCGAATTAAAACCGCACCCTTTAGAAACCAGCGATTGTGGATGGTTTGCTCGCGACGCTCTGCCCGAACCCCTGGCCGGACTAGAGAGCTGGGTCGACGATGCCTTCGCTGCGATTGAAGGACGAACCATGGGAGTTCGATATGACGACCCGCGATCTAGACCTTGGGAAGAGGAAATCAAATAAAAATCTCAGATGAGTGATTATTCATCTTGTTGGCGAAGAAACTTTTCGACCTCGTCGATCATTGCCTGTGGGTTATCGGCCATGTCGGTCAAATCATCTGTAGCGTCGTCAAGCAACTGCTGAGCATATTCAGCGAGGTTCGGGTCGCTTTCAACTAGTTCGTTTATTTGTCGGTCGTAACTAGCAGCCGCAATTTGCAGGTCGGTCGCGCCTAACGGAATATCAAGGAAATCCACTACCTGCTGCACTAGAGCAAGAGCAGCTTTGGGCGAAGGATTGTGGCCGATGTAGGACGGGACGGCCGCCCAAAATGAGAGGCTGTCGAAGCCTCCGTGGTGGAAAGCATCATTTAGCACACCGATTATTCCGGTAGGCCCCTCATATTGATTAGGAGTTAGCCCCAGCTCAATGTTAATTACCTCGTTGTTTGAGGCCCCGATCACATCTACTGGAGCTTGATGATGCGTGTCGGTTAGCAGGGCTCCGAGAGTCACCACCGTTGAGGCTGAAAGCTGAGTCGCAACGGACAATAGCGCGTCGGAAAAAGTGCGCCACCTCAACCGAGGTTCGATACCAAGAATCGTTACAAGTGGCCGGCCGTCATCAAGTTCGCCAACCCTCACCTCGTTGAGGGGCCAATCTATGCGACGGTCGTCGCCCTCTAGTCGGACGCTTGGACGAACGGACGCGAAGTCATAGAAATACTCAGGGTCTATTGTTGCTACTCGTTGGCAGTCGTAACGACGTGTCAGATAACCAACAGCCTCGGTTGCTGCATCCCCAGCGTCGTTCCAACCAGTGAAAGCTGCGAGGAGCACCGCATCTTGCAAGACGGGATGTTCGCTCCACTTGACGTGTTCCACGACGAAAAGGCTATCTGCGGATCTTCCGATCCGTACCATGAAGACGGTGAAGGAGGGTAAAGCTATGGCTATTGAGATCAGTATTTGTGACAACGTTGATGAGACTGTTGTTGCAGCACTTGGCAAGTTGATACCGCAACTCTCGGCTTCGTCGTCTTTGCCTAGCGCCGAGCAACTTTCAGAAATTCTTGATCATGACGCGTCAACCCTGCTGTTGGCCCGAGATGGCGACACGATCGTGGGTTCGATGACGCTGGTTGTGTTCCCGATTCCTACAGGTACGAGAGCTTGGATCGAAGATGTCGTGGTTGATGAACGGGCCCGAGGCCGAGGTGTGGGTGAGGCCCTCAATCGACGTGCTATGGAAATCGCTTTGATGGCAGGCGCTAAAACGGTGGACTTGACATCTCGGCCGTCACGTAAAGCCGCGAACAGGCTCTATCAACGACTCGGTTTCACTGCCCGCGAAACTAATATTTACCGTTACCAGGCCTAAGTCGATGGATACGACCGACGACCGGACTCTTTATGAATTGGTAGGGGGTATGTCGTGGTTTCATGAACTATGTGAGCGCTTTTATTGCCGAGTTGCAGATGATGAGCTGCTACGCCCTCTCTATCCAGATGATCTAGAACCCTCTAGGTACTGGTTAGCCCTGTTTCTTGCACAATATTGGGGAGGCCCAACCGACTATTCAGAAAATAGAGGGCACCCCAGGCTACGGATGCGACATGCACACTTTCGTGTCGGAGCGGTTGAGCGAGACCGTTGGTACGAACATATGNCGGCTGCTTTGGCTGAATCTCACATCGATGCAGCACTTCAAAAGCAGATGCTTGAATATTTCTCAATGGCAGCGAATCACTTAGTCAATACCGCTGATTGAATCGGNNNAAATGAACGGCGCCGAGTACGGTTNTCGGCAGGGAGTTGATGATGGATCAAAATGCGATTGACTTAGGTCTTCTGCTCATACGGTTAACCGTAGGAATAACGCTTGCACTTCACGGAATCGCGAAATATAGAGGTGGAATTGACGGTGTGGGTCGATGGTTCAAGAGTGAAGGACTCTCACCTGGACTGCTCCACGCCCACTTAGCGGCGGCAAGCGAAATTATCTTTGGGTTTGCTATAGCTGCTGGTNTGCTGATGCCNTTAAGTGGCGTGGGGTATGTCGGAGTCATGGTTACAGCTGGCTGGGTTGGACACCGCAGGAACGGATTTTTCATCATCAAAGACGGATGGGAATATGTTTTCGTTTTGGCCGCCACGGTCTCCTCACTTACTTTGCTAGGCCCTGGATCGTGGTCTTTAGACAACGCGCTAGGAGTCCAGATGAGTGGCATTGGGTGGTTCGCTGTGACGTTGCTCGGAGGCATCGGTTCCGCGATAGCCCTGCTAGTGACTTTCTATCGGCCCGACGGAGACCAATAGGCGAGATCGTAAACTCATACATTGGACTGCATGTTCAACCAACTTAGGACCCTGCGGGTCAAACTCCTTCGTTATTCAGGCGTCTCGGTGGTTGCGGTCGTCGTCACACAGAGTTGTTTGTGGTTTGGACTCGTGGTTACTAATTGGCCTGCTGTGGTAGCCAATGTTGTGGCAGTCAGTCTTGGAGCCATTCCTGGCTATCTGTTGAACAGATCTTGGGTGTGGGGGAGGAAGGATTCCCACTCGATCCGTGACGAAATACTGCCATTTTGGCTGTACAACCTTGCAGGGCTAGCGATTTCTTCGACGCTTGTCACCCTTGCCGATCTTTGGTGGGCGTCAACCGTGTTGGTGATGTCGGCCAATCTCGCGGCGTTCGCAGCTCTATGGTTAGGCAAATTTTTTGTGTTGGAAAAAATTCTCTTCAAACGATCGTGACGGAATTATGAGAAATGATTTGGAAGCTGCTGCACGTTCAGCTCGAGGTTTCATGCCACATGAAGAAGGTATCGGCCTCTATGAAACAGCCCTCCGAATAACCGGTCCAGGCCCAATTGTTGAAGTGGGTACTTATTGTGGGAAGTCGACGATTTATTTGGGAGCGGCGGCAATCGAAATCGGGTCAGTGGTCTTTACCGTTGATCATCACCGTGGTTCTGAAGAGATGCAACAAGGGTGGGAGCATCATGATGCCGAAGTTGTCGATCCCGAGACCGGAAGAATCGACTCTTTGCCTGAACTGCGTCGCAACATAGAACAGGCCGGACTTGAACATGTAGTTGTTCCAGTTGTCGGAGAATCACAAACCGTGGCGGAGCACTGGGTAGGTCCTATTTCCATGCTCTTCATCGATGGCGGCCATGGTTCCGTTCCTGCTCATGCCGACTATGAGAAGTGGACTCCGAAGATCGCAGGNGGCGGGTTTCTAGCTATCCATGATGTATTTNAAGANCCTGCTGACGGTGGACGTCCTCCATACGAGATTTATTCCCGAGCAATAGAAGAAGGTGGCTTCGAGCAGTTCTCAAGTGTCGGGAGCCTCCGAATTTTGCGTCTACCAATTTGAACTCCGTGCGTTTCAGTAATCGAGTGACGGCAGTCCCTCTCCGATTAGTAACCGCGATGCGACAGACGTGTTGCTAAGCGCGTCCGCAGCAAGTACCACGGCTGCGCTCGAATAGGTTGAGCGTTCGGCGTCTGGGAAAGTAATAGCTTCGGGGAACACCATCCCAGTGAAATAGGCACCATCTCGATCTCGTAACGACTGAATGCTCTGAAACAACCTGTGCGCCATCGCTTCATCGCCTATAGCGAGATAAGCCATGGCGCATTCGCATGTTTCAGCGGTCGTCACCCAAGGTTGGTCAGCGACACATCTCACGCCGTGGTCTGCGACGGTGAATTCTTCGAATCTCGATGACAGACGTTGTGAAGCTATATCTGCTGTTAGTGCGCCGGTGAGGACGGGGTAGTACCAGTCCATCGCCCATCGTTGTTTTGGTTCGAATTGTTCTTCATGGTTGCGCAACAGATTGGAAAGGCGAACCGCTGCGAACTCCCACTCAGGTTGTTCTTGGTTGAGGTAGGCAGCAGTCGCCAAGCCACAACGCAAGGAATGGTAGATAGATGCGCTTCCGGTCAGCAAGGAATACGACCACGGTGTNCCACTTGTGTGAATTGCCCAAGGAATATGTCCGGAAGCCGTTTGATGACCTACAACAAAATCCAAGGCCTGTTTCACGACCGGCCACATTTCTTCTAAGAAGCTGCTGTCGCCGGTCGTTAAGTAGTGGTGCCACACCCCTGTTGCTGTGTAGGCGCAGCAGTTGGTATCGACTTTGGCGTCCTCGACTCCGTTAACAAGGTAGTAGTGGTGCCAACTTCCATCATCGCGCTGAGTTTTAGCCAACCACTCATACGCGTTTTCAGCTGCGNCGACGAAACCTGCGGTCGATAGGGCCATCGCTGCNTCAGTGTGATTCCAAATATCTGCGTGTCCGTTGGGGAACCAGAGGATCATGCCGTCCGGTGTCTGNTGNTCGGCAATTGTCGATGCTGTTGCCTTGATTTGTGCNGTGGTCAACGCACCAGTTGATTCAGGCTGCATTTCTATTCTCCGCNTTAGGTTTGGTGGCGTAAAGGACCACTGACTTGCCGATGAGAGGGTTTAGGAGTCGATCAAGCAGTCTCGTNACCAAAGGTCTTTTAACAATGTCCCAAACAAGAAATTGGTGGTANGCCCGCACNAACCGGTTGTGATTATTGGTGGGACCGACAGCACATTTGAGCCACCAATACGGGGAGTGCAGGGAATGAGCCTTGGCCCACCCTTTTGGCTCCAGACCCGCGTTAGTGATCTTTGATCGAAGTTCTGATTTTCGGTAGATGCGCACATGNCCNCCGACTGCCTTGGGNGCGTGGTACTCATCGCTNAACTNCCAACAAACCTTCTCAGCTATCCACGCAGGCACCGTTATAGCAATGCTTCCACCGGGCCGCAGGACGCGCACTAGCTCGTCAATAGCACCGCTGTCATTCGGTATGTGTTCGAGGACTTCTGAGCAAATGATTCTGTCAAAAGTTCCATTCGAGAACGGGAGTTCCAGAGCATCGGCAGACACGGGTTGACCCTCAACGTCAGCGTCTAATTCACCAGCACTGATCATCGCAGCGAACGTATTTCTAACATCAACTAATTCTTGAAGATCTTGATCAAGTGCNACGATGCGGCACCCGCGTCGCACTGTTTCGAAGGCGTGGCGCCCGGCCCCACAGCCCATATCTAAAACAAGGTCGCCGCGTTCAGCTCCCAGCAGGTCATAGTCAACTGTGAGCATCAGCGGTTCATTTCNNGAAGCAGTGCNCGATAATGNTCAACGGTTCGTTCGGCCGTGATCGTCCAAGAAAAATTCCGTATCACTCGTTCTCTNCCTGCGNCACCCACNGTTGACCGCAAGTCTTTCTCNGCNAGGCCCCACTTAATTTTTNNGGAGAGNGCTTCGCTGTCACCNGGGGGCACTTGGAGTGCAGTNNCCCCNTCATCCCCNACCACCTCAGGTAGGGCCCCTCCGGTNGTAGCTATGAGCGGCACNCCACACGACATNGCNTCTATCGCGGGAAGAGAAAATCCNTCATACAGTGACGGAACAACAGCTAATTGGGCTTGGTTGTANAGTTCCACGATTCGCTGATCAGATACGCCAGTTATGAACTCAATGCTGNTTGACAGATCAAGTTCTNTTATTAACTGAGTGGCCCTTGAGTCATATTTCGGTTTGCCGATCACCACTAGATGAATTGTGTCGTCTTCTGCNCGAAGTTTGGCAAGGGCTTCNAGTAAGAANGCGAGGCCTTTCATAGCCACATCGGCGCTNGCNGTCGTCATTAACCGACCNGGNACAACATCNACGTCTGTCAGTGGGCGGAATTGTTGGGGGTCGACGCCGACATGGACGATATGCAGACGNTCNGGGTCGACTCCGTGGTCTTTAACTATGTCGTCATGACTGTTGGANGAGACNGTGAGAATACGGGGGAGTTTCTTCGCNACNTTTGTTTGCATGGTTGTNAAGGCATAAAAACGATTCTTGGTGAANCGTTTCCATGGNGTNGTCGCATGTTTGGTTTCGAGCCGGCGGTCAACCGTGATCGGATGGTGGATGGTTTCTAACACCGGGAGCCCGGCTTCGTGAATTTTCAAGATACCGGTGCCCAAACATTGGTTGTCATGAACAAGGTCGAATTCTTTGAGTCGGCCAATCAATTCTCGGTGGGCCCGCAGGCTAAAGGTGAGTGGCTCAGCGAAGGTAGCGGCAGATGTGACCAGGTACTCCAACACGTCGAATCGATCNTTAAATTCGCTGAGTCGAGGAATTCGAAACGGATCCGGCATTCGATATAGATCAAGGCTTGGNAATTTTGTTAGTCGGATNCCNGGGTCCAAATGTGGGTANGGGGGCCCNGAAATGACCTCAACGTCATGTCCGAGNGCTACCANTTCTCGGGCCATNTGNCGGGNATAGACACCCTGGCCNCCTGTATANGGGNGACCTCGGTAGGTCAAGAANGCGATACGTAATGGGGCGTCGTTGAACATTAGAGAGCTTCGCAAGTTGCNGGGCAGGGGGATAANAATGCTACCGGTCGGTAACTCTATGAGTCGCTNACTAAGTCGAGGCAGTTATTTTTAGGGGAAGCCGAAAAGGGAGATGANGTGAGNGCGCTGATTCAAAGGGTAAGTAAGGCCTCAGTTTCCGTNAAGCAGCANACTGTCGGCAATATCGGTNNGGGGCTTTGCGTTTTTGTAGGTGTTACCCATGNTGATGACGAAGNAATTGCNGAAAAGCTGGCNTCCAAAATATGGAANTTACGAATTTTCGAAGANGACCAAAAACGGATGAATTATTCGGTCGGCGAGATAAACGGTGAAATTCTGATTGTGAGTCAGTTCACCCTCTACAGCGATACGACCAAAGGACGACGGCCATCGTTTGTGGAAGCGGCATCACCGGACGTGGCGGAACCGTTGATTGAAAAGCTCTGTGAGTCACTGAAGGTCATGGGTGCAAGGGTTGCTACTGGCCGATTTCAGAGCCACATGGAGGTAGAGATTTACAACGATGGTCCGGTCACGCTGAATCTCGACGTCTAGAACCCGCTAGGGCGCTACCCCCAAGCAACATCGCAGCGAGTACAGAAACCGGTAGCTTCCCGAATCTTGTGGCCCACGTATCTCCAGTTCGTAGTTGCACTTGGCTTGTCAGGATGGTCTGTTGTTTCAGGTCGCTGCGAACTGCTACTCGTCCATCGGGAGCGACAATGGCCGAATAACCGGTGGTTGATGCTTGCAGAACCCANCGATCAGACTCGATAGCCCTGAGCCGGGCGCTAGCCAAAGACTGTTCGGGAACTAACGAGTTTGTGTAGGAGGATGCCAGGGTTGGATTAGTAATGATTCGTGCTCCGGATTGAACACCACTGCGCACTCGTTCCGGAAAGTACACCTCAAAAGAAATAACGTTNCCGATTGGACCTAANCGCGACTGNATTAGGCCCGGGCCGCTGCCCGGTAACGCTTCTCTGGAGATGAGAGATAGGTCCGCAAAATTCTCGATGAGACCNCGAAGAGGTATGTACTCGCCAAAGGGCACTAGGTGTACTTTGTCGTANCGGTCGACGAGCCCCACGCCGGGATCGATCGAGACGGAGGCGTTCCGAAAGTTNTCGCCGTCGATCTCTGAAAAGTTAGCGACAATTACTGTGTCGAGGTTGGTCGCNAGTTCNNTAAGAATTGATAATTCTCGNCTTTGTTCGAGAGGCGCAAAAGTGGTCACACTGCTTTCTGACCAGACCATNAAGTCCGTGTCGACGGGATTTGCTTCGATTGCTGCTAANTGTCGGTCAAGAACGGCTACCTGATCGCTGGTAGCTGCTCTGGTCCCCAAATCTCCACCGGCCTGAACAACACTGGCCGTGATTACATCCTCGGGCGAAGCACCCGGCGCGATCTGAGCAACTCCGAGCAGAATACCAACCGCGAGTAGCGCCCCTAATACTGTGCGAAATTGGGTTAGCAAAGCGCCCTCGACCATGACGGAGATGAGACCAATTACACCAATGAGGAGTAGGGGTCCCCCGACCGTTACGACATCAACCAGGTAGGTATCAATTGGCCCCATGGCCAAACTAGACATCGGGACTCCTCCAAAAGGCACGACCCACCTAATAGATTCACCGACGACCAACGCCGAAGGAATAGCGCCCGAACGGCCGCGACCTGCCCAAGGAACCAAGGCCATTGGAACGGCCATGATGAACGCTTGAACAGGCGTTGCGACTACCCAACCAGGGATCGTCAGATCTGTCATCCANGTCAAAGCAACGGTGAAATAACCCATCCAGAGAGTGAACGCGTTGACTAGTTGGCGCCGGAAAGTTTCGTGTCGTGAGAACTTTAAATAAACCCCTAGGCAGATAGGAGAAAGTGCCCATAGTCCGTAGGGAGGCAGAGATAAGGAGATTAAGGCGCCCAAAACGAATCGGCCAACCGGGGCTAGTCGGNTCATAATGTTTTGAGATAATCGAGTGTTGCTTCGGCAGATTGATTTCCCTGGTTGATACAGGCAGGTATCCCGATGCCCTTATAGCCAGCGCCGGCTAAAAACAATCCGGACATATCGGACCTAAGGTCACGTTCGATTGCGGCAACAAGACGGTCGTGACCAGGTGCGTACTGAGGGAAGGCATCGATCCATCGCGATACTCGCCATTCCACCAAGTCACCTTCAATTTCCAGGATGTTGGCGACCTCGGTCAACAACGTTTCAACTAGGTCGTTGTCATCGAGGGCCAACGCCCTGGTATCGCCTGCTCTTCCTGCAGAAACTCTTAGGATGACGTGTTCTTCATCGGCCCAATGCGGCCATTTTGAGCTTCCCCAGCTCGCAGCTGTTGTGAGCAATCCTTCACCCCGAGGAATCAACATGCCCGATCCGTCCAGAGAGTGACTTATGTCGCTCCTCTTGAACCCCATGGTGACCAAAGCTACTGAGGCATGTTCTATCGATGACAAGCGGTCAGCCGCGGGCTGACAACTAGCTAGGAGATGGGCGGCTTGATGAGCAGGNGTCGCCAATATGACNGCGTCGCANTTAATGGATGCTTGTTGGGTCNAAACAACNAANTTNTCTGTGTCTCTAGTTATGGCNGTNACAGGNGTGTTNGTNCGAGTATCCGCCTCGCTNACACTGTTCACNAGGGTNTCTACAAGCTGCCCCATCCCATTTTCAAAACCTACGAATACAGGAGTCTGCGGTTTAGGAGATACTCTCGCTTGCTCCTTAAGACCCATTATTAAACTTCGACTTTGACGAGCTGCTGTTTCGAGTTGCGGCGTGGTCAAGGCTGCGTCTAGGTGATCAGTGTCGCCCGCGTTGATACTTCCTACCAGTGGATCAACTAAGCGCTCTGCTATTTGATCTCCCATCCTTCGTCGAATAAGTCCACCGACTGATTCGTCATCGCCTGGCCAATCATCGGGTAAGAAACGATCGAATCCTGCTCGTATCGCTGCGAGCGGACTTACTATCCGGCTTCGTAGTAGTGGAAGAAGCTTGGTTGGAACTCCCAACACAAGACCTTCGGGGAGCTTCCTCAAAACACCGTCGACTAACACATAAGCGGTTGAAGTAGCGGGACTAATTAGAAAGCTATCCAATCCAAGTTCTGTGCAAAGTTCAATTCCCCAGGGCACCCGAGTGATGAAGGCATCGGCCCCTTCGTCTACCGGGCGACCCAAAAAATTTGTTGTCCTGATTTTGCCGCCGAGACGTGAGGATGCTTCCAAGAGAACAGCGTCCACTCCGGGTTGTTTCCGAATTTGGCGGAGCGCGGTCAAGCCCGCGATTCCGCCTCCAACAACAACCACTTGTCTGGTCATGACCCAGACGACGCGAGTTGCAAGCCTTCGGTATGGATCAACTCGACCAAGTTTTCCAGGATGGCTGGGTCAGTCTCAGGTAATACTCCGTGACCCAAGTTAAAAATGTGCCCCGGTTGACCATCGGCCGCTTTCAGCACCTCGCGAGCCTCTCTCTCAACTACCGGCCAGTCAGCCAAACAGATAGAGGGATCGAGGTTTCCTTGCACAGCAGTGTCTGAGCCAACTCGGCGCCGCACCTCGTCTATCGGCACCCGCCAGTCAGCGCCGACAACATCGGCGCCAGCGTCACTCATTAACGACAACAATTCCCCGGTTCCAACACCGAAATGAGCCCGAGGGACTTCAAGATCTTCAAGTTCGCTAAAAACTCGTTGGCTGTGGGGAAACACGTAATTCTTGTAATCGCCAGCTGATAGAGCGCCCGCCCAAGAGTCGAATAATTGGACGGCGCTGGCGCCTGCAAGGATCTGCGACCGCATGCTCGCGATAGCGATGTCGGAGAGACGGTCCATAAGGTCATGCCAGACCGTGGGTTCCGAGTACATCAGTGATTTCGTTCGAGCATGGTTCCGTGATGGCTGACCTTCAATTAAGTAACTAGCGATTGTGAATGGCGCGCCTGCGAAGCCAATGAGTGGAACTTCTAATTCCTCAGCCAATATCTCAACGGTCGCCAAAACGTACGACGTATCAACTTCCGGTTCCAGGACGCGAAGACGGTTTAGATCAGTCCTATCCCTGAACGGTTGGTCAACTGTTGGGCCGATGCCAGGAACGACATCAACGTTGAAGCCGATCGCGTTAACTGGAACCACGATGTCAGAAAACAAGATCGCTGCGTCCACTCCGTAACGGCGGACTGGTTGGAGGGTGATCTCAGCTGCGAGGGAAGGATTTGCAATTGTTTCGAGGATGCTGCCGGTACCGCGAATGTTTCGATATTCAGGTAGAGAACGACCGGCCTGTCGCTGAAACCAAACTGGTACTTGCTCAACCTCTTGGCGCCTGCACGCGCGCAAGTATGAGCTGTCAAAGAGAGCGTGGCTCGGATGATCGTTTGGGATCGACATTTCAACTCAGACGCTACCGGCCCTGCAAGCCCACTGGTCTTTGGTTTGTTGGTCGCTTAGNGCGACTTTTTGGAAACGAGCGTCATTCTGAAATATCTCGNCGATGAACGGTATGCTGGTTCGTTCTCTAAACCGGTGATTTACGAGTGACACATCCCGAAATCGCAGCCGAACAGGCACACATTGATCGTGCACACNTGCTGTTGGACCGAGCGCGTGAACGGGCACAAAAATTACGNGGAATGGTCGAAGTGGGGCGCGGAGGAACCACNCANGCNCGATATGANCGAGANGTNATCGAAGGAAGTGTCCAGAATCGACTTGGGCAGCTCCANTTGGGGTCTGCTTCANTGATTTTCGGCAGAATNGANNTNGATANTGAAGACCGGTTTCACATTGGAAGACTTGCAGTAGCAGACGAAAGACAAGAACCNGTNGTCGTTGACTGGCGAGCACCCATAGCNGAACCTTTCTATCGAGCTACAGGACGTGACCCCATGGGTCTTATTCGCCGACGTCATTTTGTGAGTCGCGGACGTGAGCTACTAGATATCGAAGATGAGTTGTTTGACCTTGATCAACTTGATGAAGGATTTCAGGGTCACGGAGCGCTGCTAGCAGCGCTTGATCAGAATCGTGATGGACAGTTGCGAGATATCGTCGCCACTATTCAGGGTGAACAGGATGAAATCATCCGTGACCCACTTAAGGGGATGCTAATTGTTCAAGGCGGCCCCGGGACCGGCAAAACAGTTGTTGCTCTTCATAGGGCTGCATATCTGCTTTACACACACCGTTTCCCCCTTGAAGGTCAGGGGGTACTGGTAGTTGGACCCAACCGACTTTTCTTGCGATACATCGAACAGGTGCTACCAAGTCTTGGCGAAGCAGGTGTCTACCTGACTGTTTTGGCAGATCTGCTTGGGGACCTTTTCGACGATGTTCGAGTGACGCTGCCCGATCATCCAAGCTCCGCTGCGGTTAAGGGAAGCGACCGTATGGTCTCGGTAATCGCACACGCGATCAAAGATCGTGAGCGTGCCCTCCGCGAGGATCTGGTCGTTGGTTTTGGCCTCACGCGGCTCCGTATCACGGTTGCTCAAAGCAGAAAAATCGTGCGTGAAGCCAGACGGCGGTATCGAAGACATAACGCGGCACGCGGGTATGTAGAGAAAGAATTTTTCACTGCCCTTGCAAGTTCGCACCACTCGGAGCCCGATCCTGAGAATGTTCAGTATCGATTGCGCAGAGATCCGAGAGTTTTGGAAGCCCTCGAATGGATTTGGCCGGTATTGACCCCAGCGCAACTGTTGAGAGATTTATATGGTTCGGAAGCCCTATTAGGGTCTGCAGCCGGAGACAATTTAGTTGATGAAGAATGGGAGACTTTGTATCGACCTCGGGGTGAATCTCTCTCTGAATACCGATGGAGCGATGGGGATGTGCCACTGCTTGATGAGGCGTATTCAGGGCTTGGCCCTCGGCTGGACCGAGATCGAAAAGCCCGGGACCCCGAACTGCGTACCTTCGGCCATATAGTCGTCGATGAAACGCAGGACCATACGCCCATGGCGTTACGAATGATTTCTCGTCGTTCACTCAACGGATCCATGACGTTGGTTGGGGACATCGCTCAGGCGACAGCGCCGGGAGCAGCGGCGAACTGGGACGAAGTGTTGAACCATCTACCTTCCCTCACTAAAGAACCTCGTGTCCGAGAGCTCACACTGAGTTATCGCATTCCGGCTCCTAACCTAGAGCTGGCGAACAAGGTTCTCGCTGTGGCCGCCCCGGATCTGGCTGCGCCAAGGGCAGTTCGTTCAGTGGGTAGCCCGCCACGCATAATCCAAGTTGACAGTGATGCTGATAGTGCCAGCCACGATTTAGTAGAGAAGTCTGTGTCATTAGTCGAAGAGGAATCGGAAGCCCTTGGTGGTGGTTCAGTCGCAGTCATCGCACCACAGAGTTTGATTGACCAAGTTGATGCCGCTCTTAAAGCCAAGGGCATTGATTACGGGAGAGCAACTACCGCAAGTAGAAACGTCAGTGGACCCCTGCACCCCAAGATTGCCTTAGTGCCGGTTCAATTGGTCAAAGGACTTGAGTTAGATGGGACCGTCGTAATTGAGCCAGCGGTGATTTTGGATGAAGAGCCGCAAGGTTTGCGNGCNCTTTTTGTTGCTCTNACNCGGTCAACCAAGCGTTTGGCCGTTGTTCATGCCCNCCCNCTGCCCGANGTNTTGTGCGACTAAAGCTGCNAAGAGCGTGGTNTGAAAGTTTTCACNACATTCNGTTGTTCTANTAGGCGTATCCGAGGATCNGNTCAACTGAAATTTCGATGACAGTGCGNTCNNGGCGGTCTTGGGGNANGCGGTAACGGTTGGCGTAACGTTCAGTTCCTNCTNTNCACCTTGCCTCGTCGGAANTGACAACGGCGNTTCCTTCGAGACTTAGCCAACGACCTCCGTCGATTTGACAGACAACAGCNCGACTATTGGGTGTTTGCTCCAAGATTCTGCTTTTCATTGACCCTGCCCANGTGATCACCCGGACTAACTGGCTGTCNTGATCCCACGTGAATCCGACAGCAGTTACGTGTGGGCTGCCGTCNGGCCGCAGAAGCGTCAATGAAGCAAGGTGGCGTTCGTCCAAAAAAGATANGACTTCTTGGCTGAGGTTCNNGGGGTTCATAGACATCAAGAGTGAGCGATCGCGTCGAGGATGTTAAGTCGTGCTGCCCTTCGGGCGGGCAGAATTGCAGCTAGGACGCCAGCAATGATGCACATGACGAGAATAATGACAAAATTNCCNACCGGAATGCCGAAATCTGTGATGAATGAGTCGGGCATTGCTTGAACTGCGATGAACCCGAGCAAAGTTCCAACAAGTATCCCCAATACCCCNCCGAACACAGCGATTATTACTGCTTCCCATCTGATCATTCGCCGTGTTTGTCGCCGCGTCATGCCGACCGCTCTGAGAAGCCCAATTTCTCGTGTTCTTTCGAATACTGACAGCATCAAAGTGTTGACGATGCCCAAGACNGCAATGATGACGGCGAATCCAACGAGTGCGTTGACGGTCATCAGCAGGGTGTCGATTCGGCCTTCAATNNTTTGTTGATACTCGGTTCGGTCTTGGAGAATCGCTTCCGGATAATTGACGGCAACAGCGTCAAGTTGTGATCGGATGCTTTGTACCTCAACCCCCTTTTCGAGTTCTATTGCAGCGAAAAGGTCTGATTGCCGCGCCGGGTCAAAACCGCTTTCATAGGTGCTCATGTCGATGACCCAGTTTCCGAGAATCGAACCGTCGTCGAAGATTCCAACAACCCTTAAATCCTTCGTACCAGCTACAGGGAATGTTGCCGACACCACATCACCTACGGCCAAAGCGAGATCTTCTGCAGGATCCTCGTGAACTAGGACACCACCGTCGGATAAACCTGAATAGGTGCCTTCAATCAAGGAAATGTCTAGTACCCGTCCCAGGCCTTCTTCTTGCGTACCGATCACATCTTTGGATGCACCTGCCACGCTCATTTGGGCGGTGCCGGGTCCTCCGCGAAAGCCGACAGCTATCGCCACNCCGTCAATCTCCTTGATGTCTTCAACTAGTTGGGGACTGAAGCCCCATGAGTTTCTTCCCTCTGTNTCGATGAAGAANTCNGCCCCTAAAGATGAGTCGAGGNNCGATGAAAACGTTTTTTTGAAGCTGGTACCTACGACTAACACCATGCCNACCAACGCGAGTCCTACCATCAGAGCTGACGCAGTTGACGCCGTTCTNCGAGGGTTTCTGCTGGCGTTCTCTCGAGCCAAGTTGCCAGAGGCGCGAGCAAAGCGNGTCATCGGCCAACCCAACAGACGGGCTGCCGGCCTAGCTATCAATGTGCTTAAGAGAGAGATTGAAACGAAGAGCAATAACGCTCCTGCGGCAAGTANAGCCAGNTGTTTTGAGGCGCCAGCGTTGCTTGTTGTTCCGAANGNNGTAGCTAAGAGACCGCCCACTCCGAAAAGGAGACCGACGACGGTGCGGCGTCGGTTGTTCCCCGACCAAAGGCTAAGGTCATCTCTCAGAGCAGCAATNGGNGGAATTCTTGATGCNCTTCTNGCTGGCGAAATAGCAGCTAACAAAGTCACGCCTATGCCCACAATGGCGGCCGCGATCCAAGTTCGTGTCGCGATGATCAAGGGCCCGTCAGGGAGGCCGGATCCATCGCCTACTTGAGCTATAAGTGCTTTGATGCTCCAAGCAATTCCCATACCAGCGAAGACGCCAGCCAGAGAAGCAACAACGCCTATAAGTAGAGCTTCGATTAGGACCGAAGAACGTATTTGACGACCCGTCGCTCCCACTGCGCGCAGCAACCCAAGTTCCCGGATACGTTGTCCGAGAACGATCGCGAAAGTGTTGTTGATAATGAAGGCGCTGACGATGAGCGCAACCGCTGCAAAAACCAGGAGGGCATTCTGAAAAATAGTTATAAATATGTCGAATTGGTCACTGAATTCGTTTGCTACGACCTCACTAGTGACCGCTTCGAAACCGCTCGGCAGCTGATTAGTCAACTTGTTCGCTAGTTCGTTCTCATCCACTCCAGGCATCGCACCGACCGTCACGGCTAGATAAGAGTCCGGATAATTGAACAACCGCTGAGCGGTTGGGGTATCGATCAAAACGAAAACAGCCCCGCCTCCGTTGTCTTGCCCCCACCTGGTAATCCCACTGACCGTAAAATCTTCTTCCGGCTGCAACGAGCGAATAGTGATGGTATCTCCAACCGAGATGCCATACTTCGCCGCCGTGTCAATATCGACCATGGCCTCGCCATCGCCGGGAGCGGACCCCTCAACGGCTTCAAAGCTGCTTAATTCAGCGTGTTCTTCGGAAAAATTAAACGCCAGAGTGGGCGCTCCACCCAGCGGTTTGATCAAGTTTTCGCCAACTGAAATTCGCGGGAATCCTTGAATTACACCGTCGGCGCCATACACGCCCTCTGTAGATCTGATTTGATCAACTACAGCCTGAGGCACAGTCGGCCGGCTGAAGGGGTCGTCTTCGATTGTTTCGACTCCTCGAACCTGAAGCCAGTCGGGTCCGGCTATCTCGATGGCAATTTTGTCGAAAACGGCCCGGAGGCTGTCGGCAAGAATGAACGAGCCTGATACGAATGAGACACCCAAAACAACTGCAAAAGTGGTCANAGCCAGTCGTATCTTCCTGGCTAATAGCGAATTCAGGGTGAGTTTGAACACCTCAGTCGCCTAGACCCTTCATGGTGTCAAATATTAAATCTGCAGAAGGTGCGACCAACTCTTCGACAATCTTTCCATCGGCCAGAAACACGACACGGTCGGCGTGAGCAGCTGCTGATGGGTCATGTGTCACCATGACGATTGTTTGATTTAAATCNCGGACGGCGTTCTGCATGAAGCCGAGAATCTCATCACCTGTNTTGCTATCNAGGTTGCCTGTCGGTTCGTCAGCGAAGATGATCTCTGGCTGCCCTGCCAAAGCGCGTGCAACGGCGACCCGTTGTTGTTGCCCGCCGGATAGTTCATTGGGGCGGTGACTGAGTCGATCAGNTAGCCCTACAGCATCAATAACCTGNTCGAACCAAGACTTTTCTGGCGCAACGGCTCCTAGTTGTTGCGGTAAGACAATGTTTTCACGGGCTGAAAGTGTCGGAATCAGATTGAAGGCCTGAAAAACGAAGCCAATGCGGTCTCTTCGTAACAGCGTAAGAGCGCGCTCGGATAACTCTCCGATGTCCGTGTCCCCCACGAAGACCTTCCCCGAGCTAAGCGTGTCAAGGCCCGCGAGGCAGTGCATCAAAGTGGATTTACCNGAACCGGATGGGCCCATGATTGCAGTGAATTCTCCTGCAGCGAGATCGACAGACAATCCATCAAGCGCTCGGACAGCGGTTTCACCCGATCCATAAATTTTTGATGCATCGACGGCCCGAGCTGCGAGCGAAGTGGTGGTAGTCATGCGAGCACCCTATGGGTCAATGTTCCCAACTTCGACTCCACGGAAAAATTTTTATAGAGAGTCAAGAGACTGTTTTCANAGCCTGCCGTGTCCCGAGGGCTCGGAGAGCCCGCTCTTCAGAGACGTGGCTTATCCAGATGAGCTAGAAGCTGAACTCGCCCCTGGCGAAAGAGAGAGCTAGGGTCAACGCTCATGGCAGAGCGCGTACTCGTGACGAAATTAGGACTTGACGGTCATGATCGAGGGGTCAAAATTGTCGCACGGATCTTGCGTGATGCCGGGTACGAAGTCATATACACCGGTTTGTTTCAAACTCCTGAAACCGTTGTTGCCGCAGCAATCGATGAGGATGTCTCCGCGATAGGAGTTTCGATGTTGTCTGGTGCTCATGAAGCCTTGCTTCCAATGGTCACTGAAGCTCTAAAAGAAGCTGGTGCGGATATACCGGTCATTCTTGGAGGGATAGTTCCAGAAGGCGATTTTCAGTCTATGTATGACGCTGGGATCGCNCGAGTGTTAACCCCAGGGGCGACAGCTGACGAAGTTGTCGAAGCTGTTAGTGGAGCGATTAAGGAATATCGGGATAGCTGATCTCCTGACACAAGCCTGCAGTGCTCTTGTACTCTTATCAACGTGATTATTGAACGATTTGGGGTTGTGGGCTGCGGCTTAATGGGATCCGGCATTGCTGAGGTAGCTGCGCGAAGTGGATGCGACGTAAAGATTGTCGAAGCTAATGACGGCGCGCTTCAGGCAGGTATGGAACGGATGGAGAAAAGTCTCGACCGTGCCGTCCGAGCTGAAAAAATTACCGAAGATGACCGCGCCCAGGTAATGGGAAATATTTCCTTTTCAACAAAACTCCCGAGCCTCGCTGATCGCCAATTTGTTGTTGAAGCGGTTATCGAACAAGAAGAGGCGAAAATCGAAGTGTTTCGCCGCCTAAACGATGTAGTTGACGATCCCGAAGCAATTCTGGCCAGTAACACATCGTCTATTCCGATTATGAAGCTTGCGATGGCCACGAATCGACCTCAACAAGTGATCGGTGTTCATTTCTTTAACCCTGTTCCGGTAATGGGCCTCGTGGAGATCATCACATCGCTGTTGACAGGCGACAAAACAGCAGCGCTCTGTCAAGAATTCGCGTCAGATCAACTTGGNAANAGGGTCGTGAGCAGCCAAGANCGGGCAGGGTTCGTCGTGAACGCACTTCTCATTCCATACATCCTTTCGGCTATTCGAATGATGGAATCAGGGTTTGCGAGCGCTGAAGATATCGATGCGGGCATGGTCTTGGGATGTAACCACCCGATGGGTCCTCTGGCTCTGTGCGATCTCATTGGTTTAGATACCACGATGGCGGTGGCCGAGTCCCTATACGAAGAGTTTAAAGAACAGCTATATGCGCCACCTCCTCTGCTCAACCGTATGTGTGATGCAGGGCTGTTAGGGCGCAAGAGCGGCCGAGGATTTTACCGATACAACTAAGGTTGTTGAGGCAACGTTCCCCGAACGTGTCGAGAAACGAACAACATGAGTGATGCGGTGACAGAAGGAATTGACGTTGAGAACGTGGCTTCATGGCTCTACAAACACGTCTCTGGGGTCAACCCACCACTTAAATATCAGCTCATCGCTGGAGGTCATTCGAATCTCACATACAGGGTCGAAGACCAAGAAGAAAATCTTTATGTTCTGCGCCGGCCACCTTTGGGTCACGTGTTAGCAACGGCACACGACATGGCCAGAGAGCATCGCATTATCAGCGCCGTAGGCAACACCGACGTCCCTGTGCCTCCAACACTGGGAGTATGTGAAGATGATGGGGTAAACGGTGCGCCCTTCTACGTAATGGAATATGTAGATGGTGAGGTCCTGCACAGCGACGCTGAAGCAACTCTTGTTCCGGTTTCAGAACGNNTGGACCTGAGCCGTCAAGTAGTCGAGGTCTTGGCAGAGCTTCATGCAATCGAACCTGAGGACATNGGGTTAGGCGACCTAGCGAAAAGAGAGGATTATCTAGGACGACAGCTGCGCCGATGGAGTCGCCAATGGGAGCAATCAAAGACTCGGGANTTAGAGGCCATGGAGGANGTGCAGGATCTGTTGGAACGCCGGAAACCGGAACANNTAGGNTCCACGATCGTTCACGGCGACTATCGGCTCGGAAACATGTTGACGAGGTCTGGNCGNATNCTGGCGGTGCTTGACTGGGAGTTGTGCACCTTGGGTGACCCACTAGCCGATGTCGGATATTTACTGAATAACTGGGTGGAACCGGATGAAGCTCCGGCNGGTTCTAGCGCTCCGACACTCGCAGGAGGATTCGCTTCTCGAGAGGAACTCATGAGCTGGTATGAAGGGGCTTCCGGACGCGACGTGTCGGGGGTCGATTATTACCGAGCTTTCTCTTATTGGCGGTTGGCGGCCATCGTNGANGGCGTCNTGAANAGGTACCTAAAGGGTGTGATGGGTGACCAAGAAGACGTAGANACTTCAGTTTTTAAAGAACAGGTGGAGATGCTTTCCACTAGCGCGTTAGAGCTACTAATCGAGTGATGTTGGTGAACAAAACCGTGAAGCAGTCGTCGTAACTCTGAGGCGGTGCCTGATGCAACCCAAGCACAAAGCGCCGATATCCTCAACTCTGTGGATCGCGAAAATGCACCGAGAGGTAGCCGATTTTTTGTTGGAGCCATCATTGGGGCAGTTGTCGGTGCTCTAGTAGCAGGCCTCATTGTTGTGAGTCTGGGTGATCCGCAGCGAATATATGTAACCGAGAAAGTCGACACCGCCCAAGCGGTC
>PAVP01000008.1 GCA_002713975.1 Acidimicrobiaceae bacterium | reverse complement strand
ATCATTGATGGCGCTCACGAACGAACCATGGTCTGTGTACTTATCGAATCGGCAAAGGGAATAGCTAACGCCGAAGAAATCATGTCGGTACCTGGTGTGGATGTAGCCCACCTAGGTCACGGCGATTTGTCGCTCTCGCTTGAGGTGCCCGGCGACACGGCACACCCGCAGATGCAAAAGGGAATTGACGCGATCTTGGGAGCATGCGAGAAACACAAAAAAACGGCAGCGTGTCTTGCGGGCTCAGTGGAGACTGGGATTGACTGGGTTAATCGAGGATTTCGGATGGTCAGCTACAGCTATGACATTGGCTTGATGACTGCAGCCTTGCAGAGTGGAATTGAACAAATCCGTATAGGAGTTGCTGAAGATGGATCTGACTGAAGCTCAGTGTCAAGAATTTCGAGACCGGGGATNGNTCGTTGTCAGCGATGTGTTCGNGGCCNACGAANTTGAACTTNTGAGTGACGCTGCNCTCGAAGTCCTGGANCGACCNGGTCCCGAAGTGGGNCGTGAACTGGATGGTTCACCNCATGTTTCCTGGGGCATGCATCTCTTCGATAAACGGCTNGCTGCCTTATGCCGACACGANGACCTCATCAACCCNAGNCGAACTTTGTTAAGCAACGAGGTTTACGTTCATCAATCACGAATCAATATGAAGCAAACAAACGGGTCAATAGTTGCATGGCATCAAGACTTCGGGACCTATCACCGTGTCGACGGTGTCCCGGAACCCAANGGGGTNATGATCGCAGTCTTTTTAGATGACGTNACCGAAGTGAACGCACCNTTGCTAGCGGTACCNGGCTCNCACAAAGAAGGCCTGGTTTCGACTGCCTCCCTAGACCCCACTTCGACTGATTTCGAACAGGTATCAAANTATCGATATGACATCACGGACGANACNATGGCGNNGTTGGTNGANCAGTACGGATTGGAGACNATNACAGCGTCAGCAGGATCGGTNCTNTTCATGGATATGACGGTCGTTCANGGCTCATCNGTGAATATCAGTCCTTTGCGAAGGCTGTTGTTATACGTGAATGTCTGCCCTGTCGACAACAGGGGAGAAACATATGAGCGGCCCGAGTANTACGCCGCCCGAGATTTTTCNTCAATCGTTCCAGTTAGCTCAGAAGAATTTCAGGTCGCCGGACAGACATGACTTTGNAATTCGAACAGTTTGATANTCACTTCGGCGCGCGCATCNATGGGCTNCATGAGGGNCGAATCATTGATGAACAGCTTGTGNCGGAACTTGCNNCTGGNNTGACNGANCATGGNGTNTTGCTNATGCGCGGTGAAGAAATTTCGCCNAATCGTCTGGTTGAACTCGGCCGGGCCTTCGGTGAACTTGAAATACTTCCNGAGCCTGANAAGCGACANCCTGATCATCCTGAAATTTTTGACCTAACGAACGTCAGAAAAGATGGAGCGGTGGTCGATTTCGAGGAACCTCAAGCTGTGTTTTTGAGAGGGACCGAACGGTGGCACACCGATAGTTCCTTTAGAAAAGTCCCTTGTTTGTGCACCATGCTTTATGCGGTCGAAGTTCCCGACGCNGGAGGCGAAACCCAGTTTGCCAACATGTATGCAGCGCTAGAACAACTGCCTGACGACCTTCGAGAAGGTGTGAATGGAAAGCGCTTGATTCACAGCTATGTCTACAGCCGTGCCAATAACCCAGGCCGCATGGATCCCATGAGTCCTGAAGAAGAAGCTAAGTATCCGCCGGTAAGTCACCCATGGGTTCGTACTCATCAAGACGGCCGTCAGTCGCTCTANATGGGNGGCCATGTCTCTCACGTCGAAGGCATGGACCTTGACNAAGGCCGTGANCTTNTTGANCAGGTGCTTGTCGCAGCAACCAAATCAGAGTTCGTTTATGAACATCATTGGGCTAAGCATGACCTAGTCATATGGGACAACCGATCAACTCTCCATCGGTTGCGTCCGTATGAAATTTCGGCCCGCCGACGCATCATGCGGCGCGTAACGGTCGCCGGTGTCGACCCGGTCAGATAGGGGATTAGCTGAGCTGGGAGTGCAGGAAATCTACAACCTGAGGCCAAAGCTCAGCTGCGAGACCTTCATCGAAGGCACCCATTGGGTTCTCTTCGTTCATGAATCCGTGACCAGCGTTATGAACCGTGATTTGAACGTCCTTACCCATTCCCCTAAGTCGTTCCCCTAAATTTTCTGCAGCTTCAGGTGGGAAAAAATCATCCGGTGATGCCATGTGTGCTTGAACTGCCGCAGTGAGACCTTCCCAATTTGGTTCTTGATCTCCTTGAGGGAAACCGTAGAACGGAACAGCGGCNTTAACGGCATCACCGCGGTTGGCTGCGATCATGAAGCTCAACAAACCACCCATGCAAAATCCGACAACTCCGACACCTGACCCAGTNGATGCGTCGTGGTTANCCAAAAAATCGACAGCGCCGCTCATGTCGCGNGCNGCGCGATCGGGAGGCAAGTCNGTCATTAGTTGCCCGGCTTTGTCCATCTCGTCATGACCAGCTAATTCGCCGTGATATAGGTCTGGAGCCAATGCGACAAACCCTTGGTCAGCTAGGTAGTCAGCGACTCCCTTCATTTGTGGATTTAGTCCCCACCATTCTTGAATCACCATGACCGCTGGCCCGGAGCCGCTTTCAGGTAAGGCCAGATGTCCTCTGGCGTCATGTCCGTTACTTGCAAATGAAACCATTTCTCCCATGAGCAGGACCGTAGTCGCGACCGACACCTGAGTGCACTCAATATCCCAATGCAAGAATCTGGAGTCAACCGTTGGTGACGGTGAAAGAATGATCCCAAGTCCATGAGAGGTACATATGAATCTGCGACCCAGCCCAGTAGCTCCATTCTCATACGTNCCAGGGATCGACCCCTACTCAGGTGGAG
Source organism: Acidimicrobiaceae bacterium (assembly GCA_002713975.1). Lineage (GTDB taxonomy): Bacteria > Actinomycetota > Acidimicrobiia > Acidimicrobiales > Poriferisodalaceae > MedAcidi-G3. The sequence continues at coordinate 29,859 of PAVP01000008.1, read as the reverse complement.
TAGTGGCGTTTCCAGGCAGCGAGATAGTGCACGTCACGCTGGCAGAAGCAGTCCCCTGGCGCGAGGGTTTCGATCGCATTCAGGCAATTACAGAAAATAATGGCGTNGACCGAACAGCGCTCTGCGCTATTGAGCTTCGATGTCCACGCCCCCACTCTTTTGAGGGCTTTATCGAGTTCAACGATGAATACAGGTCAATTCTCGACAATTGGGGTCTCCTCAACGGAGATGACAACCCCATTGCCAGAACAAATGTTGCCCCTGTCGATCATCCACCAGAAGAAACCACGCTTCATGCCTTCAGCTACGTAGAAGAGGCGTCAGAGAACCAAACTCCGTCGTTTGTAGTTGCCGGAGCGGGGGACCTGATGGATCAAAGCGACCTTCAACCCAGCAGCATCGTGGCAAGAGACCTTGACGGGAAAGACGCTTGGAGGATGCGGATTGAACAAGTCTGCGAAGAGATGGAAGCTCGGATGTCCGCCATCGGAGTCGAATGGTCCGATTGTTCAGTCATCGACGTGTACTGCGACCAAGACTGGTTCGGTCAGGCTGGCGAAACGCTGGTGGAGCGCATTGGAACAGCCGTTAGTTCTGGTTTGCACTGGTACATAGCTCGCCCTCCTATCGAAGGACTTACTTTCGAAATGGATGTCAGAAGCGTTAATAACGAGAAAATACTTTGACCTCAAGAAACCCTGAACGTCATAAGAACAGGACTAATTAGTTTTTGGTTCAGAGCGTCAGCCGCGTTGTCTCTCATCTCCAACATACGAGGACCCATCAGGTGGCCCAGTGACACAGGAGGTGGGGTAGCAGGGGGTTCGTTGAAGAACTTCAATGCCAGGTCATAGTGGTCGGAGCTTCCGAGATGCTCCAGACCTGCTGCTGCCGCCGCCTCTTCGTAGGTTCCAACAGGCTCAGGAAAGCTGAACTCGGAGGTAGAGGACCANGGCATTGGGTAAGGAAGATCANCTGTTCCAGTGGCGGTCACGTCATAGATCACGACTGTTCCTTGAGAGCGACAAACCCTCGCTAATTCGCGCATCAGCTGGTTCTTGTCTTCGATGTTCATACCGACATGAAGCATCGTTATCGCATCAAACATGTTGTCCATGAAGGGCAGATCTGTCGCTGAGCCCACTTTGAAGTCGACCTGACCGCCCATACCAACCAAATCAGACAGCTTGATAGCCGCTTCAATAAATTCCGGTGTTAAGTCGACCCCGGTGACAGACGCCCCAGTGGTTCGGGCCAGGTACCGGGCCGCTCCTCCGATGCCACAACCCACATCNAGTAACGCATCTCCATCAGCAAGGTTGATGGCGGATGCAACATGCACGGTGCCCTCGCGTCCGCCTATATGAAACTCGTCGGCCCCAGCCAAAACATCAGGATCGAGGTTCTCCATGTCGAAACCCGATTGCGTCAACGCTCCAACGATCCGGTCAACAATTCCATCGTTTCCGTAGTGTTGTTCGACTGATTCAACCATCACCTAATCCTTTTAGGGTTTGACAGTGACTTATGTGGCGAGAGGTTCGGACGGTACTTGAAATCCCCAGTCTTTGGTTCGAATCATCTCTTGATCGGCTACAGCAACCAATCCAGCTGGCCCATACAACGCGCCGCCGCAGATAATGCTCCGGTCGTCGTCGCGTTCTCGCCANGACTGAAAAGNATANGTTTCNCCGACGCGCACTTCGTCAAAGAACTCCGCCGCGATGTTGCCAGTTACGGCNCCGCCGCCAGACTTTTNGGGTGGATCCACGAACAGTACATACGCTGTGACNCAGTCGAATGCAGTCCAAATGAATTCTCGTGGAATGAGTCCGTTCTCGTCGGCCCACTGAGGAGCAGGTGTCCAGACGGCAACAACGTGACTGCCGTCGCCTAGCGGTCGAATTCGGACCCCCAGACCGTCCACTTCATGGCCACAACCGATGCACTTCGGGTAGGGCGGCTCCCACGCCATTGGCCGTTCCATGGCTGCATCGATGGCGTCTCTTGCTATCGGTGAACGCGGAGCAACGTGGAGTGGACCNAGAGAAGCCGACATCACCAGTTCTCCGTCTCGGTGTATCAACGCGTCGTCATCTTCGANNCTGCGAACGAGCGACTCTCCAGGATGCATAGCTTTGCGGATANGAACCCTGATGGGGCCATTGGAGTCGCCGGCNGCTAGGCCAGCGACGTAGCCNCCCTGCATGGTGTCNGGCATTCCAANGTAAGTATCCAATAAGTCGATGGTGACATCACTCATCTGTGGTGCCCGTAGATGGCGGAGACCACATCGGGATCGGTAGAAGCTTCGATTAANACGGGCCTACCAGGTTGACGGTTCTTCACGACTTCAAGCGCAGCATCTATATCGTCNAGAGACGNAATTTTCGCTGTATCGCAACCCATGCTCTCAGCTACAGCACAGAAGTCTGGCCATTCATGAAGTGAGGCCGCGGGATCCATACCTTTGGTTACGAGCTGAATATGTTCGGCCCCGTAACTGCCGTCGTTGTAGACAATCACTATGAGGTCAAGGCCGAGGTGCACTGCAGTAGAAAGTTCGGTAAGGCCGCCCATCATGTAGCCGCCGTCGCCGATACACAGCACCGTCGGACGAGTTGGGTGCGCTACCGCCGCTCCGATCGCAGTGGACATACCTAAGCCGATAGCTCCGAATCCGTGACTGGTGACCAGATCACGTGGATTCGGTACTGACATCGTGAGAGCGTCAAGCATGAACCTTCCTGCGTCGACGACGACCTGTCGGTCTTGAGGCAGGCCGGCGTCAAGTTGTCTGGTCAACGTCCGTGGATCGACTGCTCCGTCGTAACTCTTGTCTTCGTATGAATCAGAGAGGTCGAATTCCTGAAGCTTCTTTTCGAGGTCTGCCGTCCGGAAAGAAGATGGCTGATGCTCAGCTTCTTTCAAGAGTGCGATCATCGCTTCAGCAACGACCGTTGCATCGCCTACTACCCCCGCAGCAACAGTCGCATGTCGATCGATGTGACTTGGGTCAAGATTCACGTGCACAACTCGCTTACCTGCCAGCAAGCTCTGATAATCGGTTGTGAAAAAGTTAAGTGAGGCTCCGAAGACGATCAGACAGTCAGCCATTGCGAGTGTTTCGCCAGCGATCTCGTGGCTAAGGGTTCCGTGGATACCAAGATTGAACGGTTGGTCGCTAAAGAACCCGGTACCTAACAGCGAAGTTGCCAGTGGTGCGCCGAGTGCATCGCCGAGCTCAATGAGAACTTCTCGTGCTCCAGACAACACAGCGCCACGNCCGGCCAATATGACNGGNCGTGCNGANGAGGCGATGATGCCGAGGGCTGATTCGAGCTGGTCAGGGTCAGGAGCTAAACGAACTGGTGGGGAGTTGAGGGCTGGGCGTGGTTCATAGTCAACTTCGTCCCACTCAATNTTTAACGGAACATTCACCACAATTGGTCGCCGTTCAGCGTGGGCTCGCCGCACAGCGGTTGATACGTCTTCAGCGATTGTCTCGACATTTCTAACCGGTTGAAACCCTGCCCCCGTTGCTACAACTAATGCGTGTTGGTCGAGATTTTGAAGGTGTTGTTCATTTTCGACCGGAGTGTCCCCAGCTACTAACAGCATGGGCGTCTCGTTCTTTACCCCCTCTACTAGAGCGGTAATTGTGTTAGTCAGCCCAGGTCCATGGGTGACGGTTGCTACTCCCAGCCGACCCGTGGCTTTGGCCCAACCTTCGGCCATACAAACAGCGTTNGCTTCATGGGTAGCACCTACGAGGTTGACGTCATGTTGTCGTTGCAGGTTTTCNCCGATGAATAGGTTGCCATCTCCGAGAACGCCGAAGACAGTATCGACTCCATGATCAACAAGGGCTTGGGCGACTGCGTCGTGTCCGAGCATTCTTGGCCTCCTTATTTATGCAAGTAACCGGCCTTCCGGCTCGGTGAGAGAATGGTGACGTTAATTTGGTGGACCCTATAGGTCGACCTCTTTCCAACACAGCTTCGCACGTGACGCCGTGTTCATGCTTGAGTTGACACTCCCCACTTGATTCCGTTACGCAGGAGGCTGCGAAACCCTTTAGTTTCCCAAGAACCCCGAAAGGTCACAGGGGTGGTCCGGTCCGAAGCCACTGAACTATCAACATACGGTTGTCCGTTAGTTGCGGGCGAATGGGTGTGACCGAGGGCAATGTAGGCAACGGCACCCCTTCCCCGTTCACATACAAGACCCAACGCTCGTTTACGGCCACCTTCTAGCAACGAAGTATCTGAATCGACCTCGAAACCGAACGCGGGGTCAGGATCGACAGGGAGTTCAGTACTCAGCAAGACCTGTGCGTTCGGGTCGAGAACTTCGATGAAATACAACTCGTCTGTGGTTTCAAACGATTGCGGCATATCGCGCACTATTGGATGGTCGCCGTGGACGTTTACTTCGAACTTTCGAATGGGAGGGTGATTAAGGAAGAAAGCTCCGAGTGCCTCATGATGAGGCATTTTGACCATACGACGTCTCCGGCGATCACCGTCGATTGGTTCGGCCTTCCCTCCGCTAGTGCCGTGCAGAGCTAACCAACGACCCCCGCTTTCCAACCATGAATTCAAATAGGCGAGCTCGGCATTGGAGGGAAATGGACCAGATGTGTAAGTGATGAGTAGTTGACTAGTCGGAAGCCAGGTCTCTAAGTCAGCAAAGTTTGACGAAATAGTGGGCTGCACGTGGTCTACCTCGTCAAGGAAACGGAGTATTTCCATTCGGGCATAGTGCATGTCATGCCCGGCCGTGGAGCCCGGTGGAAACCCTCCAACAACTACGTGAACACCGGGAGCGGTAGGTCTTGCCATCAGGATCCTCCGATAATTGACTTGTCGACGAGCTCNTGGATCNTCGCCGCATCTAGTTGCAGATCTTGTTGAAGAATTTCTGTGGTGTGTTCTCCTAAGTTTGGTGCCCTCACCAGATCTACGGAACTTGCCGATAGTCGAGGCGCCCACCCCATGATTGGTACTTCACCACGATCAGGATGCTCGATGTTGGTCACGAAGCCGCGTTCCTTTAAGTGAGGATCGTCCAAAAGTTCGCTGGTGTCGAGAACAGGTCCGCCGGGAACATCTTGGGCTGCGAGGATCTTCGCGACTTCTTGTTTTGTTAGCGATTCCGTCCACGCTGATATTTCATTTCGTAGCGCTTCATCATTTTTAAGTCGATCTCGGCTTCGAACGAACCGAGGGTCATTTGCCAGTTCCGGTTTCCCCATTGCGGAACACAGATTGACCCACATCTTTGGCGTAATCGCCATGATCATCACGTAATCGTTGGCGCCACCGCCCTTGCACGGGTACAGGTTGTTTACTGCTCGAGAACCGTTGCCTATCCGAGATACGGGCTCGTCATTCCAACCAGGGGCCATAGCCATCCTTGTGCGCATGTAGTACGTCATCGCTTCCTGCATTGCGATCTCGACATATTGCCCGTCACCGGTTTGAAGTCTTTGAATGTAGGCAGCGAGAATTGCCATACCGAGTTGAACCCCGGTACCCGAATCCCCGGTCGTGGGGCCCGGCAGGAGCGGCTCATCGTCGGGTCTTCCGGTTATCGATAACGCTCCGGCCATTGCTTGAGCGACTCCGTCGAAGCATTTGCGATCCGCATATGGACCCGTGGAGCCAAAACCTTTAACTGAGGCATAAATGATTGATGGGTTTACCTCTCGGATCACGTCATACCCGAGGTTGAGTCGATCAACGACTCCAGGACCGTAATTTTCGACAAAGACATCGTAGTGAGGAGCCATTTTGAGCAGAAGTTGTCTCCCTTGTTCCTGAGTGAGGTCGATTGCGACGGAGCGTTTGTTGCTGTTCCATTGCAAGAAATAGTTCTGAGGGATGATGTCTCCTCCACGTCCCGGATCACCGCGCCCGGGTGGTTCGACCTTGACTACATCGGCGCCGAACCAGGCCAGCGCTTGAGTGCAAGAAGGCCCGGCCTCGTATTGAGTCACGTCAAGGACGCGTAGTTCTTTGAGAGCTGTCATCTCATTCCTTTGTCGCTATGACGTTAGGCTCTGCAACCCGACCTTGGCTAGGCGATGGCCGCTACGGTCATGACTCCAACTTGTGATTGGACTAGAGATGCGTTTAGGGCCCCTTCTTGGATTTGAACAAAGTTTTGAAACTGTCGTAACTGTTGCACGCGAAATGGAAGCAGTAGGTGCAGGGTCGGTGATGCTGGCGGAAGCAGGCCGAAGTGCTGTCACACAAGCTTCCGCCGTGATTGCTGCGACTGAGTCGATTGAAGTGGGAACTTACGTTATGAATGCTTTTGCAAGGTCCCCTTGGTTGACGGGACTTACTGCAAGAGACTTAGACGAAATGAGTGGTGGACGTTTCGTGATGGGAGTAGGTACCGGAAACCTTCATTTCAATGATTGGTATATGGGCGTCGATTCCTCGAAACCGCTTGCAGCGATGCGTGACTTTGTTCAAATAGTCCGTCAAGTAGCCGCAGCCCCCGTAGGGACCCGCGTGACCTACGACGGCCCTGTGCACCAGGTCGCCAAGTGGAGAGCAAGTTTCCCTCCTCTGCGTGAATCTGTACCGATCTATCTCTCAGCCTCGGGACCGAACATGATGCAACTAGCAGCAGAAGTAAGTGATGGGATTGGGGTGGGCATCATGGCGTCTGCGGACTTTATGCGCGACACGGTCCGACCTAACGCGGTTGCTGCTGCGGAATCGGTGGGGAGAGATGGCTCAGAACTCGCGTTTCCGATGGGAGCCCTTGTCAGTGTGAACGATGATTCCGAAGCAGCTCGTGATGCCGCCAAAGCTGCAGTCTGTGGATTGTTTCACCCTGTTCCTCACCCCTACTACGACTCCCAAATACGTCAACAGGGATTCGTCGAAGCAGCCGACATGCTCGCGGACCTCATGCCCAAAGGAAATACTTCTGAAGCGATGAAGCTGATGCCCGAAGAGATCATCGACACCATGACCATTAGCGGAACGCCGTCAGAATGTGCCCGACGCGTCAGTGANTATGAGGGTCTCGCAGACCAGATCGTGATGATGCGAGTGGCGCAAAGAAATGAAGCAGCAGGGGTATACGCCTATGAACCCATTTTTGAGCTGATCTCTGAAACCACGTCGCAGTAGCGAAACTACGACAGGGCGGCCCGTAAACCATATTTGGCGAAAAGAATCGTTCGTGTGGAGTTAAGAGCCCTGCCGCAGCTACTCTGCAACGATGACTGAACGCATAATTCCAGCCTCTCAGCAGGCCATGTACGACAACTTTCACTTTGCTCCAGGCGTAAAGACCGGCAACTTGTTGCTGATGTCAGGACAAGTAGGCAGTGACGCCTCCGGCAAATGTCCAGAAGACTTCACTGAACAATTCCGGCTGGCGTTCCAACACATTGAAGCGATTCTGACAGAGGCCGGAGGCGATCTCTCCAATATTGTCGAACTGACGAGTTACCACATAGGGATGCGAGAGCACCTGAGAGAATTCATAGCAGTCAAAGATGAGATGATCAGCGAGCCTTACCCGGCATGGACTGCTATTGGATGCACAGAACTTGCCATGCCTGGAGCGGTCGTGGAAATTCGGGCNCAAGCTGTTCTTAGCTAACAAAGGTGNCTGCCTCGTACGAAGTAGCAGTCATTGGNCGNGGCCTCATTGGCTCTGCTGCGGCGCGTCATNTGGCAGAGGCAGGACACAAAGTTGTTGTCNTCGGNCCTGATGAACCACCTGANCGACGAACCAGNCAAGGNCCGTTTTGTAGTCACCCCGATGAAGGGCGAATTACACGGATCGCNGGGCGAACCCGTGTCTGGTCNGAGCTGGCTGCTCGATCGATAGCTCGTTACGCAGATATTGCTAACCGNTCGGGCATTGAATTCCATTCGACGTGTGGGCTAGTTAGCTCGTCGCCCAGGATTTCGGAATGGCTNGAAAATTCTGAGTTAGCCGGAGGCAAGGCCCGNGCAGTTGATACTGACTGGGTAGCAGCAGAGACAGGGATTTCTCTGACNAATGGGCACCCCGTTCTCTATGAAGGTGCCCCCGCNGGATACATCAATCCANGGCGCCTAGTGAACGCTCAAACCAACCTNGTGGAGCAAGCACACGGNNTGGTCNTNAGAGAATCNGCGTCAACNCTGACCNAGNNCCTTGATGGATACCAGATTGATGGANATTGCGGANCATNGACCGCTGAACGNGTNCTTGTAACNACAGGAGCCTTTGGTTCAGAACTTCTCAATCNACCGCTTGACCTCAGGCGCATGCCTCGAACAACTGTGACCGCAGAAATGTCCATNGANGGCGATCTGCCAAGCCTGATATGTGTTGANCCACCAGATAACAGACTTGAAGAGATCTACTGGGTGCCCCCAGTCCGCTATCCAGATGGGCGAATAGCACTCAAAATCGGCGGAAATTTACGTGGCTCCGAGCCAGTTACCCAAGAAGCGTTGACTCAATGGTTTCAAAGCGACGGTGACCCGATCGANGTAGAAGCNNTAAAGAACTCATTACTCGGCCTATTGCCCGGTGTAGAGATCATCAGNTGGGCNCAGAAACCTTGNGTAGTAACCAACACTTCAACGGACCACCCCTACATCGGNTGGGTCGAAAGCGGTGTCGCCGTGGCNCTAGGAGGATGCGGAGCAGCNGCCAAGAGCAGCGACGANCTCGGACGCTTAGCTGCAGAACTTTTTAANTCCGAGAACTGGNATGACTCGCTTCCCTCAAGTGCGTTCGANCCAATTTTCAGTTGACGACTCCCTGATCTTCATATCCACACCGGAATTAGATGAATCTATGTCCCAGTGTTGGTTGGCTCCGTGTCGAGCCTGCGCAAGAAGAATTGGACTGCTGGGCCGATAATGACGACAAACCAAACTGTTCCCCACCCGATGGTCCCTCCCATCGCTAGGCCACAAGCCAGCGCAGCACCTTCAATTAAGGTTCGAGCTTTCCAAATAGCAACACCACGCCTATCGAGCGCCGTCATCAGTCCATCGCGTGGTCCAGGCCCGAACCGAGCCCCGATATAAAATCCTGAGCCGATTGCAACGACAATTGGCCCAAGAGCCGTGCACAAGGCTCTTATTACCGAATTGGATGGGTCCCCTCCGATGCTTATGGTTGCGTCGACGACTAACCCAATGACCAACACGTTTGCGAGTGTTCCAACACCCAATGGTTCTTTGAGTATTACAAGAGCGATCAGTAGCACTATCCCGATAACAATCATGGCTGTGCCGAATGTCAAGAAGGTTTGTTCAGCAAGACCCTGATGCAAAATGTCCCAGGGCGGTAGACCAAAATCTCCGAGAACAACAAGCCCCAAGCCGACGCCGAAGAAGACAAGACCAACAGCTAGACGTAAGTATCTCCAAGGGATCGAAGTTCGCGCAGTCACTGTTGGTAACGCTAAGGGGATAGAGCGATTTTCACGCCGCTACTCGCACTTTCCTAAACGTCAGGTTCACGCGGGGCTCTTTCACCATTTTTGAGCGNGGCACTTGGTGCTCCCAAAGTTGTTGCGTCGGGCCGCGCATTACGAGAACGTCCCCAGAATCTAGGACTATGTCGGTGGCTGTTAGGGACCGATCTTTGCGTCGCAGACGGAACTTACGGGAAGCACCAAAACTTACCGAAGCGATGATCGGAGTAAGCCCCAATACCTGTTCGTCGTCTGCGTGCCAATCAACTTTGTCGGAACCATCTCGATACAGATTCGCTAATACCGAGTTGAATTCCTCACCGGCTAATTCGATAACGCGTTGTCGAATACTGCTCAGAGTCGGAGTCCATTCCATCGGGCTCATCTGAATCCCTGACCAGCTGTAGGAGCAGTTTCGATCTCCATACCAGGCGTTCAGCCTTGGGACATCGTGTACTTGCCCGAACATTGAAATTTTGTCTTGGCTCCACTCGAGTTCCTCGACTAACTGCTGACACAGCAGGTCACCGTCAGGTTGCACCCACACAGATTTGTGAAGAGTGAGATCAGCTCCGGGTAACTCGAATTCTTCGACAGAAGGGCCTTGAAAAAGCGACTGTTGAGAAAGTAATCGGTGACTTTCCACTAGAAAATGCTGAATCCGCCGTCGATTTTTATGACATCACCGGTATGCCACCTGCTGGCGTCGCTCATCAAATAAACGGCGATAGCGCCAAAGTCGTCTGGTTGTCCCCACCGGCGCATGGGAATTCGGGGCATCACGTTGTCCACGAACTTGTCCCAGCCAAACAATCCGGATGTCATATCTGTCTCTATCCAGCCGGGTATGACTGCGTTCGCAGTGATTTTGTAACGAGCCATTTCTACTGAAAGTCCCATCATCATCGCCAACATCGCGCCTTTAGACGCAGCGTACGCCTGACCCTTAGGCGAACCCTGGATAGCGGTACCGCTTGAGGTGAGGACGAGAGAGCCGCCTTCACCCTGGGCAACCATTTGTCGACTTGCGGCACGCAGGGTGTAGAAGACGCCGTTGAGATTGACGTCAAGTACAGAAAACCAGTCGTCGTTGGAGTGCTCAAAGAACGGTTTTTGGTTTTGTGTCCCGATACCGGCATTGGGGAAACAACCGTCAATCCGGCCATATTTTTCTACAACTGACGCCATGCATTCTTCTACCTCGTCCTCGTTCGCAACGTTGCATTGAACTGATGATGCGGAAGGATTAATTGCTTGNAGTTCTTGTTCGGCTGCCGCGTTTTTTTCAGGGTTTGTTCCCCAGACACTCACGTCGGCCCCTGCNGCNGCTANNGCCCGAGCAAAACCGAGACCNATGCCCCCATTTCCTCCGGTGATCACAGCGACCTTGCCAGTTAAATCGAACCCTTCGTAGCTCATAACGCTTTCCTCCGAAATTTCGTTCGTGACGAATACTAGAAGGCGGAGGTTGAGCGAAGCCGACAACTCTCTGGAAGACTCTCAAAATGGAATTTGAGACTGTCAAAATTGACGGCAGCGGAGCTGTTCGTCATCTCGTGCTGAACCGCCCAGAAGTTCACAACGCCGTGAATGCTCAACTAGTTGCAGACACGCACGAAGCTGCCCGACTACTTGATGCCGATGCATCAGTTCGAGTTGTAATTGTTCGAGGAGAAGGCAAATCTTTGTGTTCAGGCGCTGACCTGAAACAACCCCGGACAACTCCCCAAGACGCAATGTTGGGATCGAAACAGGGGGCGATGATGTACGACACGCTCATGCATATGAATCCGATCACTATCGCGTTATGTCACGGGTACATGATTGGAGGTGGCGCGGTGCTGCCGGCNGCATGTGATTTCAGACTTGGCAGCCCGACCGTGAAACTAACTCTGAATGAAGTCAGCATTGGGTTCAATCTGACNTGGCACTCACTTCCCGCGTTGGTCAATCTTGTTGGACCCCACAAAGCCAAGGAAATGCTGATACTTGGTCGCACCTATGAGATGACGGAACTAAATGAATTTGGTTANTTCACGGCAACGGTCAACGATGACGNTGGGTTGATNCCAGCTGCTGAAGAACTTGCCGCTGAGGTAGTGAAACAGCCTCCGGTACCGGTGACGGTTACAAAAGCTTCAATCAACGCGCAGGCAATGCCAATGGGTCGCGCTATTCAACACATGGATCATGTTGCTGTTGGATATATGGGTAAGAGTGACAATTCTCGGGTGGCGAGAACGACGTACTTCGGTGACGAGCCACGTGAATGGGGTGACGATTAAGTCGGTTTGTTTCGCGGGCTAGACCCGTGCGGAAACGAACTGATTAAGGTCCAGCGCAGTGCTTATGTCNGACATCGAATCGAGTCGATCAGATGGATGACGAGTACCTGTTCCNTCNGCGATTCTGGTCATCATTTCAAAGTTCGCNACNACAGCGGAGGCGTCAAGCATTGTCGCTGTGTCCGTNGCTTCAACTAAAGCTGAACGGGCNGCGGGCAGCGCATCGAGGTCNTTGATTGAGGCGTCGACNAAAGCTGCCAATGCTGGTGCATGTGGCACGGCGTCNTTTTCANTAGCGTCACCGCGCACTTGGGACAGATCTACTTCGAGGTCGTTTGCGGAGCTGCTCGCACGGAGCATCATTGAGTGGGCAGCAGTTCAGTAGAAGCACTCCCGAAGAGCCGATAGTCGCCCGGCCACAAACTCGATTTGCCGTCGAGACAAAGTGCCTCTGCTCCAATTTAGGTCGACCATCTCGCGCGTNGGTATGTATTGAGCGCTGGAAAGAGTGGCCAAGGTATCCATGGCAGCCGGTACTGAACTCAAGGCTCGTATTACTGGAGCGACGGCGGGAAGTCCTTCGTAAAACGGTGCGAGTTCCGGTGTCATATCTTCAAGGTGGACAACCGGTACCCAATGATGTTTCGCGGGTTTCGACGGCTGATCTTGTCTGGAAGGCTCCCCGTTGAGAGCCGCTGGAAATTCTGGGCGTTCGAGGCCTGCTAACTGTGCAAATCGAAGAACCGAAGCGACGCTCATAGCTACTTCGATCACTTCTACCCATTGTTGAGGAGTGACACCTGTGGCATCGCGCATAGTCAGGTACCAGTCCTCAGTCAATGTTCCTGCATGTCGGGCAAGGCGGTAAACAGCGTCTTGTAGCTCGGTACCAATGACAGGGTCTGTTGGAATGCGCCCCATAGAGGAGGCGCTTTCCCAAGGCGGAATCGGATCAGCGTCGTCTAAAGCTGCGCGGACAACCTCGGCAATNGCTAGTCGCTCGGCGCCATTCCACCATGTCCCCGGAGCAGCGAGCTTCTCCCATACATACGCGTGGGCAGTCGTTAAATCAGGTCGGACTTCGAGATCCGAGGCTTCGTGACATGCCTGAATAATTGATGTCGGAGTTTGAGTCATGAATGCTTCCTAGCCAAGGTTTCGCTTTTTGCCACCGTAGTTGCCGCGAACAGGGCACGATGGTGGCATGGCATGGATTGAAATTGTCCCAGATGAAGAATGGTCTGAAGATGAGGCCCTTGACAGTCTGTACGGCCGAGTTGTCGATAAGAACTACGGCCGCATTGATTACATCATGTCGATCCATTCTCTTAATCCGAGAGGGTTGGCTGCTCATGATGGGGTCTACAGATCAGCTATGGCAGGTACTCGGGGTTTGCGGAAAGTTGAGCGGGAGCTGATTGCTCTCGTGGTGAGCCTTGAAAACGAGTGTCATTACTGAATAAAGCATCATCGGCGTGGTCTGCGCCGGCTACTGAAAGACGATGCCCTACTCGCGGCAGTAGAGCAGGACTGGCGGTCTGCTCCGCTCAGCGAAAAAAGAAAAGCAATGCTGATCTATGCGACGAAACTCACTCATACNCCTTCACAAATGACGTCTNGCGATGTNGACCAGTTGCGTGCAGTGGAATTCACTGACCGAGACGTCCTGGACATAGCTGAAGTCACCGCCTACTACGCCTACGCCAACCGAATAGCTGACGGCTTGGGAGTGCCTTCAGAAACTTGGATTGATGATTGATTACGTAATTTCCGAATTGGGAGTTATGAGTCAGTTTTGAAATGAGGAGCAACCTCTTCAGCAAAACGGTTGATCGCTTCTAGTCGTCCCTCGTTACCTCGCCCTAAAACAAAAAATGCGGCGTGGGTTAATCCGACGTCGGAGTACTGGCCAATCTGATCAATAATTTGTTCTGTATCTCCGCCGATCTCACCCTGGGCGAGGTCACCGCCGTCAAAGTTGAGTCTGAAAAGACTGGTTAGTTCCAGTTCTCGGGTATCGCGACTTAAGCGATCACATTCCCTTTTGACCGCCGTCCACTGTTCGGAGAGTAAATCTGGGTGAGCGAAAGCGGAGTGAAATGCGTCGCCGTATACGGCGGTTCGTTTGAACGCGGCTGGCGAGTGACCCCCCACCCACACGGGGATGTGGTTGTCGACGGGGGTGGGGCTGAAACCAATGTCGCGAAACTTTGTCCAAGACCCGTCGTAACTGGACAACCCTTCGCTGAATAAAGTTTCGAATACTTCGAGTGTTTCGTCAGCTCTTAGACCTCGTTGGTCCCATGGCCGGTTGACTGCCTCAAATTCTTCTTTCATCCAACCCACCCCTACGCCCATGATCGCTCGGCCATTGGATAGATGATCAAGAGTGGCCCAACTTTTTGCTTGCTGTACCGCCCCGCGATAGCCGAGTATCAAGACTGTGGTTCCGAGGAGCACTCTTTCAGTGATTCCAGCAACAAATTGGAGTGTCCCGATGCAATCCAGCCATGCGCTTCCGGCCGGAGGNAAGCCACTGTTGTCGTCAGCATACGGATACTTCGATTTCAAAGTAGCGGGATCGGGCCAAGCAATATGGTCACTTGACCACAGNGATGCATAGCCAAGGTCCTCGGCGGTTGTGGCGACCTGAATCATCGCCTCTCGGCTTGGATCCCGCCCTGCGTCTGGTAAGTGGATACCGAACTTCATGGACTTCCTATCGTCGAATTGAAATCGACCCTAGAAGATCGGGACTACTCCGCGCTGCACGGCATGTTTGAAAATCTCTACGCTGCAGTCCATGAAGAAGGAAGAGTTTTATAAAGATGCTCGCCATGATCTCCCCGGCCCGTTAGCGAGTGTCAGAGTTGTCGATGCAACGACGGCTTGGGCGGGCCCGATGGCAGCGTGCCTCCTCGCGGATTACGGCGCTGATGTGATCAGGGTGGCGATGCCCGGTGATGAAGGGCTGCCCTGGAAACCTCTGATCAGCGGTACATCACGTTCATTTGGCGAAGAGACAGTGAATCGNAACAAACGAAGCGTGGCGATTGACCTTCGAGAACCCGCAGGTGCAGAAACCTTCTTGACCCTTGTCGCCTCTGCTGACATGGTCATCGAGAACTTTAAGCCCGGGACGCTTGCGGGATGGGGAGTTGGCTACGACGACTGCCGGAAGGTAAAACCGGACATCGTGTACCTATCGGTAAGTGGTTGGGGGCAATTCGGGCCTGAATCTCAACGCCCGGGATACGATCCNGGTGCTCTCGCCCATAGCGGNTGGATGGCGTTAAACGGNTCNAAAGATGGTCCGCCGNCCAAAGCTCCAACCTTCTTAGCCGATGATCTTGCGGGTCTACACGGCGCTTTGGCTGCTCTCGCAGCGCTGCGACATCGAGACGCTACGGGAGAGGGCCAGCACGTTGATGTCTCCCTCTTAGATTCGATCATCTACCAATCAAACGGGTACCTCACATTGGGAGCGACAGGCGATGCACTCGAAAGGTGGGGAAGTGAAGTCAGAGTTTGTGCGCCGACGAATTGCTATCAATGTGCCGATGGCCATGTCTTTTTGGCTCTGATACTCGACTCTCACTGGGTGAGACTTACCGAAGCACTCGGATGTCCGGAGTTAGGCCGAGACCCTCGATACCTGACCAATGAGGACCGGGTAGCTCACAGGGATGAAGTTGATTCGCTGGTGGCTGATTGGTGCCGGGACCGCCCACAAGAAGAGGTCGTCTCTACGATCGATGCCGCCGGAATTGTTATCTCTGTGGTGAACAGCTTCGCTGATGCAGCCCAAGACCAACATGTGCTTGACCGAGACTTATTGCAACACACCGAGTTGATCGATGGGTCTTCGGCCCCGTTAACCGGCCCCGCAGCGAAGTTCAGTCGAACCCCGGTAAGCGTGCGACATGGCGCTCCCTCCCCAAATCAGCACACCGACGAAATTTTGGCTGAAGTTGGGGTTACGAAAGAGCAGCTAGACCTGCTGCGACAGGCAGGAATAATTGATTGACAGATCAATGCTTGATGTCCCTCCTTAATGTCAACATGTAGGTCATGAACTCCATTCTTGTTGCAGTGGTGGTCCTCCTTGCTGTCTTCGTCGGTTATCTCTTCAGTCAACTTCGGCTTCGGTCGGTCAAGCCCGATAGTTCGCAACCTGACCTGCGGCTAGACACCGAGGGATTAGTAACTGCTGTTAAAGAGGCAGTTGATGCTCAAGTCAGTAAGGCCGCGCAGTCAGCGCTCAGAACCAACAATGAACTGGCAGGCCAACTGATCGACGAACGAACCCGAACGTTAGAAGAGCAGACGAAAAGTCTTCTACAGCCCGTAGCGGAACAAATGGACCAACTGAAGACTTCGGTGGGTGATTTGAAATCCAGTTATGAGAAGAACAAGGGCTCTTTTGATGCTTTGAACGAAAACTTGATGCATCAAATCAGTGAATTGAACACTCGAACCGGAGCGCTTGCCGGTGCTTTGAAGTCTCCGTCTGCCCGAGGTGCGTGGGGAGAAAATCAGTTACGGAACATTATCGACCTCTCGGGTATGGCCTCGTTTTGNGACTTCTCNGAACAGGTTTCAGCANCAAATGACGATGGTGTGNTGCGNCCNGACTTGACAGTAAGGCTTCCNAATGGGGCTTTTCTGGTCGTCGATTCCAAAGTTCCNNTATCTGCTTATCTACGAATGCAAGAACTCGATGACGCCGCAGCCAGGGAAGCNGAACTAAAGGGNCATGTCAAAGCCGTGCAGGCTCACGTNAAAGCACTTGCTGATAAGCGGTACTGGGCGCTTTTCGANGACGCACCGGACTTTGTNGTGATGTTTGTTCCAGGAGAGTCCTTNTTGGCTGATGCCTTGAGAGCTGANCCTGGNCTAGTAGACGAAGCGATGCGTCAACGAGTCGTNATTGCATCTCCGATGAGTNTGATGGCACTNCTCNTGACGATTGCGCGTGGTTGGCAAACAACTCAATTGGCNGAAAANGCCAAAAANGTGGAAGAGCATGGTCGCGAACTACACCATCGTGTCGGGACGACGTTNACGGCAATGGCCAAGACAGGTCGTGGATTGGAAATGGCAACGAAGGCATACAACGAAATGGTGGGCAGCGTGGAAAGCAGNGTGCTTCCAACCCTTCGGCGCTTCAGTGAGCTAGGTGTATCCGGTGACGAATTGCCGGAAGTAAAGCCAGTTGAAACTGCGGCACGGGATATGACAGCCCGCGAACTCGAAGCCGCCGAGGATCTAGATGATCAAAAGAATCAAGAATNTAANTGATGCTTCGAGAAACNTCTATGAATGGNGCGATGGTTTCGAGATTTGCATCAAGGTGTTTGTTNCCCTGCCGTAAGAACGGAATCAGTAACTGAGTTACNCCNGCTTCTGCATAGGCTTCGACCATTGATGCGTCCATTTGGTCGTTTACAGCGCCGACGTGGATTTCAANCTCATCAATCGAACGACCTTCNGCCTCNAGAAAGGTCGCCAATNTCGAGACCATCTGGCTGCTCTCCTGGGGAGACAGATTGATGCCATACCAGCCCTGCCCGTAGCGAGCTGTGCGGCGAAGAGCCGCGTCGGAATGTCCTCCGATGCAGATCGGGATGCCACCTTCTTGGACAGGTTTNGGATGCATGCGACATTCGGGTAGGTCATACATGTCGCCCGAGAACGAACTCAGTTCGTCGTTCCATAAGGTATTGATGACTTCGAGGTATTCATCACACCGCTTCCCTCGGTTCGGCCAAGGGGCCCCGCATGCCTCGAACTCCTCCCAGCTCCAGCCGACGCCGACNCCGAAATCGAGACGACCATTCGATAAGAAGTCGAGAGTGGCNTATTCCTTCGCCGCATAGACGGGGTTGTTTTGGGGGAGGATGCAGATTCCTGTTCCCAANCGNAGAGTTGANGTGCAGGCCGCTAAGAAGCCGATNCTGCTGACCATNTCCATNAGCCCAGANCCNTCAGGAAATCTGAATACGCCNTCAGAGGAACCCGGATATTGAGACTCGTATTGGTCNAATATNACGACNTGCTCACCAAGCCANAATGAATGNACACCTATCTCTTCGGCCTTTTGCCCAAAATTCCGCAAGAATTCTGGGGTTGCGACTGGTGAACGTAACGGGGTGAACAAACCGATCTTCATCGAAGTACTTCTTTCGTATNGANAAGGTCACCTTTGTNACAGTTTGGGGCNGTGACCACGCAAAGAGCGTAGTCCGCNGNGCGCNAGCCNCTTCGAGTCCAATCCACAGACGGATCGGACGACATCTCACATGTCNGNNAGGCTACGGTCGGCGTATGGCAAGAATTTTTCAACAGATGGTNGCCCGNCCCGANTCGAGTCGGACGGCGCTTCAACTTGAAGAGCAAGGATTCGATGGTGTTTCNTTCGTCGATTCTCAGAATCTGTCTGGTGATGTTTATGTCGCTATGACTACAGCGGTTCAGGCGACNGAAGTCTTGCAAGTCAGTTCGGGGGTAACTAATCCGGTGACACGGCANCCCGCAGTTACTGCGGGAGCTGCNGCCAGTGTGAATCGGCTCGCCCCNGATCGGGTGCAACTAGGGATCGGTCGTGGAGACTCAGCACTTGCGCATTTAGGAAGGGCGCCCGCTCGAGTTAAAGATTTCGAACGGTACCTGTCGGCCTTGCAGACCTATCTTCGCGGTGAGGAAATACCGTTTGAGAGTTTAAATTTTGGAGAAGCGTTAGCTCCTCCTGTTGACGAACTGGAATTAGCCGATACGGCNGGCACTAGCAAAATCGCTTGGCTGCCGGGCTCCGTGGGGAAGGTACCTGTGGAGGTATCGGCGACCGGTCCCAGAGTAATTGGGGCAGCCGCAAGGCACGCCGAACGGATCATGTTTGCATTGGGAGCTGACCCGGAACGAATCAGTTGGGGAATGGAAACAGCCCGCGATGCTCGGAGCCAAGCAGGCCTCGATCCCGACGACCTGCAATACGGTGCGTACGTCAACGTGGTCTGTCACACAGATCTNGAACGNGCTCGAGATCTTGTCCGCGGAGGGCTGTCGACATTCGCTCGATTCTCGGTNATGCACGGNGAGGTGGTAGGTCCCGTCTCNGATGCGCAACGCAAAGTCATGAACGACCTGCATGACAACTACGACATGAACAGTCACACNCGCGCNGACAGCCAACANGCGTCGGTATTGACNCCNGAGTTNGTTGANAGTTACGCGATAGTTGGGGCTCCCGAGACTTGCATNGATCGAATTGNGGCGCTCAGTCGATTGGGTTTGGACAANCTGATATTCGTCGGNGCCACCATGGGGACTAATCGTGAAACNGCCGCTGAGTCTGANGCACTAATTCGCGATGAAGTGCTTCCNAATTTGGACGACTAAATCGAATCNAGAAGNGCNCTGCTGTACATATTCGCNGCATGGTCCCAGGTCAAGATTGCNTGGGAGCGGGCAGCATTCACATCNCGCCAGAGACGCTGGATGGGCTCGTCGGCTCTCATGGCGTTCGCTCCGCTTGCTTCGTACAGGCGGTCGACGGCGTTGGCTAAGGCTCTTACTCCCCAGCCGCAGTCGCGAATTATTGACGCATTGAGTACCGGGTCTACCTCGTCGACGCCACCCAGGTGGTCTAATCGAGCAGCAGCGTCGTATATCAGTAACTCTGCGGCCTGAATTTCTGCAGTCGATTCGGCGAGTCGATAGCCGGCGGCGGGGTCATTTCTCTGAACACTGGAAAGGGCAACGAGAAAATGATCGTCAATACGTTCCTGGAATCGACGAACAGCTGCTTTTGCAGCACCAATTACGGGCGCGGCGAGTACGAGAATCGCGGTAGTTCTCCATGGGCATGTGTACAAAGGGCCGCCGTAGTGCAGTTGGCCAGGTGCCTGACGTGCCGTGGTTTCGGTCACATGTAACACACGATGTGCAGGGACTGCTACCTCGTCAGCTACGACCAGATCTTTGCTTCCCGTGCCGCGAAGTCCGACCACATTCCAGGAGTTGTGATCGATGATCACGTCTTCCGCGGGTAATGCGCAAATTACCGGAGTGGGTTGATCTCCTGGCAGTAACCCACCGACACTCAACCAAGGGGCGTGATCGCAGCCGGAGCCGAAGCCAAACCGGCCGGACACAATGACATCAGTTCCTTCTTGTCGGAATTGTGTCTTAGGTACGATGGACGCGCTGATGAGATTTGTCGGGTCGGACCAGATTTCATGCCGGCCTTCGGTGGGCATTTGGGCAAGCATCCAACCATGAGCGCTCCAAACAGCAAGACACCAAGATGTTGCCATGCAGTATTCGCCAGCTACCGCAACAGCTCGCATGTGATCCTCGATCGATGATTGCGCTCCACCAAAGTCGGTTGGTTGGAGAAGACGGGCAGCTCCGATGGCCTTAATATCGGCGGCGTTCTCGGGATCAATGCAGCCAGCCTCATCAGCTAAGGCCGACTTTTTCTCCCAAGCCGGGCCCACCGAGTGCAGACCATCTACGACACTTTCGAGATTCACAACCTCCACCCTAGGGACCTAAAGAGCAACTGAGCTAGCAAGAAGAGAGATTCCTGAGCCGTGTCGTAGCTAGTGTTGCCAAAGACGATTTCTGAATAGGGGAGCGATGGGACGGTTAGACGGCAAGGTAGCAATCATCACAGGCGGTGCTNGNGGCCANGGTGCAGCTGAAGCAGAAATGTTTCGGGACGAAGGTGCNCAGGTAGTCATCACAGATGTTCTCGAAGANGAAGGTGGCAAAACGGCAGGAACACTGGGAATCGAATTCTTGTCTCACGANGTGTCATCNGCNGCNGCTTGGGAAGCCGTCGTTTCNGATGTGGTAGCTCGCCACGGTCGAATCGATGCTTTGGTTAATAACGCAGGAATTCTTCGAGGCGCTCGTCTTGTCAACACCAGNGATGAAATCTGGGATCAAACNGTCGCNATAAACCAGACNGGGGTGTTCTATGGAATGAGAGCNGTCGCNCCGCAGATGATTGAACAAGGNGCGGGTTCAATTGTGAANATCAGCTCNGTAGCCGGGNTAGAAGCAACNTTTGCGTCNATGGCGTATGGAGCGACGAAGTGGGCGGTTCGTGGCATGAGTAAAATCGCCGCGCTTGANCTCGGTCGNCANAACGTGCGGGTTAACTCCATTCATCCNGGACTAATCAANACCGATATGACCTCAGAGTTCGATAANGACCGAATGGTNCGGGCGATACCTNTGGGACGNGAAGCTGAACCNAAAGAAGTTGCTGCNGTAGCACTGTTCTTAGCTTCNGACGATTCGAGCTACTGCTCCGGTCAAGAGTTCACTGTTGACGGCGGTATGCACCGCTAGGTGACNACAACCTTCGACGCNCTNAAAGTTCGTCACTTCCCGCTGATATTNGCGTCCGGATGGACGTGGAGTCTTTCGCGTTGGGGGGTCNCTTTCCTGGGNCCNTTCATAGCNAANGANCTNACGGGATCTGCTCGAATGGTTCANCTNGCCGGNGTAGCTCTTTGGTCNCCGCTTTTNCTTGGCGGNGTGGTCGGCGGNTGGGTATCNGACCGNTTTGATCGNAGACGCATCGTCATNGGACAATTCTTTGTGACTATCCCCGGACTGGCGATCTTGGGATGGGTTGAAATTAGCGGCAGGCTTCAACTCTGGATGATCTATCCGGTTTTGTTCGTCACTGGTGTTGGCTGGGTCTTCGACATGGTCGGACGTCGNGTGATCATCTATGACGTTGTCGGGCCAGAGAAAATCGATAATGCNTTGGCGNTGGAGTCAAGTGGAACAGCGATAGCGCTGGCGTTTGGTGCGNTAGCTGGCGGGTCACTTATTCAGGCTGCGGGTGTGGGATGGGCCCTGGTGGTTATGGGCGCNCTNCAAATCATNTCGTTGACAACTTTCAGCATGGTTCCCTCAATTACACAGCGCAATCAATCTGCCGCTGCTGGAGTATCAGCATTGATAGAAGGCGTCAAAATGCTCCGCACTGAGAAAAGTCTTCTGTCCATTCTCGGTGTGACCGCATTCGTCAACTTTTTCTTTTTCTCTTCAAGTCCTTTACTGCAGGTCGTAGGTGGCAAGTTCGGAGTCGGCCCCGCGCTCCTAGGTCTTCTAGCAGCAATGTTGGGTATCGGAATGTTTGTGGGCTCGCTAGGAGTGGCTCGTTACAAGCCTCGACGGCGCGGACTGATCTATGTAGTGGGCTCCTATGTTGCCTTCACCTTTATGGTCGGGTTCGCGCTCTTACCTTGGTACCTCCCATCAGCGATGTTTCTCGCCTTCGCTGCAGTAGGCATGGGGTTCTTCGGATCAACGCAAGCGATCCTCGTGATGGATGCAGTTTCCGAAGAGCGTCGAGGCCGCGCTTTGGGATTACTAAGCAGCGCGATTGGAGTACTGCCGCTCGGCATGCTTGCCGTAGGGGAAATCGCCGAAGTTGTCGGGGCGTCAGCAGCTGTGACCATTTCGGTTCTGAGCGGAGCGGTGTTGATGACACTATTCCTGCGTGTCAGACCAGAAAGCATCTATCAACGTCAACAATCTGAGGAAGCGGTAACCAGCCTAGATCGACGACCAGAATTGCCTGAAAGTCGTAGGCCGACGATCTTTGATCTGAAGGCGTTCTGATTTATATCGTCGACAACCAGTCCCTCAGATCAAACAATGAAGCATTCGATATTTCGTGACCCATCGGGTACTCAGCGTAATGAGGTTCATGACCAGCTTCTGTTAATACATCACGAATACGGCGACCACGTTCAATGTCAACCATCGGGTCGAGGGTGCCATGTTGTATCAGAATGTCCGAAACTGCCGACAGGTTGTAGTCAAAATCAGGGATGTTCTGGAGCATCCCTGAAAGACANGCNATAGCTGAAGGCGCAATCNNGNTCTCTTCCCAAAGGCNTACAGCCAGGGNCATAGCGCACCCTTGNGAGAAACCGATGAGNACNACCTCTGANCGAACAAAATTNCCGGCGNCACACACTGCNTCGATTGTGTGGTCGATCGACCGGACNGANGACTTGAAGGTTTCNGCGTCAACNTTCCCATCATCATCTCGTTCATACCAAGCAGCACCAAACGGCACCAAGTCNATCGGAGCNCGAAAACANACTGANGTGAANCGNCCGTCGGGATCAATGTGTTGCACNAGNGGCGCCAANTCNTTTTCATCNGCACCAAATCCNTGGAGCAGAACTAAAAGTCGGTCGCCNGGTCCCANAGATCCAACCGAGTTGATCTTCAATAGCCCTTGNGGTTCCTCCATCGGATCTCCTTACTCNNTGAACATGNGGGTGACAGCCCACGTTAGGGGAGAGCGTTGCTTGCTACCACACNNCTTGGACCGCACCTAAGAGTCGATTTGAAGCGACGAAACCTAATAGCTGCCATACGATGGCGACGNACATGACTGANGCGACGGATCANTTTGACACCCCACGAGCNTGGGCCGTNGCCGTCGGCGCNTCCATAGCTAANGGAGTTGCCTTNGGCGTTCTNTACACCTTCGGTGCCTTTGTAAGTTCGATGGGGAAAGAGTTCAATACAAAACTTGGACCCACCTCTATTGTGTTNGGTCTNTCNATGTTCCTGTTCTTCGGAATGGGAGCAATATCGGGNCGNTGGGCNGACCGTTACGGNCCGCGCCCGTTGCTAGCNGTTGGNGGAGCNATGTTTTGCGCCGGTCTGGTAGCTACCTCATTNGTGACAGCGATATGGCAGGGCTACATCGTGTACGGAATCGGATGCGGACTTGGTGGAGGGATTTTCTGCTCGCCATTGTTTTCAACCGTCGCAACCTTCTTTGTGAAATACAGGGCCCTGGCNCAAGGAGTCGCNGNTACTGGNTCGGGNTTCGGNACACTTTTGTTNGTCCCGTTTGCTNAGGCGATCATCGNTNCNGAGGGTTGGCGCAATAGCTACCGGATACTGGCNGTGATATCNGCTGTTGGCTTTTTAATTGGCNTGGTCATGGTCCGACGGTCACCATCNCAGGCCCCGGGANTNGCCGGAGGACATGTCCGAAACGTCATGCGGACCAGAGAATTCAAAACNATTTCNNTTGCATTTGGNCTCATGTCGATGGCGTTGATGGGTTCCTTCGCNTTNGTCATCAAATTNGCCGAGGACGATGGCATCACACCTTCAAAGGCCGCTTTGTTGATGAGTGTCGTGGGTGCATCAAGTATTTTGGGCAGGCTNCTACTNACTGCAGTCGCAGGNAAACTNGGGTCTGTGCGGCTGCTGCAGATAGCACTCATGGCACAACCAGTCGCATACTTTTTCTGGATCATCGCGAATGGTCGTTACTACCTGCTCGTGATTTTTGCGGCCCTGCTCGGATTGACGTATGGCGGCTTTGTTGCCTTGGCTGGTGACGTTGTTGCCTTCTATTTCGGTTTAGTGGGTATCGGCGCGGTTACAGGAATGCTTTTCTTCTACTCGGGCTTTGGCAGCCTGGTAGGACCGCCGATCGTAGGGTTCCTAGCCGATCTGTCGACCCTCCGAATCGTGCCTGTAGGGGCGGTGTTTGTAATGGCATCGCTTGGAGCCGTCGTTTTACTCACAGCATCAACCAAACCTGTTGACTTCGCGGCTGGTCAACCGACCCCGCCCCCTGAAGCTGAAATGGCAATTGGTAATGGAACGACACCCCGGCGACCAACGGTGTTTGAGCTCGAACCGGTCTGATTGGTCGCGAGAAACTAGAGTGCTTTGGGAGGGGCTGGACAACGAGGGGCGAAGGCAATGTCGGCACTAAGCGAGATTTTTCCAGGGATCAGCATCATCGATTCTGATACCCACTGGTCAGAACCACATGATTTGTGGACCAGTTTGGCGCCAGCAAAATACAAAGCCCTGGTGCCTCAGATAAANGAACACAACGGCCGTCGAAAATGGGTTGTCAATGGTGACATACCGATAGCAGGCGATTCAGCGGTCAGCGCAATCATGCCGGACGGCGAAAAGATGCTCGGACTGCGGTTCCTCAAAGCCGACATCGACATGGTCCACGCCGCCAGTTACGACTGCGACGCGCGTCTGGACTTAATGGACCAGATGGGCATCAGCCACGGGATTGTCTATCCAAATGTTGGTGGATTCGGAAACCAAAATTTTCTTCGTGTTGAAGATGAAGGATTACGGATTGCTTGTGTCGAGATTTACAACGACTGGATGAGCGATCTACAGCAGCGTTCNGGCGGNCGGATTCTTCCNATGGCTCTCGTTCCCTGGTGGGATATTGAAGCTTGTGTCGCCGAAGTTGACCGAATGCAAAAAAACGGNGCCAAAGGAATCGTGATGTGNTCNAANCCTCACGACTCAGGCATGCCCAATTTCGCTCAACCCGAATGGCGTCCATTTTGGGAAATCTGCGAAGCCCTGGAGATGCCAATTAATTTCCATATCGGAGCTTCTGAGGGTGATATCAACTGGTCCGGATCNGTTCCATACGACACTTGGCCNGGTGACGTCAAAATAAGCCTCGGTGGCGCAGCAATTTTTCTTGGTCAGTTGCGCTGGATGGTGAATCTCCTCGTGAGCGATGTGCCGGAGCGATACCCCAACCTGAACTTCGTTTCAGTCGAGTCAGGTGTTGGATGGATTCCGTTTTTGTTAGATGCACTTGATTACCAGTGCGGCGAAACAGCACCGGAACATTTGGCTCACCTGTCGATGAAGCCCTCCGAATACTTCAGACGCCAGTTCTACGGGTGTTTTTGGTTCGAATCCAAAACCCTGGCCCCTGCGGTAGAGCACATAGGGCCGGACAGGATCATGTTCGAGACGGANATTCCACATCCGACNTGCTTGTATCCACANAGCGTTGAGCGTGTCAGAGANGCGATCGGCCAAATGGCTCCCGAGGTGCAGAAGAAAATNCTTCAAGACAACGCTGCCGANTTGTATGGGATCAAGGTCTAATCCTTGATGAAGTCCGTCAGCCAGATAGCAGACGAACCNGGAAACGGACTNGTCGAAAGTTTNCCTCTGTCGACTGACCAAGACACTCTTCTTCGTNTGTTNGAGAAAGTGTTNGNAAACTGGGAGATGGTGCANTTNGGGCCGATCGTGCAGGGAGCGGCCTATGAAATCAAAGCACCTTGNGCTCCGCGNATCACNGTGNTGGATGGTTACGCNACGATCGATTTCGATCANTGGCANATGCACATATGTATTGGANCGACAATAGGTGACCCTTCGAACCCCACTGAGCCNGAGGTGGCAGCGANCCGNCCGTGTCAGCGNGCCGAGTTATACCGGGTACTNAGAGAAGANGCGCCCGTGTCNTGGGGGCTCAGGTTTTNTAACGGGGCGGACGANCAGCTCATGACTGTCCTNTTNCCGAACCCGTTCCTTGACCANGACGAAATGCCATGCTCACCTAATTGGGAGCGGCTGAAACTTTGGGACCAGCTGAGAGCGGAGTTTCTGAATCTCGGGTCGGACCCTTTCGACCGTTCAGGACAACGGTTCGTGCATGGCTAACACCAAGCACGGCCACCCCTTGGGACGCTAGCTTTCGCACCTATGGAAAAGCCGCTTTCGGATTTGATGGTGCTGGATTTGACCAGAGCGTTAGCAGGGCCAATTTGCGGGCGACTCCTAAGTGATCTTGGAGCCCGCGTCATCAAAGTTGAACCGCCCGACGGCGATTTAACCCGCTTGCTTGTGCCACGCGTCGATGGTTTGTCGCCTTACTTCGTTCAATACAACGCAGGCAAAGAATGCATTTCAGTTGATCTGTATTCCGANCCNGGTCGAGAACTTTTCCTTCANCTTGTTCAACANGCCGACATCGTGTTGGAGAATTACAGGCCCGGCGTTATGGACCGATTAGGTATCGATTTTGATCAATTACGGGCCGTTAACCCGAAGATCGTCATGGCTTCGGTAAGTGGTTGGGGACACGACAACTCGCGCTCAGATCAAGGAGCATTTGCCTCGGCAATTCACGCAGAGGCGGGTGTTACAGAGATGGTGGCGCGGCGACGCAAAGAAGAACCGCGAAATGATCCCATGTCGCACTCCGATACCTGCACTGGCCTGCACGCGTTAGGAGCTGTGTTGGCAGCGCTTCATCTGAGGGATCGCACTGGTGAAGGACAAAAAGTTGAAGTGTCGATGGCTGAGAGCACCTTGATGGTGAATGACCTTGCAGCCATTGAAATGTCGGGACAGGACCCGATGGTCGGGTTCAAGGGTGGCCAAAATTGGTCGCCAGTACTTCGTATGGCGAACGGTCGTTATGTGAGTATCACGACTGACATCACCACAAATGACGGCTTTCGATACCTCGTGGAAGCGTTGAATAGGCCTGACCTTGCACAAGACCCTCGTTTTGCAGTCATTGAAGACCGGGTAGCGAACCGTGAAGCCTTAACGGAAATTCTTGCTGAGTTCGTCGCAACCTTTGATGACGCCGCTGCGGTCGAAGCAGCCATCGGTCCGCGAGGAGTGATTGCCGCTGAAGTGCGGTCCGTCCCAGAATTAGCGTCGACTGAATGGGCGAAAGAAAGAGAAGCTTTCGTTGATATCGATACCGGGAGGGGAGAAATGATCACCGTCCCTCAGTCACCGTGGCGGTTTCGTGGTGTTGAAGCTGGTGTGAAACCTCGAGTTGGTTATCGAGGACAAGACAACCGTGAAGTCTTGAACGAAATACTCGGGTTGAGTGCGTCTCAACTAGATGACCTAGAAACAGAAGCGATTATTAGCAGTCGCCCACCCAGATGGTCCCGGGACTCCCAGTAGCGAATTAAATCCCAGGGATAGAAGAAAAGTCTGGATCTCGCTTCTCTACGAATGCCGCCACGGCTTCAGTATTTGCAGGTGCGCCCATGAGCGTCGCATAAGCACCGTTCTCGCGTTTGTGAGCGGCCCAAGCTTCATCAGGTCGGCCAGCTCCCATCAGTAACTCTTTTGTTGCAACTAGGGAAGGTATGGGATTCGCAGCCAGCTCACCTGCTACAGCTATCGCGTCTGACATCAGACTTTCTGGTTCGCAGACTTTCCAAACAAGGCCCATTTCAAGGCATTCCTCCGCCGAAAACCAGCGCCCAGACATGAGAACGTAAGCCGCGTTTTGCCAACCCATTCGGGTGGCAAATGTGTAACTGCTGCCGGCTTCTGGAGCCAACCCGAGCTGAGGGAATGGGGTACGGAGTCGAGCGGCAGTTGACATCAGAACGAGGTCACAATGGGCCAGAAATGTCATTCCAATCCCGACACCAAGACCGTTCACAGCGGCGATCAGAGGCTTCTTAAACTCGGTTAACTGCTTCAACATTGCTGGGAACTGATGGTCTCCTCCATCTCCAGATAGACCATCTTGCATTTCCTGAAGATCTTGACCTGCTGAAAATGCTCGTCCTTCCCCTGTTATAACAGCGACCGCAACTCCGGAGTCCACCTCGGCCTCTGCGAGAGCGTCTCGAATTCCTGCGAATACGGCGTTGTTCATGGAATTTAAGGCTTGAGGACGATTGATGGTGATCACTCGTACTCTGCCAAGGTCTTCGGTGACGATAACTGGGTCGCTCATGGCTGAATCTTTGCATGGTCTACTGACCTTTGC
Organism: Acidimicrobiaceae bacterium; assembly: GCA_002713975.1. Classification (GTDB taxonomy): domain Bacteria; phylum Actinomycetota; class Acidimicrobiia; order Acidimicrobiales; family Poriferisodalaceae; genus MedAcidi-G3. The sequence continues at coordinate 1,517 of PAVP01000008.1, read as the reverse complement.
CCAGTGGAGATGCAACGGTCGTTAGATTTGGCTCTCACTGGTGTTCCCAAACTCAATAGAATGGGGGACAGGGACACCAGGGGGGAAGATATGGCACTCACCGAACTCTCGGCAGGCGATCATGCCGCTGCGATGGCGAACTACTTAGCCGAGCGCAGCGATGCTGCTGTCGCGCTCGGTAGCCGCGGGCCGGTGCGCTTCGACGCGGAGGGCAACCTACACCCGGACATCCTCGCCGAGTTCGCGACCAACGGCTTCTACATTTTCGAGGGCGTTATCGATCACGACGAAGTCACCGAACTACGCAGCGCCGTCGAGGACACCATCGAGCGCGCCCCGTCTCCCCCCGACTCCGACACCGACGCGCAAGGCCGCCCCGCACTCGGGCTCGACTACCCGATCAGTCCGTACATTTTCATCAAACCGTTGTCTGATCCTTGGGGTGGCACCAAACTCTTGAGCGGCCGCCATCCGGTCAAAATGACTGAACCTACCCCCGATGACAACGCTCCTGACCATGTGGTTCATCTGCTCCTGCAGATGTGCACGTCGATGCCTGCGGCCCTTCGCCTGTATGGGCACCCGGACCTCTTAAGTATCGCTGAGGCCATCAACGGACCGGACTTCGTGCCCTACAACGACTCCATCTTCGTGAAGAAGCCCGGAATGGGTGGGTCGGTTGCATGGCATCAGGATGGCGCAACCCACTGGGATAACCCCAACTGGCATCCAGGTATCCACGGTTTCAACTTCCAAGTGCAGCTGTATCCCACTACCCCCGCTAATGCCTTGTGGATTGTGCCCGGGAGCCACACTGAGGGCCGCATCGATATTCGAGCCCTCGTGGCAGCGAACGAAGGCGGCGAGCGCCTACCCAATGCGATCCCACTAGTGGCCGACGCGGGCGATGTGACCATCGTCAGCCGACAGATGCTGCACGGCTCGTTTGCCAATACCTCGCCGGACCCGCGCGTATCCATCACTTTCGGCTTCTATCCCCACTCGTCAGTGCTGGGTGTTTCGGGTGGGCTCAACATCACACTCGATGAAAAAAAGGGCGGAGAAAAGGTCTACGACGCGGAGCACATTCGTCGTCGCTCAGCGGTAGTGCAAGTGGCATTGGACGCCCGACATCAAGCGCGTCCTGACGAGCGGCGCTACCGGTACGCACCCTTCGCCGAGGTCGAAGACGAGTANCGCTANGGACCTGAGACCATTGCGAGCGTGCTGAGCGACTACACGCTNTANGACATCGCCATCTAAACCAAACAGGCTCACCAACNANNGNCGCTGGTCTTCGGNGGAGTTNCNTNGACCGGTGANNTNGNTCGGCGTTGATCCAAAACGACGGTATTTATTTAAGCTGGCNTTNGNNAGGNNATAGGCNTTCTAAGANAANGTNGATGNCTCCGGTTTTTGACATTTGGTAACAGTTAAGGGGTTCTGGCTAGGGTGTCCAGATCTCAAAGAAACGAAAGGTGTGGTGGGAGAGATGAAGATCTTTCAGCGACTAATGC
>PAVP01000007.1 GCA_002713975.1 Acidimicrobiaceae bacterium | reverse complement strand
GCAACATACGAAAGGGGCACCCCGTGGTTGGTGGCGCACTGAAGTCAGCAAGCATGGACGACTTGGATCTGAGAATGTCAGAGAAGGTTCGTCCGTTGTACGAGGCTGTGAAAATTTTTATTCGGGAGGAAGTGGACCCAATTACCGAGGAGTATCACCGCCTCGGAGAAAATCGTGCCGAACGATGGGGCTATGGCGAAGGACAATTGGAGCTTCTTGATGGGGCTAAAGAAAAAGCTCGCGCCCAAGGATTGTGGAACTTCTTTCTTCCTGATGCCGAAACAGGTGAAGGGTTATCGAACCTTGACTATGCCTATATCGCTAATGAACTCGGGAAGAACCGTCTAGCTTCTGAGTGTTTGAACTGCTCAGCCCCAGACACTGGGAATATGGAGGTGTTAGAACGAACTGGCACAGCAGAGCAAAAAGCTGAGTGGCTTGAGCCATTATTGAACGGCCAAATCCGTTCCGCATACTGCATGACGGAGCCGAGAATCATGAGTTCTGACGCAAAGCAGATTGAAACTGAAGCGGTCCTGGACGGAGATGAATGGGTCATCAACGGCGAGAAGTTCTATATCTCAGGGGCTGGTGATCCCCGGTGCAAGATCATGATCACGATGGTTCGCACGAACGCAGACGCCGATACTTACAAACAGCAGTCTCAGATTCTTATACCTCTCGGCACTGAAGGCGTCAATATTGTCGGCCCGATGCACGTTTTTGGGAACGATGATGCGCCACATGGTCATATGCACATCAAGCTCGAAGACGTACGGGTGCCCCGTGAAAATGTCTTGTTAGGCGAGGGTCGCGGCTTCGAAATCAGCCAACTTCGGCTCGGCCCCGGTCGCATCCATCACTGCATGCGATCTATTGGCTCCGCAGAAAAAGCGATCGAAATGATGGTTGATCGAGGTACTTCCCGGGAAGGTTTCGGGAAAAAACTTGTCAACCTCGGTAAGAACATGGAAGTGATATCTCGGGCCCGTATCGAAGTAGAAGCGATGCGGTTAATGGTGCTGAGAGCAGCGCAGGCTATGGATACTCTCGGCAACGCTGAGGCCCGTGTTTGGGTGAGCGCCGTAAAGGCAATGGTCCCTGAGAAGTGCTGTGACATCATTAACGAAGCAATCCAAATGCATGGCGCAGCTGGTGTTTCTCAATGGTTCCCGCTTACGGACATGTGGCACGCACAAAGAACTCTTCGACTTGCAGATGGACCTGACGAAGTGCATCACCATGTAGTAGCTCGAGCCGAGGTCCGCAACCGTGAGGCTGAGGTTTCCTCTGGCGAAGCAACCGTCCACACCCTTGGTGGTCCCGTCTAGGCCAACGAGCCTTAAATCCTTTGATCTCTCTAAGGGATCACTGGATTTGGGTTAGGGCCCATTCTCTGAGTTCTATTTTTCGTATTTTCCCTGATGGGGTTGCCGGCATTTCGTCGATGAAGACGACGTGTCGGGGAATCTTGAAGCTCGCGATTTTGCCTTGGCATCTTTCCAGTAACTCGTCTGCTGTTACGTCATTTGATCTCACAACGAATGCCACTGGCACTTCAACCAGTCGTTCATCTGGGTATCCGACAACAGCTATCTCCTCGACACCGTCAACTTCGAGGAGGTATCCCTCGACTTCGGCGGGTGACACGTTTTCACCACCTACTTTCAACATGTCTTTATGGCGGCCGATGAACACGACATGGCCATCTGGTCGCAATAATGCAACGTCACCAGTGTCTAGCCATCCGTCACCATCGAGAACTTCGGCTGTTGCCTCTGGTTTGTCCCAATAGCCGCTCGTAACGGTGTAACCCTTTACGTACAAGGCACCTGTTTCGTTGACCGGCAAAATTTCTCCAGTATCAAGATCTCGTACCTGGAATTCGATTCCATACATGGGGTACCCGGACGCTTCGGTTCGCTGTTCCAAGGAGTCGGTTACGTGACTTGAAGCAATAAACGCCCAGGTTTCGCTCATTCCGAAGCCGCTNGTGGTGGGGCAGAAAANNTCNTGGNCTTGGCGNGCNANAGGAATNGTGGATTCCATTCCNGCTGGNAGNGTNCCTACACGCANNGANGANACNTCNCGTTNANNTTGNTNTTGNNNGCGNATGAGNTCAGCCCAGTGGCTATCAAACCCGTGTAACACCGTCCCCCGTTCGGCCTCTACTGCATCTAANACTTCNTCGGGGTCAAAGACATCAAACAAGACCTGNCTNCCTCCGCTTANGCCAACCATCATTGCNACTTCGCTAAATCCATAGGCNTGGAANAGCGGNAGGTANCTCATGTGGACATCGTTCCGGTTATGTCCNAGCAGCATTGCTCTNTCATAGGTGTTCCGNATNGGTTTNTGGCAGTGGACNACTCCCTTGGGATGCCCNGTNGTCCCTGATGTGTATGCNAGCATCATTCGATCTTGAACGTNGACTTGCGANGANNGCGCTTCTAACTCTTCTGCTGTGACGNTGTCGCCTTGTTCGAGCATGGTTTCCCAATTGACGCTGTCNGAAAGTTGTTCTCCAAGCATCACAATGGTTTGGAGNTGGCCACCTNCGTCCAGTTGTTNNCCGGCTTCAACCAACATNTGGCCGTAGTTAATTGGNCCCGACTGGTCGAGAGCTATCAGGAACTTGCTCTNGGANTGCACAACGGTATANGCGACATCATCTGTTCGGTATCGGGTGTTCAACGGGACAATGCATCCACCTACTTGAGGAATTGCGTACATGAGATGCAACCATTCCGGGCGATTGGTCATCCAAACCGCGACGTGATCNCCCCGTTTNACGCCTATAGAAATAAGACCTTTCGCCACTTTGTCCACATCGGATGCGAACTCACCATGTGTCCAACGGTCTCCTTTAAAAACGAGTGCGAGGTCGTCTTTCCATAGACGTGCGGCTCGTTTCGGGACATCTCCCATTAGTAACCAGTCATTACTCATANCCTGCAACTTTAGAGGCGATCNAACTGCATTGGCCGAGCGNCTGGATTTCGNCTCAAATAGGGGNNGACAGAGAGGTAACGACGTGGAATTCGATTTGATGACAGGTTCATCTACCTGGGCCACTGCGGGAGATTTAGCTCGCNGTGTTGAAGACCAGGGATTTTCAGGGATGCTCTATACCGAGACGGGCCANGTGCCGTGGATGCAAATTGCTGCAGCNGCGATGGCTGCACCATCGTTGACATTCACAACTGGTATCGCAGTTGCTTTCCCGAGAAGCCCNATGGTGTCNGCACAGGTTGCNTGGGAGTTGGCTGGAGAAACTAATGGCAAGTTCCGATTGGGCTTAGGGAGCCANGTTAAGGGTCATGTTGTTCGNCGATATTCGGCNGANTTNGATCGTCCAGCTCGTCGTTTGCTTGATTACGTATTGGCTGTCAAAGCCTGCCTGCGGGCTTTTCGCGGCGAGGAAANNTTAAGCCANGAGGGCGAATTTTATAATCTCTCNCTTTTGCCAGATGCGTGGAAACCCNGATCCCACGACTTCGGCGATATCAAGATCGATATCTCCTCTGTGGGGCCCCTNATGAACNGNGTTGCGGGCCAAGTNGCCGATGGAGTNCANGTCCACCCGATGCACTCNATGCANTACATCCAAAACCGGTTGCTCCCCGAAGTCACCCAGGGCGCCGAGATAGCNGGNCGCGANCCNTCTGAGATCGACTTAATTGTCCCTGTGTTCGCCGTTGCNGGTGACAGTCCNGAGGANCGGGCGCCATGGGTGCACCGGGCAAAAACCCAAATAGCTTTTTATGGAACTACTCCGAATTATGCGTTTCAGTTCGAGGACTTGGGCTTCGATGGGATTACAAAAGCGTTAGGGGACAAAATGAAGGCCGGTGATCTGCAGGGCATGGCNGACACGATTTCTGANGAAATGCTGGACCACTTCGCGTTGGTATCACCGTGGGATGAAATGGCCGATCGCTTAAAGGACCGATATGCGAGCACCGCGTCTCGGGTGGTGATGTATCTGACGGAGGAACACATGCGCAAAGATCCTGAGTCAATAGACAAATGGGGCGAAGTTGCCCGGGCAACGAGGNGTTGAACGATGAGCGGACGAGTTGCACTCGTGACCGGTGGNGGTAGCGGAATNGGCAGAGAAATTTGTGTCGGTTTGGCAGCCGCNGGNCGACAAGTGGCAGTCGCAGANTTAAATCTTGACGGAGCTCAAGAGACAGCCTCNATGATNTCTCAGACGGNTGGTCACGCCGTCGCTGTGCACATGGACGTNTCNGANACTGANGCTGTNCAAGCCGGTGTTTTNCAGACANTTGACGAACTGGGGCCAGTCGAAGTTCTNGTGAATTGNGCNGGTTGGGACGAGCTAATGCCGTTTTTGTCAACCGACGAATCATTTTGGGATCGNGTNATTGAAATCAATTACAAAGGCGTTTTGCGAACCGTTCANGCGTGTCTCCCAGCGATGGNTGAGGCTGGTTGGGGACGCATCGTCAATATCGCNTCAGATGCTGGNCGAGTTGGTTCATCATTNGANGCGGTGTATTCAGGNGCNAAAGGTGGGATTATCGCCTTCACCAAAACCATTGCTCGTGAGGCCGCGAGAAGTGGAGTGACNGCAAATGTGGTGTGTCCAGGTCCTACTGACACGCCACTCCTAGATGGGATCGTNGCCGCGAGTGACGACGGCGACAAGATNATTGGGGCTATGGCTAGGGCCGTTCCGATGAAGCGGGTNGGNACTCCGACAGAGGTCGCGTCNGCGGTGNTCTATTTTNGCTCTGACGAGGCTGCTTTCGTGACCGGTCAAACGTTGTCAGTATCTGGTGGTTTGACCATGAGTTGAGCGGGTTTTGTGNGTCNTTACCTGTTCGGAATTGTGTTCTGCGGCACCTATTCGCAGTAGAAATAGAGAATCGAAACGCATTCACCTGGCCACCGTCGCAATAGTTGGACAGTTACATCGGCCGCGTTCNTTGCCAATTTTGTGAACTTCGGGGTGTTGTTTTCTTTCGGTATTTTTCTCACACCTATTGCAGAGACTTTCGAGACNTCNACAGGCCCAGTTGCGCCGATCTTCTCAACTGCGGTCTGNTTTTATTATNTAGCTGGTGCCATAGGTGGAAAAATNAGTGACACCGTTGGTGTCCGACCCGTCGTGGCTACTGGGGCAGTNTTTATGACCCTCGGCCTCATCGTGAGCAGCCAAGCCTCAGAGTTATGGCATTTGTACTTGGGTTATGCNCCGCTGGTCGGAAGCGCTGTCGGCTGTTGTTACCCGTCAATGATTGGGACTGTCGGCCGTTGGTTTAAGCACCGACAAGCTTCTGCNATCAGTNTGGTCTTGGCAGGTGTAGGGATGGGAACCTTTATTGGCCCAATCGTTTCACGAATTTTGATAGATGCGTGGGGATGGCGATCAACGCTCGGCGTTTATGCCATTTTCAGCGGAGTGCTACTAACTATCTGCACATTTGCTGCAGTTGATTCACCGAAAATACGACGAGACGACGATCTCGGGCTAAAAAAGATTTTGAGGTCGAAGCGGTTCTTGGTCCTCTATGGGGCATTGGCGCTNGGGGGCTCCGGTTTTTATGCCCCTTTAGCTTTTTACAACGATCATGCAGTTAGCGAAGGGGTCAGCGGTTCGGCTGCGGCTACTCTCGTCGGAGTCATTGGGGCGTCCTCGGTGGTCGCTCGACTAGTGATCAGCGCATTGAATGATCGATTTGTCCCAATGCACCAATACCGTTTCGGGCAACTGCTTCTAGTGGGTTGTCTTCTGGTGTGGTTCCTTGCAGGAGATTCGTACATCCTCTTCCTGGTGAGTGCATTGCTGCATGGTGTCAGTTGGGCGGTTTGGTTTACCGCTGCTCCCAATGTTCTCGCCACATGGTTTGGCGTGGCTGATCTGGGTGGCTCCATCGGTACCTTCTACACAGCTCTTGGGTTCGGTGCACTTGCGGGCCCAGCCATCCTCGGGTTCGTCATTGATAGCTCTGGTTATGAAGTCGCAATAGCAATAGTCATCTGTAGTTCTGTCATCGCATGGCTGTTCTGTTTCATCCCCGACCGGCTCAAGGAATAGGAAATCAGTTAACGCGGTGTCGACAAATGTCGCGAACTAAACACTCCAAAGCTCTCAAACACTTATCGTTGCTTTTCTGAAGTTGATGTGGTTGCGAGACCGATTTCAGTAAGTTAGAGAGACGTCGGCGTTAGCACTTAGCTCTATGACCCCGGGTGGACCGCTCCACTCAAGTTCTAAGCCATCAACAAGCACGTCCGGGGCGTTGTCAGGTGTGACACCAAGCACAGCCTGCGAGCCGGTCGAACAGTAAATCGCTTCTGCACCCTCCATCAACGCTTCAATCATCTGCTTGCAGAAACCGGGTTCTTGTGAAACACGCTCATCTAGTCCGTCAATGAATTCGTTTTGGAGCAGTTTCACGGCGTGGGATGCAAAGAAAATATTCAGACTGTGCCCGTCGGTTATCGCCTGAACAGCGCAGGCCAGAGCGACAGCGCACTTTCGCGGGTCCACGTCGGGGTCAGTCGAAATTTGAACGAAGTACCGTTTGCTCATTTTGGCTCACTTTCACATCGGAAGGTGCAGACAAATCTACGGCAATCCCCTTACCGATTAGCTTTTGTTACCCACCTTGGAAAATGTCAAGGAAGTGAACTTCGGAGCTGTTTGACACCGGTTCATAATCAGCGTCAGTGAAAATTTCGCCGTCGATCGCCACTGACGACGCTTCGTTTAAGTGCTCTCCGATACCGGGAAACATTTCCTCGAGCGCGACGACTAAACGACGAACGGTCGTCGCTTCAACCTCAACCTGAGCCAGTCCTCCTGTTAGGTCGCGGAGACCAGCTGAGAAATGAACTTGGGCCATCGGAGTTATTAGTCGCGTTGTTCGTTTAACGCTTCAAGAACTTTGACCGGTGACATTGGAAGATCGGTCATTCGCACATCGAGTGCGTCATTGATCGCATTACCCACTGCTGCCATCGGNGGAACNATCCCTACTTCGCCTACNCCNCTNACACCNTACGGGTGTGCTGGATTTGGGACTTCAACGATGGCGCAATCAATCATCGGCAAATCCGAAGCTACGGGTATGCGGTAATCAAGGAAGCCTGGGTTTTCCATCACACCGTCGCTGTCATGGATATATTCCTCGCTCAAAGCCCATCCAATTCCTTGGACTACGCCACCTTGCATTTGCCCTTCGACATAGTCGGGGCTTATCGCTCGTCCAGCATCTTGCGCTGTCAGGTAGCGGACGACTCTGGTCACTCCGGTTTCTGGGTCAACCTCTACNTCGCAGAGTTGAGTTGAGAAACCAGCGCCAACTCCACGTGAGTTCAAAGAAGCGTTGGCAGATATTGGTCCTCCTGTTCGACCAGATTTTGCTGCCAGGTCCTTCANCGAAAGNGGGGGNTGNGCACCTTCANCNTGTTGGGCTTGNCCATCAACCCATTCCACTTGGTCAAGCTCAACGTCCCATGTTTTNGCTGCTCGGGCNCGGAGGTCTTCGATNATNAGNCGGCAGGCGTCAACTACGGCNGCTCCGGTTGCCAATGTCACNCGGCTACCNCCGGTGACNTCGTTGAAGCCNACTGTTTCGGTGTCAGCGACTACAGCCTTTATCGATTCGTACGGAATGCCCAGCTCTTCAGCGGCCATCAAAGCCATCGATTGGCGGCTCCCACCGATGTCAGGTGATCCCGTCACTACGGTCGCTGTTCCATTTTCGTTGATGTGGACCGTCGCACTCGACATCATGCCGGCGTTAAACCAGAATCCCGCTGCTATTCCACGACCCTGGTTGGGTCCGAGGTCTGCGGTGTAGTTGGGGTGATCTTTGATCGCTTCTAAGGTTTCAACAAAGCCGATGCGAGGGAACTTAGGTCCGTAGGACGCTTGGGTGCCTTCGACGGCTGCGTTTGCTAACCGAATGTCGATTGGGTCCATCCCGATGTCGCGGGCTAGTTCATCAAGCACCGATTCCACTGCGAAAGCTGCCATTGGTGCACCTGGTGCCCGGTATGCGGCAACTCTCGGCTTATTGCACACAACGTCATAGCCTTCGACTACGAAATTCGGGATGTCGTAACAAGCGATAGCTGTCATGCCCGCGGCACCGACTGGGGAACCTGCGTACGCGCCTGCTTCGTAGGCCATCCATACTTCCGCAGCGGTTATCTTGCCGTCCTTCGCGACTCCCATTTTGACTTTGATCCGGGTTCCTGATGTTGGTCCGGTTGCTCGGAAGACCTCGTCACGGTCCATCACTAATTTGACGGGCCGGCCAGCTCTTTGAGACAGGCGGACTGCAAGTGGTTCGAGGTAAATAACGGTTTTACCTCCAAACCCGCCGCCGATTTCGGCGGCTGTGACTTTCAGCATTCCCGGTGATATTCCCAATACCGACGCTGAGTAGGCTCTCATTTGGAAGTGCCCCTGAGATGAGCACCATATGTGGGCTCTCCCGTCACTGTTCGCGTCGGCGACTGCGGCATGAGGCTCTATATATCCCTGGTGAACCGGTTTGGTGGTGAATTCTCGCTCGACAACAGCATCGGCTTCGCCGAATCCTTGGTCAAGGTCCCCGCGTTCGTGAAGGATTTTGCTGGCGACGTTNGACGCTTCTTCGGGTGCAGGGTCGACGCCCTTGGTAATCATTCCTTCATGGAGCAACGGAGCGTCGTCGGCCATGGCTTCATCTACGGTCAGCACATGAGGCAAAATCTCGTACGTGACCTCGACTGCTTTTGCGGCAGCTTCGGCTTGTTCGCGGGTGGTGGCTGCTACTGCAGCGACTACATGTCCTTCGTATAGGACTTTCTCCCTGGCGATGGTGTTGTTGGCNACNTCAATTTCNCTTGGGTGAGCACCGTTCGCTGCGAGGTCAGGGAAGTCNNCNCCTGTGATGACTGCCTTCACNCCCANCATCGCTTCCGCAGCAGTGGTGTCGATAGAAAGTATCCGGGCGTGCGCGTGGGGTGATCGCACGACCTTGCCAAACAGCATCCCNGGCAACATCAGGTCCGCACCGAATTGCGCTTTCCCTGTGACTTTTTCTAATCCATCNGGNCGGATTGGTCGGGTACCAACCCATTTGTATCCAGGGTTTTCTTCAGTTATAGCCATTACTGATCCCTCATCTCTCGAGCTGCTTCTTGGACAGCACGAATAATTTTGTCATATCCNGTNCACCGGCACAGGTTGCCGGCTAACGCATAGCGAATTTCTGTTTCTGTTGGATCTGGGTTTTTGTCTAGCAAAGCTTTTGCTGAGATCAGAAACCCTGGTGTGCAGATGCCGCATTGCAGAGCGGCACCCTCTAGGAAGCATTGTTGGAGGGGATGCAGCTCACCGGAGTCGGCAAGTCCTTCAACCGTGAGAATTGTTGACCCGTCAACTTCNGGCGCGAANACAAGACAAGCACATGTGACTTTGTCGTCGACCATGACCGAACAAGCTCCACAATCTCCTGTGCCGCAACCTTCTTTGGCTCCAGTNAGACCAACTTCNTCTCTAAGAGCGTTGAGCAGTGAGGTGCTGTCGTCGGTTAAAAATTCTGTTTCGTCACCGTTGACAACGGTAGTTACGTGAGTTCGTGCCATTAGTTCGTTCCGTTTCTCTGCTGGGCTCTTTCAATTGCTATAAGCACCGCTCGTTTCGCTAATACTCCTGCTACCTGCTTCCGGTATGCGACAGTGCCACGNTTGTCATCAATTGGGTCACATGCTTCACTCGCAGCGTCCGCTACNGCAGAGAGGGTTTCGTCATCGGCGGTGTTGCCAACCAACGCGGCTTCTGCGTCGGGGACTCTTACGACTGTGGGGGCGACCGCTGCTAAAGCTAGGGCTGCGTGTTCGATGCTTCCGTCTTCTGCGAGTGTGATCCGNGCTCCAGCTCCNACGACAGCNATGTCCATTTCGGTTCGTGGGATCATCCGCAGATAGGCATCACCGGTCCGTGCTGGGATTCTGTCAATTTCNAACTCGACAATGAATTCGTCTGCNGCGAGTGACGTTTGNCCTGGCCCAGTNACAACTTCGGCTACATCAAGGACTCGAGTGCCGTTTGGGCCAGCAACTACGGCTCGAGCTCCGTTGACGACCATTGCTGGCACGGAGTCAGCTGCGGGTGAACCGTTGCATAGGTTGCCTCCCAGACTGGATCTATTTTGTATCTGGTCAGAGCCGATTAANCCTGCNGCCTCAGNTAGGCCTGGNAACTCTTCGCTGAAGGCTGGGTCNTCGGTGAGNTTCGCCGTTGGTGTCGCGGCCCCTACCGTCCATTTNTCNNCGTCGTTAGCGACTGNTACGAGTTCTTCTATCTTCTTTAGATCGACCAGTACTTCAGGTGCTGGACGNCCGGCCCGNATTTGGGGGACAACGTCTGTTGCCCCTGCAAACACCTGCGCNGACGGTGAGCTTGACAGCAACGANGTTGCTTCCTCAACCGAAGATGGTGCTACGTATTTCACTTATTCCCCTTAGTTAGGCGGTTATTAAATATCCGCCATCGTGGTGCNGTGCATCGAAAAGTAGTCGCTCATTGCTCCATTGTCCTCTTCAACGAGCTTCCAGATAGTTTAGGGCCATGCTGGCCTCTGATAACCAACCGGAACCCCTCAGTTCTTACAACTTGTTTACTGCTGATCCGGTGCTCTCAGAAGCGGTTCGCCGCGAGGGAGGAGACTTGGATGTTTTGGAGAGTTTCGGCGCCCAGGTCGGNAATGAGGAAACACGNGANTGGGGACGTTTAGCGAACAAGAACGTTCCGATTCTTCACACGCATGATGCTTCCGGCAACAGAATCGATGAGATCGAATACCATCCCGCNTATCACTCNCTTCTGAATCTTGCCGTCGAAAGCGGGATTCATTGCATGCGCTATGAAAAGCCTGCGGGTGACGGGGCATACGTGACGCGCAACGCCCTCATGGGCTTAATAACTCAGATCGAAATGGGNCATGGNTGCCCTACCTCAATGACCTCCGGTGCNCTTATGGCGTTGCGGCATCAACCTGAACTGGCTGAAATCTGGGAACCGCTGACNATCAGCAGAANTTATGACCAGCAGCTCAAAGCNCCGACGACGAAGTCGGGGGTGCTTTTGGGTATGGGTATGACAGAGAGACAAGGNGGTTCNGACGTNAGGGCAAACACAAGTACCGCAACGCCTNCGGCTGAGGGTGGTCCGGGANGTGAGTACCGGCTTGAGGGCCATAAATGGTTCACCTCNGCNCCTATGTGCGANGCCTTTTTGGTNTTGGCTTATGCNCCTAAAGGGATGTCTTGTTTCTTGGTCCCCCGNGTGTTGCCTGACGGGACCCGAAATTCGCTTCGTTTNATGCGCCTTAANGANAAGCTGGGGAATCGTTCCAACGCATCNGCTGAATTGGAATTCGACAGCACNGCGGCCTGGATGGTGGGTGAGGAAGGGCGAGGTATTCCAACAATTATCGACATGGTGCANGCCACCCGGTTAGATGTCGCGAATTGGGGTGTTTCTTTGATGCGTCAAGCTGTGAGCCAAGCGGGTTGGCATGTGGCTAACCGCGAAGCGTTCGGNGCAACTTTGATTGATAAGCCATTGATGCAAAACGTATTGGCCGACTTGGAAATTGAGGTTGAAGCAGCAACGCTGATGATCACCCGGCTTTCAGGAGCACATGAACGCATGGAAGTCGATGAAAGGGAACAAGCTTTTGCTCGTTTAGCGACGCCCGTTGCCAAGTATTGGTTAACCAAACAATCAAACCCTGTTGTCCGGGAGGCGCTGGAGTGTGTTGGNGGNAANGGGTACGTAGANGATTCGATGATGCCTCGTTTGTATCGTGAGGCACCTTTGAACGCNATTTGGGAGGGNGCNGGAAATGTGATCGCTCTCGATATCGGGAGGGCGGCGTCNAGNAACCCCGAGAGNGTCGAAATTTTTCTTGANGAGTTNGAACAGTCTCGGGGTCGAGATGCAGGCATTGANGAACATCTGGATGCTCTNCAAGCCGAGTTCGCGAACCCCTTATCTGAAGCAGAGGCACGTCGACTCGTAGAAAAACTTGCGNTCACTTGGGCTGCGACTCTGATGGTTGAGTATGGCCACCCTTCGGTCGGTGAGGCCTACTTGATGTCACGGGTGGGCGGCGACCACGGGTCATTATTTGGCACCCTGCCAACCTCTTGTGATCTTGACGAGATTTCGAGACGGGCAGTCCCGGCTTAAGAGCGTCTTTGATGTTTAGCCTGTAAATGCCGGACCGTCGCCGCGGTCGACTGTGGTGAACTCTTCAACTTTCTTGCGAGACAGCTTTGTGAGTTGTTTCTTGGGTTTTCCTATGGTCAGAAGAGCTGCCACAGCAATGTTGGGTTCGAGGCCAAGCAACTCTTGCGCTTTCGATTCCTGGGCGGCGATGAGCGTGGTCAGGGTCCCGCCAAATCCTTCGTTGCGAGCACCAAGCAGGATGTTCCATGCCATCGGATATATCGAGCCTCCACTGATAATGCCGACTCGGTCGAGGTCTTTGTCCAGAGACGCCACAACATTCAGATCAACGGCGATGACCAGCACGGTAGGTGTGCGTGAAAGGTCTTCGAACATGGGGATCACAGCAGGAATGGATTCGTCATTCCAGACTTTGTCAACGTCAATGCCTGTTGGTTGAACACTTTGCCAAGGGTTTTCTCCGCTTCGTCGTTGTTCGCCGTACACCCTCAACTGTGGAAGGCATAGCCGACCGAGAGTTGTCTTCGTGGCCGGGTCTTTTACAACAATTACTCGTCCGCCTTGTCGGTTGCCTCCACTCGGGGCAAAGCGGGCGTTATCGAGAATCCGATAAAGGGTCTCGTCTGGCATTTCGTCGTCAGTGAAATCTCGTGCGGCGAATGTGGTTCGCATAGCGTCATACAGTTCCATGGGTTCATCCTTCCACGACAGGCATTGTGCGTGTCGTTCTATTGCTTCAACTGGCCGCGTCAAAAAACTTTGTGAACCCGTATTTGGGGTATGGCCCAACTACAAGTTGTTCAAGCACACCTACACCTTCAGAAGCGCCGTCATGTACTCGCACAACTTCTTGTATATGAATGTTTTCGGGTGCNAGTGGGTCGATTTGGTTGAGATCCCAGGATTCTCCAAAGATCGCTAATTCGCCTTTCCACTGGCCATGGCCCCATTCGGGGTGGCCGTATCCCATTCCCTTCATGAGAATTGAACGTATTGGTTGGATCTCTATTTCAATTGGACCCGCATCAGGGAGTTGTGCGGTTAGTTGACCACCCGACACTCGACGTGTTCCGGCTAGCCATCTGAAGTTGTGGCTCACCGAAGCGAAACGCTTGATATCTGGGTCTTCGATGCCTGGTATCTGGTCGACTTGTGAGTAAGCGGGCAGTTGGAAACCATCCCAATGCCAGATCTCACCGCGGTCTCCCTCAAAAACACCTATGTGGGTGACGTGACTTGGCCAGTGGAGGGGGGCCCAGAAAAATTTGAGACCTTTGGGGGGTTGCGGTGCTCCTGGAGGTGCCGGGTCCCCCACCGGTCGAACACCCCAAGAACGGTCTTTGGTTCCGTATGTCTGGGTTGGGTCAACAGTGATCGTTTCGCCGGGAAGACGAAGTTCGCCGCGCCAAAACCCGAACTGATTCATTCGAGTGGCAATCATCCATCGGCCTATCTGTTCCGGCGTCAGTGTTTGATGATCTTCAGCAAAGTGTGCGCTACGCGGAATCCATTCAAGGTCAGCTCCGATTCCGGTCTCATTGTCCTCGAGAACAACGCGGATATTTCCCATTGGTTCTCGGATTTCNATCCGAAACGGNCCNGTGCTCATATCAATTGGGTCNTGTGGAGCTCGACGCGAGCCNTGAAAAGANTGTTGTCGGTCNCCCCANNCAACCGTNAAGGCACAGTCNTGTATGTGGAGGTTTGGGTACCGGGCNGAACTCACTCCGAAGTACAAGCTGCCGTCTGCGGTGTACCCGTTAAAGAAAGATCGGTCNTATGCNTTTCGNTCACCNGTTGCTGGGATCGCTATCGGGTGTGATGTTTGGTGGATNTANAAATCNTCAAATGAACTGAGCAACTTTTCCCCAATCGCTGCGGTCAACAACTGATCGTGTGTCCCCAACATAGGCCCGACTGTGGGTCAGACGGCATTTGGAATANGACNNATATCCCTNAGNGNNCCCTATTGAGATGTTGTTAGCAAAAGTCATNGCGCTNAAAAGCTAACTATGTTCTTGGGGGAAGTTCTTCCGTTTCGGTTGGAAACGGCATTGGGGACGGTCTGGGGATTGTNATGTCTGGCGTTTTGGATGGGATTCGNGTNNTGGATTTNGGNCGGTTTATTGCNGGGCCGTTCGCNGCGACGATTTTGGGAGATCTTGGTGCTGATGTAATCCGGATTGAAAGGATCGATGGCGGGGAGGATCGTTGGACGACACCAGTGACTCCCGACGGCCAAGGCGCTTTGTTTTTGCAGGTGGGTCGCAATAAAAAAAGTGTGACCCTAAATCCGATGAAACCAGAAGGGCGAGAAATAATGAACGCCCTTGTAGCAACCGCCGACGTGGTGGTCGCCAATCTTCCTCCCGAAACTCGAAGGCAGATGGGTCTTGACTATGAGTCGCTGAAATCACTCAAGGAAGACATCATCGTGTCAACGGTGACTTGTTTCGGGTCAGGCGGACCTTTTAGCGACAGGGTCGGTTTCGACGGCTTGGCTCANGCTATGTCTGGTGCGATGCANATGACTGGCCCTGAGGGNNANCCGACACGTAATTCCACGCCGTACGTAGATTTTTGTACNGGGTCTTTGTTGGCNATGGCGACTCTTGCCGCGTTACGGCACCGTGACCTCACTGGAGAAGGNCANGAGTTGGAGGGAGCGNTGCTNAAAACTGCGATGACCATCGCGAATGCNACGCTTATAGAGCANGACCAGCTTCAGATAAATCGTGAGGCTTCCCANAACCAAGGGCAGACNGCCGCTCCTTCGGACACTTTTGTGACTAGCGACGGCTTAGTTCTGGTTTCGGTTATCGGTAACTATCAGTTCGCTCGTTGGGCGAAGCTGGTTGGCAGACCTGAGTTGGCCGACGATCCAAGGTTCCAAAATGATGAAGGGCGGGGGAACCACCGAAATGAGATCTGTGGAGTGATGTCGGATTGGTGCGCTGCCAAGACAACCGACGAGGTTCTTTCTGCTCTCGCTGANNTGAAGATCCCGGGTGCCCCNGTGCTGAAGCCTCAACAGACNCTGGATCATCCTCATGTAAACGCGTTGGGCTTTTTGGAGCGAATGGGATATCCGACAGCTGCGAAAGATGTTCCGATAAGCCAATTCCCGGTTGCTATGACGGGCAGCCCAGGTGTGATTCGTCATCGGGCTCCTGAGTTGGGTGAACATACCAACGAAGTGCTGACAGAGTTGGGTTTCAACTCGTCGGAAATTGATGACTTGCGTTCCGATCGAATTATTTGAGGTTCCAAAATGGATTTTGTTGATGTAGCTAGAACCACGTTTGCNGCTCGAGAGTTCACTGATGAACCCGTCCCTGATGACGTGTTGTATCGAATTTTCGACACCGCTCGCTTTGCGCCTAACGGAGGAAACCGTCAGGGTTGGAAAGTGATAGCTGTTCGTGATCGCGAAACCAAAAAAGCTCTCGGCGAGTTGTGTTGGGGGCCGATGCGAGTGGCGGCTGCACAAACTCGAGCGGGAGAGGTTTATTGGCAATCAGTGACTCCTTCGTCGATAGACGTTGCTGAAGCAGCATCCGACGAATCACTGCCAATTGCGATACCGATGTTTGAGCATCTCGAGGATGTCCCGGTTGTTTGCATTGTTGCTGTGGATCTGAAAGTCGTTGCTTCGATGGACCAATTCTTGGATCGCGTCGGGGTGGTTAGTGGGGCATCGATTTATCCGATGGCTTGGAGTGCGTTGATGGCAGCTCGCAACGANGGGTTCGGTGGGACATTAACTACGTTGCTCGCGGCTCAAGAACCAGCTGTGCAGGAATTATTGGGGCTTGAATCACATGAAGCCGTTTCGGCCATGTTGACGATTGGTCGTCCGCCTAAACAATTGACGAAACTTTCGAGAAGACCTGTTGAAGAGTTCGTCTTCGTCGACCACGCGCATGGAAAGCCACTCTCCGCCTGAAATTTTCCCGCGGCCCGATATGCGGACCCGNGTGCTGGGTCGGCTTGGAGTTGATGAATCGTTAACCGGCGGTCTTATCCGCCAACGGTTGTTTCGATGAGTCGGCTGTCCACGATTGACGCGTTCCGCTTTGGAAGGTGGTTGACGCGGTAATCGTCATAGTCGGTGAACATAGAAAGCATTCTTGAACGACTCAGGTAGTGATATATCAGCGCTTCATCCCAAAGTTCGTCAGAGGGGCCGATCAGGGTAGCTACGGGAAAGGCACGCCAAGTAATTTCAACGCCGGCCCGTTCTGCATATAAATCTGTTACTCCGTTTCGGTATTCCTCATACCCCTGCGCCCCAGACATNTTGTCNACTCCGCTGTTTGGTTTCGTGGTGNCAGCTAGACGNACCAGATTCAGCATGTCGGTTGGTTGTTCTGCNTCNCGGTTGTTGATTTCGTTGACTCGTGGGTCTTTGAATAATCCGGGTTGTTCGATAATTGGGTCCGCCGGCAGTGGCGCGTCGATGTGCAGCGGGTATTCCTCTGGTTTTTCGTTGACNCATTCAATTAATCGACTATTGACGAGTGCCCCAGACCGATATTTCAAAAGTTCTTGGTATTGAGAGTCGGTGATCATTTCGATAAAAGATCGCCGCGATCGATACTGAGGGATCAATAGGTAGTCCCAGTCTTCGCCTGTGGAAGCGAAGAAACACGAATTGACGTCGTTGAGATAGAGGGGAGAGTGTCCGGTNTCGAGGCGGTTCGCGATGGGTGGTACTCCTGCGATGTANTGGCCGAAGTAGCAGTCGCGNCCGCTGNTCGCTCCGAGTCCTAGGTCAGGGTCAGCTACGTCACGAAACTTGAGCAGGTTGATCATGGCGATTGGTTCGTCGGGATCCCGGTCACGCATTGATTCAATGGTTTGATCTGTTAATTCGACGTAGTCCATCGTCAGTTTCTCTCGTGNGGTTCTTGATCTGTTTTCTTTAGATCGGTTCAAGGTTCATTTTTATGAACACATTTGGTTGGTCATAAAGTAGCGGCNGAATCCGNATCCNGAATTTTCTGNAAAGANTGNTGCTACTGGTCATCTTTTTGGGTCCGACACAAGATGTTGANGCTGCNGCTTCTTCACTTGGAGTANGTGCTNGTGCCTTACNAGCTGCTNTAGATGGCAGTCGCTAATACGACCAGTTATCGGATGATGTCGTTCGTTTGTTGCGGCGGTTCTGATTCGTTTCGAATCAGGTGCTGGCTTGGTGTTCCCCACTCCCTAGTTTCGGCAGAACTTGGTTGAACAAACCAATACAAAAGCACCAAAATCCCGACGCCGGTTAATGAAATCCACAACCAATGTCCACTTCGCCCCACATCGTGGAGACGACGGACCGCTAACGCAAGGCTGGGGAGGATATAGGCAATCCCATAAATGATTTCCGGCCCGACTTGGTCGCTGGAGAGGTCAAAAATTGCCGCAAAGATGCCGCCAAGNANGAAGTNCACAACAGCGTGGACAAGAGCCGTCCACCAATAAGCGGATCGCGACGANCGTCCCCGAAAATCTCGGTAACGCCGCCAGGTTTCCATGTAACAATTCAAAGCTTGCATCTCGAACCTCAAGAATCAGTTAATTAGACCTTAGATCAGCGAATCAGGGAAGTTAAACGACTCATGTTCCTCAATTCTCTCGGTGTGCCCATCTGTGTGGCGGCGACAGCACTCTGAAGGTCTGACCTGCCCTAGGCTCCTGGAGTAATCGTCAGCAGGATTTCACAATGAATCTGGGGTCGCCTAGGCGACAAGACATCATCGTTATAAACCTGACGTTAAAGAGGGTGAAGTATGGCAGTTCGTATCGAGAAGTCAGGTCCGGTCTGGACCGTTGTCCACTCCCGCGCTGAAGCCCGCAACGCAATGGATAGCGACAGTGCTGAGGCGCTTTACAGTGCGTTTCTTGAATTTGAAAACGATGACGCAGCCAGCGTTGCGGTTTTTTGGGGCGAAGGCGGTGCATTTTGTGCAGGTTGGGATCTCAAACAAGCCGCATCCTTAGAGGAACCAAACCCTCTGTCTGATTTAGCAATTCCTCTTGATGGCGGCGATCATGGAAACGGAAGTGACATTCCAATGGGCGCAATGGGACCAAGTCGTCTTGAGCTAAACAAACCGGTGATCGCAGCAGTTGCTGGCCCAGCGGTTGCGGGCGGAATGGAATTAGCTCTCTGGTGTGATTTTCGAGTTATGGAAGAGTCCGCCTACCTCGGTGTGTACTGCCGGCGATGGGGAATCCCACTGATCGACGGAGGAACTGTGCGGCTACCTCGCCTCGTCGGTGAAGGAAGAGCTTTGGAGCTGATATTGACTGGACGTCAAGTCATGGCCGACGAGTGTGAGCGTCTCGGTTTATGCGAATACGTGGTACCCGAAGGGCAATCCCGAGAAAAGGCTGAGGAGTTGGCTCACCAAATCGCGGCATTCCCGCAGTTGTGTGCAAGAGCTGATCGGAGATCGGTGCGCAAACAACATGGTTTGCCGATCAGGGACGCGCTCGCGCAAGAGTGGCATAACAGCCGATCTGTCCTCGAAGCAGAGGGAATAACGGGCGCGAGTCGTTTCTCTTCAGGTGAGGGACGCCACGGAAAATTCGACGGATCGTGAGAAACCCCCCTCAAGCCACAATCGCCGTCGACAAATGAGTTGTCTATGACTGACCAACCGGGTCGCGTAGAGCGAATTGATGCCATAACTTTTGCAACCGTTGAGATGGCAGAGTCGGTCGCGTTCTACGAAGCATTGGGCTTCACTATCGCATTCGGAGACACCGCAGCTTCTTTCGTTACGCTGAAATCGGGAACCTGTTTTGTCAATCTCTGGCTAGTCGAAGCAGAAGTCTTCCCCTCGAGTTGGTGGGGTCGAACAATTTTTCATGTCGATGATGTCGACGACATGTACCAACGGGCTGTATCGGCCGGACTTTCACCCGAAGATGAACCTAAAGACGCGCCCTGGGGGGAACGATTCTTCCCTATCCAGGACCCTTCCGGACATGATTTGAGTTTTGCGAAGAAGCTCACAAGTTAGAAGACCGGAGCAACACGTGGTTAACGAAGAATCAACCGAGCCCGAACCTTCTGAAGATCCGCGCTACGCAGGCTTTCCGCCTGGTTTCTTTGACAGGGTTGACCCTTCATCGGACCACAACTTCTATTCAGAGCCGAGAATTGTTACTCACATTGATACCGATGCGATTGCCGCGGTCGGAGCCCTCTACGAGGAACTCAAACTCGGAGGGAGAATCCTGGACGTTATGAGTTCTTGGGTAAGTCATTTCGTTGACACCCCAAATGACTTGGTTGCGCTCGGGATGAATGCATTCGAGCTGGAAGAAAACCGGCAAGCAACTTCTTGGGTTCAACATGATTTGAACCTGAACCCTCAACTTCCTTTCGAAGATGCCAGCTTCGACGGCGTCGTCTGCTGTG
>PAVP01000006.1 GCA_002713975.1 Acidimicrobiaceae bacterium | reverse complement strand
TCGTTTTGCGCCTTCGAAAGCAAGATGGCGCAGGTAGTCGTCGTCTTTGTCGAATTCTGGTGGAAGTGGAAAGTCCGGAAGATAAACGTTTCCGAATTCAATATTGACGTCAGCGCGTTCGGCTATCCAAAGGGTGTTGTCGCAGCTTTCAGGTAGTTCATCGAAAAGGTCCCGCATTTCGTGTGCCGTTTTCAGATAATGCTGGTCACCGTGGAATTTGAACCGATCAGNATCGCTCATTTGTGAACCGGTCTGGACGCATAACAGAGCATCGTGCGAAATAGCGTCATGCTGGTGTGTGTAATGGGCATCGTTCGTCGCGAGNAGTGGCGCTTTCAACGTTCGTGCTATNTCAAGGAGTTGNGGGTTGCATTGACGTTGTTCNGGTATTTCGTGGTCCTGTAGCTCAACGAACAAGTTGTCGCGTCCGAAGATGTCTTGCAGGCGTGCCGCCCTGTCAAGGGCTTGCTGATAGTTACCCCTAAGAAGCGCTTGTTGTACCACGCTGCCCAAACAGCCTGTTGTAGCTATGAGACCTTCGCTGTGTTGTTCGAACAGTTCCCAGTCCATTCGAGGCTTGTAGTAGTAGCCCTCGAGAAACGCTCGACTCGACAGTTGGAGCAGGTTGCGGTATCCGGCGTCGTTCTCCGCGAGCAATGTGAGGTGGTAATACAGCTTGGCTCCGTCGTCGGTGTCACCACCGGAGTCGTCCATTCGTCTGCCTCGNCGCGCCGGACGTTCTTCTCGGCTTTCCAAGGCCATATAGGCCTCAGTGCCGATAACGGGCTTGATCCCGTGTTGGTTGCACCCTTTGTAGAAGTCGAGGACGCCGTACATGTTGCCGTGATCGGTGATTCCCAAGGCCGGTTGTCCATCATTTACTGCGGCAGCTACGGCATCTGGTATTCGTGCTGCTCCATCTAGCATGGAAAACTCTGTGTGAGTGTGGAGATGAACGAACGAGCGGGT
Organism: Acidimicrobiaceae bacterium; assembly: GCA_002713975.1. Taxonomy (GTDB): domain Bacteria; phylum Actinomycetota; class Acidimicrobiia; order Acidimicrobiales; family Poriferisodalaceae; genus MedAcidi-G3. The sequence continues at coordinate 15,442 of PAVP01000006.1, read as the reverse complement.
CATGTTAGATGGTTCAGTTGGATTCGTANGTGGTTCTATTGGCACCGCATGGCACCATGGAAGGAATCTAGTCCGACGGAGTCTGTACCAATCGCATGACTGACACCAATCCTTCAGCTCAACTCAACACTGTTTTGGTTGAGGAAGATCCAACTGAGGGCCTATGGCACCTCGTGGACTGCGGCTGGGCCGATGAGTACCTACCTGAATTGCCTGCGCTTCGCTTAGAACAAGACCCCATTCATCGACACAAAGATGTTTTGACCCACACCATCGCGGTTACAAGTCAGAGTCCACCGAGGCTTCGAGTTCGTTTAGCAGCNTTATTTCATGANGTTGGAAAACCCCGAACTCGGTCCTATGAACATGGGGGTGTCACGTTTCGTCACCATGAAGCGGTCGGTGCTCGCATGACTCGCAAACGCATGCCGAAATTGGGATACCAGGAAGACNTAACCACCGATGTAGCTCANCTGGTGTTTCTTTCGGGCCGTTTTAAGGGCTACACAGACGGCTGGAGCGACAGTGCNGTGCGTCGTTATGCCCGAGACGGAGGTGCGCTTCTCGGAGATCTCAACGATCTTGTTCGCAGTGACTGCACGTCGCGTAACCCGCGTCGCGTCACAGCTCTGCACGACGCATTAAATGATCTGGAACGACGAATAGCCGAACTAGCGCGAGAGGAAGCGATCAAGGCTGAGCGCCCCGAAGTTGATGGGGATCGTGTTATCGCCCACCTGGGCATCGAACCGGGCCCCGTAGTGGGGCGAGCTTTACGATTTTTGTTGGAACTGAAACGTTCTGAAGGTGACTTGGGTGAAGCCGCAGTGCTGGAACGACTTGATGTTTGGTGGGCTGAACAACAAAAATAAGTTTCGATCAGGTTTGACCCGCAAGCTTGCGGTTTTTGACCTTTGCTTTAACGTAGTCACGGTTCATAAATGCGATGAAATCAAGACTGATCTCCTTTGGGCACGCTTCGTGGCATTCACCATGATTGGTGCACGAACCAAAGAACGATTCCATTGTTTCGACCATGCTTTCGGTTCGTTCGAACCGTTGCGGCTGGCCTTGAGGAACGAGATTGAGATGCGCCAGTTTGGCCGACGTGAACAGTTGTGCTGCCGAATTGGGACAGGCTGCGACGCACGCCCCACATCCGATGCATGCCGCTGCGTCAAACGAAGTGTCAGCGGCTTCCTTCGGTACTGGGGTCAGGTTGGCGTCTGAAGCTGCACCGGTATTCACAGAGATATAACCGCCGGCTTCGATGATTCGATCGAAGGAACTCCGGTCCACGACTAAATCTCGGACCACTGGGAACGCTCGAGCCCTAAAAGGTTCGACCACGATGGTGTCCCCGTCCTCGAACTTGCGCATGTGTAACTGGCAAGTAGTTGTTGCTTTTGCGTGACCGTGGGCTTGACCATTGATCATGAGGCTGCAGGTGCCGCAGATGCCTTCTCGACAGTCATGGTCGAACTCGATCGGAACTTCGCCATTTTCGACAAGTTGCTCGTTGATGATGTCCAACATTTCGAGAAACGACATATCTTCGCTGATTCGGTCGGCCGCGTAGGTCTCAAAATGGCCGGACTCATCTGGGCCGTTTTGCCGCCAGATCTGAAGCGTAAGGTTGAGCTCTTTGCTCACTTGTAGCTCCTTTGGGTCAGGGCAACGTTTTCGAATACCAGTTCTTCTTTGTGACGGGTCTGAACTGAATCTGATCCGTTCCATTCCCAAGCNGCNACGTGAGCGAAATTTTCGTCATCACGTTGAGCNTCACCTTCTTCGGTTTGATGTTCNGCTCGGAAATGCCCNCCGCAGCTTTCTTCGCGATCAAGNGCGTCGCGGGCCATGAGCTTTGCGAGNTCGAAGAAGTCAGCTACGCGACCNGCCTTTTCTAAGCTNGAGTTCAACGTCGCCGCTGATCCTGGTAAACGAAGGTCTTTCCAGAATTCTTCTTCTAGGGCAGGGATTTCACTTAAAGCCTTTTCGAGACCCTCNTTGGTTCGTTCCATGCCGATGTAATCCCACACGATTTTTCCTAGCTCTCTGTGGAACCAATCCACAGAACGAGTGCCGCCAATCGACATGAATTGGTCAACTTGGTTCGCCACAGCCGCCTCAGCCTCAACGAAGACGGGGTCGTCTGTTGGTACGACTGACTCGCCGAGTCTTCCGGCCAGGTCATCACCAATGGTGTATGGGAGAACGAAATACCCATCGGCCAGGCCTTGCATCAGAGCGGATGCACCCAANCGATTNGCGCCGTGNTCGGAGAAGTTGGCTTCACCGATGGANTAGCAGCCCGGAATGGTGGTCATCAGGTTGTAGTCAACCCATACACCGCCCATTGTGTAGTGAATTGCNGGGTAGATACGCATGGGAACCTGGTAGGGGTTCTCNCCNGCGATGTTNGCGTACATGTCGAACAGATTGCCGTATTTAGCGCGNACGACATCTTCGCCNTCACGTTCGATNACGGCNGCGAAGTCTAGGTAGACACCGTTCTTGAGAGTCCCGACNCCTTTGCCCTGATCTACAACNGTCTTTGCNTTTCTTGAAGCGACNTCNCGGGGNACAAGGTTGCCGAAAGCNGGATATTTNCGCTCNAGGTAGTAATCCCNTTCGCTTTCNGGAATCTCATNNGGCGGNCGAGCATCGTCAAATGCGTCGGGNACCCAAATACGCCCNTCGTTTCGCAGCGACTCCGACATCAAAGTGAGCTTGGATTGAAACTCGTCGCTCNCNGGAATGCATGTCGGGTGGATTTGGGTGTAACAGGGATTGGCGAAGAATGCGCCTTTNCGGTGAGCTCGCCATGCCGCAGTCACGTTGCATGCCATCGCATTNGTGGAGAGGTAGTAGACGTTGCCGTAGCCACCGGTAGCTAACACGACGGCATGACCTGAGTGGCTTGCTACNTCTCCGCTAATGAGNTCTCGNGTAACGATGCCACACGCTCTNCCGTCCTTAAGAACTACATCNAGTAACTCGGTTCTGGTNTGTAACTCCACACCTCCAGCAGCAACCTGTTTTGCGAGTGCCTGGTAGGCGCCCAATAAAAGTTGTTGCCCTGTTTGGCCACGGGCGTAGAAAGTTCTGCTGACCTGNGCTCCGCCGAAGGAGCGATTATCTAAAAGGCCGCCGTANTCGCGAGCGAAGGGAACGCCTTGAGCCGCTGCTTGGTCAATGATGTTGACCGANACNTCCGCTAGNCGATGGACATTTGCCTCGCGACTTCGGTAATCCCCACCCTTNACCGTGTCATAAAACAGCCGGTGCACCGAGTCGCCGTCNTTGGTGTAGTTCTTCGCACCGTTGATACCGCCTTGNGCCGCNATCGAATGAGCNCGCCGCGGTGAATCNTGGAANGTGAAGGCTTTTACCCTGTAGCCAAGTTCNCTGAGAGATGCCGCNGCTGATGCCCCTGCCAACCCCGTACCAACGACGATGATNTCGAAGCGCCGNTTGTTNTTGGGGTTAACTAATTTCGATGAGAACTTATGGTTCTCCCATTTNTCTGCGATNGAACCCTCAGGAATCTTCGAATCAAGAATTGTCATCAGTGTTTCTCCGCTTCGTGTTCAAGACAGGCCACGTCGCCGACCTCACATTTTCTGTTGTCGTCGTCAATAAGACCGGCAGTAACTAACACCGGGAAACTGAGATTACCGACAAGAATTATTCCAGCCACAAGTTTCGCCAGAGTGCGACGAAGCTCGTTGTACTTCGGGTTGTTGATGCCCAAACTTTGAAAGAGACTCCATGTGCCGTGGAATATGTGTATCGCCAGTGCCACATTCGCAACGACATAAATGATTGCCACCGGCAAGCTCGACAGACTGGCAACCACATTGTGGTACGGGTCGCCTAGGACATAGTCGTCTCCCAACCACCAACCCCAAGTCAGATCTGCGAGATGGAACAACAGATAGAGCAGAACAATCGGCCCGGTCCACCGCATGGTTCTGCTGGCATAGTTAGCAGCTACGTAGTCTCGTTTACTGCCATATTTTTTTTCTCCCCCAACGAAGTCTGCCTTGTCGCTCGCTTTTCGACTTCGCTCTTTCAGGGAGTAGGCCGAATGGATGTGCAACAGAAACATCCCAGCCAAACCAAGTCGCAAAACCCAGAGAAGAAAAGTTCTCGGAAAGAGGCCTCCGCCAAGACCCCTCAGGGTTTCCGCGTATTCGTGTAATTGAACTGGGCCTTCATAAATATGGAAGTTGCCAATCATGTGCACAATCACGAAACCGAGCAACCCGATCCCAGTTAACGCCATCACCCATTTCCGGCCGATGGACGATTGATAGATGTTCAAAGGAAACGGCAANTGCCATTTCCGTCGAAAAATCGGAGTCGAACCTTGTGGGTTCGTGGCTGTGGCCGCCATGGCCAACCTCCTAAAGGACAAACGTGCTCCCGAAACCGTATAGGTACAGACGGCCAAATGCAGAACTCGTTAGCAAACCTTTACCTGATACCTATTAATTGCGTGGACATCCGGTCCCCGTAATTCGAGTGCCAGGGTGGCGGTTCCCGGGTTCTTTGCGACCAAAAAAGTTTCAGCGACCTTGGTTACGCTGTCCGCTTCGAAGTCTCCGGTAAAGCTCCAACGCTCTTTGTCCAGTCCCGGGGCGTGCCACTCCATGGTCAAAGTTGCCGCTTCAATGCGGGTTCTGAGATCTGAGACAACGTGTATTGCGCACTTATTTTCACCGGCAGCCATTTCGTCATCGTGGAGGTCGGCGACCACGATGACTGGGCGGTTGGCTGCACTNAACGCGTCCCATGCTTTCTTGGGTCTACGACGGTGGTCCAAAATTGCACAACTTACGTACGGCAGCGCATCAGCGAAAAGAAACTGACAAAACCCCCCAGTGGGTTTGTATTTCAACGTCCTCAATATTTCGATGGTGTGGCGGATCACTTCTGCCTGACGGATCTGGCCGCGTTGAACCCAGTCAGCCCAAGTAGCTGCGCCATCGATCGGTCCGTCCTGTTCGAGTAACGCTAACTGAGCACCAAACTTCTCTGCCAACACCTGTTTGTTCACATCTGGGAAGTTCAACGCTCCACAAGCTATTGCCAGCTCCTCATCATCGGGGAGCGATTGCGCGCCGAACTCAGAAACAAAGCGTAAGAGCCTCGGTACTCGCAGACCCAACGTNGCNAAGTCCGAAATTTTTCCGTGCCGCCAACCAAACCAAAGGTGAGAGTCAGTTCCGTCGAGCTGNGGAAAATGTGGGGCNACACCCGAATGGGCAATAGCAGGTCTCGTCGGGTCTGCCTTCTCGAAAGAACGTTTCACTGNTCTGTCAAGAATNGAACGATTCCACGACGGGAGCTGATGACCCAAAGAGGTCAAAGATCCGTAGGTGGNGTTGCTGCCGGCANCGTTGTATTGACCCGGNGNGTGGTCGTAGCTGAACGGCTCGTTGTGCCCATTCCAAAGAACAATCGAAGGGTGGTGCCCGAACTGGNGGACAAGTGCNGTNGCTTGCCGCACCGCTTGAGNNCGTATGGATCGAGAATGACCCCATTGAAGAGGAAANTCTTGGAAGATGAGCATCCCGAGCTGGTCCGCCTCTTCGTANAGGTGAGGGTGANCGACATGGCCGTGNACTCGCACCAGATCGAGACCGGCGTTCTTAGCCAGAACTAGGTCACGTCGGTAATCATCTTGAGTAATCATTGATAGGTCCGCGCCGCACGGACCGAAGTTGGTTCCTTTCAGAAAGATTCGCTCACCGTTAACCGCAGCGATCCAGTTTCTGAGTTCAAAGCTCCGTAAACCTGTGCGGCGAGTCCTGCTGTCGCTAGATACCCCATCGAGGTTCACCGCTACCCGCACGTCATAAAGGGGTTGAGCGCCCAGAGCTGAGGGCCACCACAGATCCGGTTTCTCTACCGCTACGTGCCATTCAATCTCATTACGCCCGCGAGCCAACACGATGTCTTGTGTGTGCTCAATCGANTCGTCGTTTCGGACAATATGTGTCAGAACCTCAACGTTGGTAGTGACGGCACTATCAAGCACTCCGCCGAGTCGAATGATCGCCCTGTCCTCATCGGCTTCGAGGACCAAAATTCTGAGATCATCGATCTTGATCGGGCCGGTCTCTTCAATCCGCACATCTCGCCACAAGCCACCTGGATTTAAATTCTGATCAAGACTGTCTGAATGCTGCAGAACCCCCGTGATGTTGCGTTTTTCAGTGCGATCAGAGGGGGTTTCACAATTCGCCTCAATTGCCAGAAGATGTTGGCTAGAGAGCCTCGTTGCTTGCGTGATCTCAAAATTATGTTCGACGAAATACCCCTCGGTGTCTCCAAGATAGGCCCCATCGAACCAGACATCACCTTGGTAGCAAAGACCATCGATAGCTAGCCATCGCCTGTGACCTTCGACAAGTTCACCGAGTTCGAAATGCCGGCGATACAAGACAGCGTCTGTGTCGGCAAGAACATCGCGTGAACGCCAGAGACCCGGAACCTCGATGTCGGCCCAATCNTTNTCGNCCAGATCAATATCGCCCACGCGNCGCCGCGTAGCTTCCTCAGCTGCACGGACTTTCCAAGTGCCCGACAGAGAGATCTCTCGTCNCGTATCTCGTAACTCACTCACTATCTTGGTGACCGTAGTGGCCTTAGCGACCTAAAGGGCGCCTCGGCGGTTAGGGTGCGGCCATGACTCAGCCAAGGAACCTCGGGGAACTGAAGAAGTCGGGATGGGTATCTCGACCAGTAAAAGAAGAAATGCGTCGAAACGCTGTCGCCCGCATAGCAGCAAGCGAACCCCTATTCGAAGGGGTAGTCGGCTACGAAAACACTGTCTTGCCTCAACTTGAGAACGCCGTGCTNGCTGGCCACGACGTGATCTTTTTAGGAGAACGGGGTCAAGCGAAAACTCGAATGATTCGGTCATTGGTCAACCTGCTTGACGAATGGATGCCCTACATCGAAGGTTCAGAAATTTATGATGACCCCTACAACCCGGTGTCCAAGCATGCAAAAGACCTGATCAAAAAACGCGGAGACAAAACCCCCCTCGCATGGGCACACCGAGACATTCGCTATGGAGAGAAGCTCGCCACTCCGGACACGTCAATCGCAGACCTCATCGGCGAAGTTGACCCGATAAAAGTCGCGGAAGGTAGATACCTTTCCGACGAACTCACCCTGCACTACGGGATGGTTCCCCGGACAAACCGGGGCATCTTCGCGATCAATGAATTACCAGACCTCGCGGAACGAATTCAGGTGGGNCTGCTAAACGTCCTCGAGGAACGCGATGTCCAAATTCGCGGNTACAAAGTGCAGTTNCCACTTGACGTGTTGNTGGTNGCTTCAGCGAACCCNGAGGANTACACCAACAGAGGCCGNATGATCACACCNCTCAAGGACAGATTCGGAGCGCAAATTCGCACCCANTACCCCCTAGAAATTGATACCGAAATTGATATNGCNGAACAGGAAGCAGTGCCTCTNGACGCCCCCGGACTATCCATAGTTGTCCCGGAATTCATGGCTGAAGTNATAGCGACCTTCAGCCACATATGCCGATCAAGCCCNCAGGTNAATCAACGGTCCGGNGTNTCGGTCAGAATGACGGTNACCAACTACGAAACTCTTGCCGCGAACGCCACCCGTCGNGCNTTNCAAGCCAACGAAACCCATGTCGTNCCGAGAGTCAGCGANCTTGACGCATTNATGGCNTCATCAAGTGGNAAAATCGAAATTGAATCCATTGAAGAAGGNCGAGAAGGACAAATTGTCAAGCAGATGTTGAATGCAGCCGTACTNGAAGTNTTCAANGGNCGCTTCNCNCCCGAAGANCTCGTCGCCGTGGTGGACAGCTTTGACCAAGGCNTCGTCGCCCACACGGGCGACGATGTGGGATCNGGAGAATACGCGGACCTACTCGCTGGNCACCCCGCTCTTGCCGAAGCTGCTGCTGAACTNACCGATTCATCTGACCCCGCAGAACTNGCCAGTGCNGTCGAACTCATCCTCGAAGGACTGCACCTGTCAAAACGTCTCAACAAGGAAGCACTCGGTGTGCGGGCCACCTACCGAGGTCGAGGCTGAACATCAATCNGAAATAGAACGAGTCGTNATGGTGATCAGAAAAAGAAACAAAAAGCGAGAAGGCNNNCGNTTCCGATATTCNGCATGGGATGGCACCCAAGTTGGNTTNGAGTACGACGCCCAAGACCTATTCAAAGAACTNACCGACGATTTGCTNTACCACGGCGACCTCAACGCNGCCATGCGACGTTTNATGCAACAGGGCTTCGAAGACCGAGATGGCAACCGCATGCAAGGCCTACGCGACATGCTCGACCAACTCCGNGAACGCCGAGAAGAGATGTTGGACCAGTTTGACCTGGGCGGCATNTACGACGAGATCAACGAAACTTTGGACGACGTTGTATCTGAGGAACGAGATGCAATCGAAGATCACGTTGCTGACGCTGTTGACTCCGGTGACCAGCGGGCGGGTGACATAGCTGAAGCTTCCTCCGTCGACAAGAACCTCCAACTCGACATGCTCCCTCCGGACCTGGCAGGCAAAGTACGCGGCCTACAGAACTACGAGTTCGTNTCNCCTGAAGCTCGAGAACAGTTCGAAGAGCTCATCGAGCGTCTGAAGAAAGAAATCGCGCAAAGTCAGTTCGATCAAATGGCTGGAGCAATGGGAGAAATGCAGCCAGAAGACTTGTCACCGATGAAAGACATGATGTCTGAGCTCAATCAGATGATTGAGCAACGCAACAATGGTGAAGAGCCGGACTTCGAAGGCTTCATGGACCGACACGGAGACTTCTTCCCAGAAAACCCCGAATCCTTAGATGAGCTCCTCGAAATCATGGCCGAACGAATGGCAGCTATGCAGGCGATGATGAACTCGATGACCCCTGAACAACGCCAGCAATTACAGGAACTCTCCGCCGAATTAATGGACGATATGGATCTGCAATGGCAGACACAGCAACTTGCCCAACATCTCCAAGAAGCGTTCCCAGACATGAATTGGGATCGCAGTTACGAATTTGGCGGCAATGAGCAACTCAACATGCCGGAGGCCACCGACCTGATGCAGCAACTTGGGGATCTAGACGCACTCCAACAAATGCTGCAGAACGCCTCGAATCCAAGCGCCCTAGCCGAAGTTGACCCTCAACGAGTCGAAGAGCTTCTAGGGAATGAGTCAGCCGAAGCGTTGCAGCGACTCAGCGAAATGGCCCGAATGCTCGAGGAAAATGGTCTCGCCGAGAACAAAGAAGGTCGTCTTGAACTGACACCACGCGCTCTAAGAGCCATAGGCCAGAACGCCCTCGGTGATTTGTTCGACAAGTTGATGGATGACACAGTCGGCTCTCACAGAATCAACCGAACCGGGATCGGACACGAACGAGCATATGAAACCAAGCCCTATGAATTCGGCGACAATTTCAACCTCAACATTGAACAGACTGTTCGTAACGCCATAAGCAGAACAGGTCGAGGCACCCCAGTTCGTCTCACCCCCGATGATTTTGAAATCGAACGAACCGAGATGACAACACGCGCATCTACCGTCCTCATGCTCGACCTTTCCTTGTCGATGCCGATGCGCGACAACTTTCTTCCGGCGAAGAAAGTAACGATGGCGTTGCATTCACTCATCAGTTCGCAATACCCCCGTGACTATCTAGGGCTCGTCGGTTTTGCAGAGTCAGCTTTCGAATTCAAGGCACAGCAACTACCCGAAGTTTCTTGGGACTACGCCTATGGCACCAATATGCAACACGGGTTCATGATCGCTCGACGGCTCCTGGCTCGCCAAAGCGGCACGAAACAGATCATCATGATCACTGATGGTGAACCAACAGCGCATATCGGACCAAGCGGCCAACCGTACTTTAATTACCCACCCTCACCTGAAACGATTGAATCAACGCTCAAAGAGGTCGCCAGAGCGACCAAAGAAGACATCCGGATAAACATTTTCATGCTGGACCCCAATAACTACCTCCGGCAATTCGTCGAAAAAATGACGCACATGAATGGCGGACGGGCGTTCTTCACAAGTCCCGACAACTTGGGTGACTACGTCCTCGTTGATTTCTTGGAACACAGAAGACGACTCTCTTCAACGGGACGATTCTGATGGGACAGGTGAGCAACCGAAGGTCACACTCCTCACAGCCTGTTCAGGAATACTAGATTCACACCAATGAGTTCGACCGATCTCGCTCCCGACCGAATACGCAAGGGCGAACGCACGCGCACCAGAATCTTGGACGCCGCCGCTGATGTTCTTGCGCGTCGGGGATATGCGGCAGCAACGTTAACTGAGATTGCGTCTGTAGCGAAGATGCAAGCAGGCAGCCTCTACTACCACTTTGATTCAAAAGACGCGATCGTCGAAGAAGTAATGGCGGTCGGGCTGGACCACGCACGAGAAGCAATACGAGCAGCACTCAAGGCTGTAGGCGAAGAAGCATCTGGTCATGACCGGCTCATGGCTGCAGTGGTCGCCTACATCACGGCCATAACCCTTGACTCAGACTTCACCAAGGCAAACATCCGATGCTACGAAGAGTCGCCAGAGGCAACAAGAGCAAACCTTGGTGTCCCACTGCGCGAATTTGCTAACGGCTGGGTGCGGTTGATCGAATCCGGTCAATTAGACGGCTCACTGCGGAGCGATATCGAAGCGCGAGTCGTCGCCCGCATGACGATTGCAGCGATGAACTCGGTAGTCGGATGGTGGCGGTTCGACGGCGAATTCCACATCGAACACGTGGCACATATGTTTGCGAGCACAGTGGTGGATGGACTTGCTACCGACAGTTAAAACAAACTGTTTGGAGGATGAGCTGTGAAATTCGATCTCTTCATGTATTGCACTATGGGCCGACGAGAAGAACTTGAGTCGGGATTAGCAGGTCTCAATAATGACTACTACCAGCGGATGCTGGCCGAAATATCCGACATTGCGAAATATGCAGATCACAATGGATGGCACGGTTTAGGCCACCCGGAACATCACCTACAAATCGAAGGCTTCGAAACATCGAACGATCTTGGATTGATGGCTTCATGGGTGGCGAACGCTACCGAACAGCTGCGGATCATTTCTTGTGGCTTCGTTTCCNCCNCCCACAACCCGTTNCGAGTAGCAGAACAAATCTCAACTCTGGATCACATGACCGGNGGNCGNCTNGGNGTAGGAATTGTTAGGGGCTACCAACATCGTTGGGTTGATCAGTTCAAAATTCGGCCGGACTTGTCCGCAGTAGGTCATTGGAACAAAGACACAGATGTTGACGAGTACAACAGAAGATATTTTGAGGAGTTTGTCGAGGTAGTGCTGACTGCACTGCAGAACCAGACCTTCAGCTATGAAGGAGAATTCTGGAAATTCCCGAACGACAATTTGAACCCACACCAGCACAGCGTCTACTCCGACTATGGCGCGGGTATAGATCCGGACATGACTATCAATGAGATCGGGATAGCGCCCCGCCCGCTGCAAGAACCGCACCCGCCCCTATATGGGGGCTTCACAATGTCAATGAAGACAGCTCTGTTTTGGGCGAAATATGGAGGAACCCCGATTGTCCTGAGCGACAAACTCGATTTCTGCGAAGCACTTTGGGAGACCTACCGAAATGAAGCGGCTCGGCACGGTATCGAAAAACCGAAGGGCCACGAAGCAGCATGGGGAGGCATCACCGTCTGCGCACCTACAGACCTGGAGGCTGAACAGCAGTTTGAAGATATGGAATGGTTCTGGGATAAGTGGGCCCGTCAATTCGGCCAGGGGATGCCCCTGAAATTGGTGGGAAGCCCAGACACGATCAGCAAACAAATTGAAGAGGCGCATAACAGGCTCGGCTTCGAAGAAATTTTCTTTCTAGTTCCACAAGGCATTCATTCCAGCGATCAGATCATCGAATCGATGGATCTATTGACACACCAGGTGATGCCCCGATTTGCCTAAGGCTTTTTCTGTGACCCTCTACCAAGATGAATCGCGGTAATTGGGGACACTGGCTCTAGCCTTGTTAGATCATGGCTGGATCTGACTCACTTCTGAAAAGGCCCACGTTCGCGAGCAGTGATAACAGCCTCGCGAAGTTCGTAGCCCGGCCNGTTCTGCGCTTTGTAGATCGCGAAGTAGCGGGAGGCATNCTACTTTTAGTCGCAACCGCCATAGCACTGATATGGGTAAACATAGGCTGGGATGACAGTTACAACGACTTTTGGCATACCGAAATTGAGTTAGCGGTAGGGACCTGGCANCTCCCGCACATGAGCGTCGGCCATTTCGTCAATGACGGATTNATGGCTCTGTTCTTCTTCGTCGTCGGCCTAGAGATAAAGAGAGAGTTAGTTACTGGNGACCTGCGTTCTGCTCGTGCTGCAGCCCTGCCAGTCATTGGTGCCATGGGCGGAATGGTTGTACCTGCCCTGTTCTACGTAATGTTGAACACCTCTGGAGAGGCCTCAAGAGGTTGGGGAATTCCCATGGCTACCGACATAGCCTTTGCCATAGGAATCGTCGCGCTGTTGGGTAGCCGAGTTTCACCGAAGATCAAACTCTTCTTGCTCACCCTCGCGATCGTGGACGACATCGGGGCGATNGCAGTCATCGCNATTTTTTATAGCAGCGACCTCAACACTGGCTGGCTCATCACCGCATCGGTGGGATTGATAGCGGTATGGATACTGCAACGTGTCCGAGTCTGGGCGATACCCGTNTACGCCGTGCTCGGTGTTTTCATCTGGTACGCGACCTTGGAGTCCGGCGTTCACGCAACTATTGCAGGGGTAGCGTTGGGGNTGTTNACTCCAGCCAGNCCGCTTCTTAACNANCGNGACGCGCAACAAATCGTTGACGCNCTCCCGAGCGATGCAAATGTTGCCGAAGTNCGNTACGCNTCNTTCNTGGCACAGGAATCAGTGCCTCTCACTGAACGACTGGAGAACATGCTCCACCCGTTCACCGCATTCATGATCATTCCGATTTTCGCACTAGCAAATGCGGGAATAAAACTTAGCGGTGACACCATTTCCGATGCCGCAACGAGCAGCGTCACACTTGGAATCATGTTGGGTCTCATCGTTGGAAAACCGTTAGGAATCACACTCTTCGCCTGGGTNGCTACCCGCTTCGGATTAACCCTTCCAGAAGGAGTTNACTGGCCGCAGTTCNTCGGCATGGGATTCGCGGCAGGGATCGGATTCACAGTTTCAATCTTCGTAGCCGGACTCGCCTTCGAAAGTGAAGGCNTCACCGACCTAGCCAAGATAGGCATCCTCGTTGCCTCCCTGATAGCCGCTGTAGCAGCGTTGCTGCTTCTGCATTACGGAAAGCAGTCGGATCCCGCGGAATGATAGACGCAGTCTTATTTGACTTCGATGGTGTCATACGTCAATGGGATGAATCAGACCTCTGGACCTTCGAAGCCGAGGCAAAAATAGAGACAGGCACGATTTTCGCCACTGCGTTCTCCAAAGAACTACACGAACCGTTAACGCGCGGCGAACTCACATGGGTCCAATGGCGAGACGAAACCGAACACAGATTAGTGAAAACCCACGGAACATTTATCCGTCCCATCGTCAAAAGATTCTTTGAATTTGAAGGTCGAGTCGACTTGGAAATGGTCGAACTCATCAAACGACTACCGGATCGTCTTCGCCTCGGAATTCTGACNAATAACCATGACCGCTTCGAGGACTACCTCCGAAGAGTCGGGCTTGAAGAACTGTTCGACGTCGTAATTAACACACACCGAATCGGCGTAGCTAAACCGCAGCCACTCGCGTATCGCCACGCCGTGTCGCGTTTAGGGGTTGAACCCGCCAACTGTCTTTTCGTAGACGACCTCGAAACAAACGTTCATGGTGGAGCAGCTATAGGTCTTCAATGCCACCACTTCCAGAACCAAAGTGGCCTTGTTGCCTTCTTAAGAGAATTCGACATTGAACTAATCAGTCACCAGAAGTAGTTGCCCCCCGTGCAAGGGTTTCGTAGGCTTTTCCTCTGGTGCCGAAACGCACCTTGCCGTCTCGGACTCCGTCGGCCCGGACCGAAGCGGCATCTCCTACTAACCGGGCTGAACTGAGAGGACATCGTGACAGCGGTTCCGTATATCGCGCTAATTGCCTCAGCACTAGCGCTGCTACTTGCTTACTACTTCGCAAAGACAGTCATGAAGGCGGATGAGGGCACCGATCTCATGAAAGAGATCGGTCAAGCCATCCGAGAAGGAGCGATGGCGTTCCTTCGTCGGGAATACCAATGGGTCTCGGTTTTCGTGGCCGTAATGTTTGTCCTTCTTTTGGTAGTACCGATTGAAGGAAGACCATCGGCGTCGTTCGCATATCTGATGGGCGCAGTGCTTTCGTCCATCGCAGGCTTTATTGGTATGAGAATCGCAACTGCGGCGAACACCAGAACAGCTAATGCTGCACGTGAAGGTGCAGCCAAGGCTTTACCACTGGCATTTAAGGGTGGCGCTGTTATGGGCTTCACTGTTGCCGGACTAGCGCTACTCGGCATTTCGTTCAATTACCTCCTTTGGGTGACATGGCTGAGCGTCGACAATGCGTTCCAAGTCGTGGCTGCATTTGGCCTTGGGGCAAGTTCTATTGCACTGTTTGCTCGTATTGGCGGAGGTATTTACACCAAAGCGGCAGACGTCGGCGGCGACCTCGTCGGCAAAGTTGAAGCAGGCATACCCGAAGACGACCCTCGTAACCCAGCGACTATCGCGGATGCGGTCGGCGACAACGTTGGCGACGTCGCCGGNATGGGNGCCGACCTATTCGAGTCCTACGCGGGCTCAGTTGTCGCCCCAATCGTGTTGGTGTCGCTCCTATTTTCAGGCGTGTTCATCCAAGGAGATGAACTGCAAGTATTCGGAGATTACGAATCGTTGTTGATGTACCCGATTCTCATCGGCGCCTTGGGCATGATCGCTTCGATTGTCGGAGCTCTGCTGACACGAGGAAAAGAAGGGCAGAGTCTTTCAACGCAGCTCCATACCGGCCAATACGTAGCCATGGGCCTGACAATCATTTTCACCATTGTGGGCACCCAGTGGCTGTTCAGCGGGACGGGCGTTGTTGAAACACCCATCTACTTGTCCCTAACNATCATCAGCGGTTTGCTNGGTGGCTGGGCTATCGGATTCGTATCGGAATACTTCACTTCCGAACACTACAAACCGGTAAAGGGAATAGCCGCTCAGTCCGAAACCGGAGCAGCAACAGTCACCATCGAAGGAATTGCGCAAGGCAAGCTCTCGACATTGCCATCGGTGGTGGTGGTCGTTGCCATGATCGGACTGTCATACTGGCTCGGCGGAGCAGCCTTCGGCCAAGCAGGAGACGTCATTGGACTCTACGGCGTCTCTTTAGCAGCGATCGGCAT
>PAVP01000005.1 GCA_002713975.1 Acidimicrobiaceae bacterium | reverse complement strand
CTGCCTCCCGTAGGAGTCTGGGCCGTGTCTCAGTCCCAGTGTGGCTGATCGTCCTCTCAGACCAGCTACCCGTCGATGCCTTGGTGAGCCTTTACCTCACCAACAAGCTGATAGGCCGCGAGACCCTCCCAAAGCGCCGGAACCTTTCCTGAGTGCGCCATGCGACGCTCCCAGGGTATTGGGTATTAATCCAGGTTTCCCTGGGCTATTCCCATCTTCGGGACAGGTTTCTCACGTGTTACGCACCCGTTCGCCACTCTCCATTGGGACCGAAGTCCCGGATCGTTCGACTTGCATGTATTAAGCACGCCGCCAGCGTTCGTCCTGAGCCAGGATCAAACTCTCCGTCAAGATCTGACCATAACTACCCAAGGGTCTTTATGGCACGATCGAAGAGCCCCTGCTGCACCTTTTATAGGGTGGAAATACCCTAGGTAACAGCAGCTGGCTGGAATTGTTGCAGCGTCATCGTTTGGCAAGCCATCCGATCACGCTGCGGTTAAATGGTTGTGTCATGACCATGAGTGGCCTGACACGATTTCGTTGTGTCATGACCACGAGTGGCCTGACACGATTGTGTGGTTCGATCAGCGGTTACGTGAGTAACAGCCGACCGCCCGCACTGGCGTTTATCGTCCTCTGTTCTGTTGTCAAGGAGCGCTGCGGCCACATAGAGCAGCAGCATGACGACACGCGCCCNCCCGTAAAGGCGAAGCGGAGGTGTCGAAGCCAGTCAGCGCTGCGCAAACAGCGCTTAAGGGCGAAGGGCCACCCTACAGGTGGAAAGGGTGCTACAGCAACCTTATGGCCTTTATTCATGGCGAAATATTGATGTTTACTAGTTAGCCGACTGTCACCAGGTGCCACTGCTTTTTGCCACGCCTCAAAAGGAGGTATTTCTCGTGCAACAGGTTTCCCTTGGAAGGCAAGAAATCGGCGTCGGCGACCCGCCCTCCATTTAGGTATATGCCGCCCTCAGTTATGGCTCTCTTGGCATCTTTGCGACTCTGACAAAGGCCACTTTCAACTAACAAGTCGATGATGCCGCTGCCGAGTTTTTGGATCGCAGTAGATGGAACTTCTCCACTTACGAATTCCAATGCTGACTCCGAAACCGCTGTTATATCGACATCAGGGTCAAACAGCACGGCTGAAGCCTCCATCGCCGAGGCAGCCGCAGCTTCACCGTGAACTAATCCCGTNAGTTCACCGGCCAGCATGCGCTGACCGACGCGCTGCTGTGGGTCCTTTTCGTGTTCTGCTACTACCCCTTCTATTTCCTCAAGTGAAAGGAATGTCAGTTGGAGGAGAAGCTTGCGAACTTCTGAATCGTCTACCCCGATCCACGCTTGATAAAAGCGATACGGACTCATCTTGTTTGGACTCAACCAAATTGTCTCACCGCCGGCTGTTTTCCCGTACTTCGATCCGTCAGGTTTCGTGAGCAGGGGCCATGTGAGCGCGTAGGCCGTCTGGCCAAGTTTTCGTCTAATGAGGTCGACGCCTAAGACAATGTTGCCCCATTGATCTGAGCCACCAACCTGGAGTTCACAATTTTCATTATCTGCTAGCCACAGGTAGTCATATCCCTGCAGCAGCATGTAGCTGAACTCGGTGTATGAAATCCCGTCTCCCTCTGCCATTCTGCTTTTGACGGAATCTTTGGCGACCATCTGATTGACGGTCACGTGTTTGCCAACATCTCTAAGGAAATCCAAAACCCCAACTCCGACAGTCCAAGCCCGATTGTCAAGTAGTTTGGCCGCCGACTCACCTTCGAATTCCAAAAACTTTCTCAGCTGGGGCAGTATTCCTTCTAGGTTCCTGGCTAGACCTTCGTCGTCGAGAAGATTTCTCTCCGCATCACGACCGCTTGGGTCTCCGATCATTCCCGTTGCTCCGCCCGCGAGGCTTATTGGTACATGCCCTGCCATTTGAAAGCGTCTGAGAGTCAACAAGCCAATTAGATTTCCGACATGCAAACTGTCTGCGGTCGGGTCAAAACCGCAGTAGAGCGTTATGGGTCCGGCAGCAAGGCGACTGGCAAGTGCATCACGATCAGTCGTGTCATGGATGAGGCCACGCGCTTCAAGGTCGGAAAGAATATCCACAACGACAGTGTGCCAAGGAGCACGGCNCTATGGCGACCACTTTTAATTCTTAGCGGTCTGCCTCTGCTACTCCATCGATGCTTTCGTAGCGTTCTGGCCANAGCAGGTGCTGTCTAACNGTGCCGTAAAAAAGNAAAACAGCCAGGGGACCGAACAACAACATCATCAGGACCCAACTNCTGCGTCGCCGCCCATGTNNCCGCCAAGTGGTCAGTGGCACNGCAAAGACCGAAGCAATCCCCCACAAGACGATGAGGGCTGCAACGANTANGGAAACCCATACGAGGGGACCTGAACGCACGGTCAAAACCTATCTTGGGGGTTCATCGAACCACCTCATATATCAACAGGCCCGCTGACGANGANCTAGAGATCATCAGTCCAATACCAAACGCCTGGAATGTGCCNTCAAAAACCAAACGACCTCCAAGCGCTAATAGCGCCGTGGCAACAGCCGATGACAGGAGCCAACTCGGTAAAGAGGCAACCGTTATTTGTTGGGGGAAAACTGTGACCACAAGCCAACCCGCTACGAATCCAAGAGCTAGTAAGAGCAGGTTCTCCAACTGGATCACCAAATAGCGCATTACACAGAAGCTACATGAGCTTTAGTTCAACAGCCGCTCGGCAAGCGCGAATCCATATCGAGCTACGCGCTTCGTGCTGTCGTCCAGGGACAGAGTCGAGTCCTCTAGATCATCTCCTCCAACCCACCTCAGTGCCACCGATTCATGATTACCTCGGAAGACGGCGCCCTTTGGAGCTTTAACTAAATATCTGACATCAAGATGCAAGTGAGCAGGTTCTGCAGCGGAGCGCTTCTCTATGAGGTGCACATCTATATCGATCGGATCGCTCCAGACCTCGAGTCCAACTATCCCTGTCTCTTCGGTGGCTTCGCGAAGAGCAACCATTTGGAGAAACCCGTCACCGTCCGCGTGGCCTCCTGGCTGCAGCCACCTATTTACTTTCGAGTGAAGAAGTATCAGACCACGTGTGGCGTGGTGATCTACAACCCAGCTAGATCCGGTGAAGTGCCCTTCCAAACATGATCGATGAAGAGCATCAGGATGCTCAGCAACGAAGTTCAAGATAGTTTGGCGAGCCTGATCTTGAATGTCCTCTAACGGTGCGAATTCTCGGACAATCCTGACTGCGGTTGCTAGTTGATCCTCAGCTGACATTCCAGAATCTTGGGCACTGCACCACCGCGAGGTACCCGTCACGGCAGCTGATCCACATGCTCTCGGAGAGCTTCAAGCTGGGTAGCAACCGCTTCAGATCCACCGCCACCGTGGCTGTTTCTTCGAGAACCAACGCCTGGCTGCATAAGCTCCGCCGCTTCNGNACCTAACTCCTCGTGATTTTGAACCAAACTTGCTAGATCATCTCCACTGTCCAAGGACTGACGCACTAGCGCAGCAANAGTTGANTGGGCAGTCCGAAAAGGAACTCCTTTCTCAACAAGGAAGTCCGCTAAATCAGTGGCAACCAGGTACGGCGAGTCCGCTCCGGCCTTCATTGATGCTGCATTAAATTCAAGCGTCTCAACCATTCCCGTCAANGCAAGCGCTGTAAGCCGAACNGTGTCGCAGCTATCGAACATGGGTTCCTTGTCTTCTTGTAGATCCTTGTTGTAGGTGAGCGGCAATCCCTTCTGAGTGGCTAAAAACCCAGTCAAGTTTCCTAATAGCCGACCTGCTTTTCCTCTTGCTAGCTCTGCAACGTCAGGGTTTTTCTTCTGCGGCATCATCGATGACCCGGTCGCGAACTCGTCGTCGAGTTCTACAAAATTGAATTCGCTGGATGCCCACAAGCAGACCTCCTCACCGAGTTTGGAGAGATGAACCCCCGTGACGGTGAGCGCGTAGAGCAGGTCAGCAACGAAGTCCCGATCAGAAACTGCGTCAAGTGAGTTGTTAAATACCTGGCCGAAGCCAAGCTTGTCGGCTACTGAGGCGGGGTTTATGGGGAGCGATGTGCCTGCTAGGGCACCGGCGCCTAACACTGAAACATCTGTTCTCCGGCGCGTCTCAGAAAGCCGGTCGATGTCTCTAAGAAACATCCAGCAGTACGCGGCTAGATGATGTGCCAGGCCGACTGGTTGGGCCCGTTGCAAGTGGGTGTAGCCCGGCAAGTACAGGCCTGCCTGATGAGCTTCTTCAGCTTTCTGTAGAAGTGTTTCCACTAAGGAGCGGACGATCTCGGTTAAGGAGTCGATCTCGCTAAGCGCGACCAGACGAACATCGTTTGCTACCTGGTCGTTACGGCTTCGAGCCGTGTGAATTTTTGCGGCTGCGGCCGTGATCTCCGTGGCTCGCCTCTCGACGGCAGTGTGAATATCTTCATCGGTTGGTGCCCATTCGAACGTGCCTTCCGATATTTCTTTTTCGACATCCATTAGCGCGTCGAGAATTTCAGAGAGTTCGCCTTGGGTTAATAGCCCTACCTCACACAGCATCTCTGCGTGGGCGCGTGAGCCTGCTATGTCTTCTTTAAACATTCTTCGATCAAAAGGCAGCGAGTCGTTCAACTCACGTAGGGCCTGATTAGGGCTGCCTTCAAATCGTCCGTGCCAAAGGGTGTTTCCGTCTGCCATAAGAAGTTCCTGTTAGAGGTTGGGGGGGGTTGGTGCGATTAACTCTTTAAAGTCCTGCTAGTTCGCGGAAATGCTCAGCTACAGCTTCTCCTGTTGTGTGTGGTGCCGCTACGACCAAGATCGTGTCGTCGCCGGCGACGGTTCCGATGACATCTTCACTGTCGCTGCGATCGATCGCTGACGCGACCACGTGAGCGGATCCTGGTGGGGTGGTAAGCACAACCAGATTTTGTGAATGTTGTGCTTCGACCACCCAGTCACCGCAGACGCGTCGAAGGGTTTCCAATGGGACTGCTCGTTGGGTGGCAATTTCAGGTATTGCATACACGGTCTGGCCGCCTGCTCGCAGTTTGACTGCTCCAAGTTCATCTAAATCACGGCTCACACTTGCTTGTGAGGCCTCAATTCCGTCTGAAGCGAGTAGTTCAACAAGTTCACTGTGATCTCCAACAGAACGTTCAGCCAATAGTCGTTCGATGGCATGCTGACGTTGCGACTTACTGGTCATTCTTTGACACCTCACCGCTTATCCAAGACAACAGTCCTCGAGCACTATGCATCCGGTTATGAGCCTGAAGAAATACTCTGCTCTGGGGACTTTCGATCACCTCATCTGTTACTTCTTCGCCTCTGTGCGCAGGAAGACAATGCATGAAGATGCTGCTTGCACTCGCAACTTCCATCAGAGAGGCGTCCACGGTGAACGGTCTAAAGGCATCGAGCCTTTCTGACTTTTCATCCTCTTGGCCCATCGACGTCCACACGTCGGTGTAGACCACATCAGCTCCCTCAACGGCTTCGCGAGGATCATCTGTTACTTGAACAGACCCACCGGAACTCAAGACCCGGTCAAGGTCAAGCTCGTTCGGTTTGTGTCCGACTGGCGATGCCACGCTCGTCTCGATGCCTAGCATCGAACAGCCAAGAGCTAACGATCTCCAAACATTGTTGGCGTCACCTACATAGGCGACTTTGCCAACTTTGGCGAGACCTATTTCCTGTTCGATGGTTAGTAAATCGGCTAACGCCTGCATTGGGTGAGCTAGATCCGACAGCAAATTGACGATTGGCATTGCGTTAGCGGCTGCCATTCGTTCGAGACGTCCGTGATCGAAAACCCTGGCCGCCAAAATCNTGTGATAGCCNGCCATTACTCTTACGACGTCTTCTGCGGTTTCACGACTATCGATGCCCAGTTCGTCGGGCTTGATATACATCGGGTGTCCGCCGAGCTGGACTACAGCCATTTCCATGGAGTTTCTGGTTCTCCCGGAAGGCTTTTCGAAGATCAGGGCTACTCCCTGACCATCAAGCACTCTTGGGGGTTTTGTCGCGACCGATAGTTGAAGAACGAGTTGCAGTTCTTCAACTTCTAGATCATCAATTTCAAGGAAGTGTCGCATTGGTTTCATCCCAAGACACTGGACAATTTGGTCATTGCTTCGTCAATCTCTTCAGAAGAAACAGTCAGTGGCGGGGCGAGACGAATAGCGGTTGGACTTATCCCATTAACAACCAAGCCCACCTCCAAGCAGGCCAGAGCTATTTCGGGGCCGGTCATGCCCACAGTCTCGGTGTCAATCTCGGCGGCGATTAGTAAGCCGAGACCTCTGGTATCGAGAACGTTCGGCACAGCTAGGAGCTTTCCCATCAACTCCTCGCCTGCTGACCGAGCTAGGGACGGCGCGTCTATTGATTCCATGACCCGCAATACAGCTCGAGCCGCCGAGGTCGCTAGGGGCTGACCGCCGTAGGTCGTTGCATGATCTCCCGGTTGAAATGCAGCTGCTACTTCTCGTTTGGCCCAAATTGCTCCTATAGGAAACCCATTGCCTAGGGCCTTTGCCATTGTTACGACATCTGGACGAACTGTGCCTTCCGAATCAAAGTGGTGTTGCCAAGCAAACCACTCACCAGTCCTGGCAAATCCAGTTTGTACTTCGTCGAACATCAACAACATCTGCCGTTCGTCACATAACTCGCGGACTTTCTTGAAGTATTCACCGTCGCCGACGTTGACACCGCCTTCACCCTGGACAACCTCGAGCAATACAGCAGCACAAGACGGGTCGATCGATGCTTCTAACGCTTCGAAGTCGTTATAAGGCACATGTCGGAAACCTTCAGGTAGAGGCTGAAAGGTCTCGTGTTTTTCGACTTGGCCTGTTGCATGCAGCGTGGCGAGGGTTCTCCCGTGAAAGGATTTCAGGGCGCTGACTACAACATGTTTTCCATGTCCACCGTTTCGGCGCGCCAATTTGATTGCTCCCTCAAGTGACTCAGCCCCGCTGTTACAGAAGAAGACCTGGCCTCCTCCTCCTTGCAGGCGGTCAATAGTTTCAGCAACCTCCAGACCCGGAACGGTCTCATACAGGTTCGAGACATGCAGAAGTGTTCGCGCTTGCTCAGCTACTGCTTCGGCCACAGCTGGATGCGCGTGGCCTAACGACGTGACAGCCAATCCACACAAAAAATCTAGGTAACGGTTGCCGTCACGGTCGAAAAGNTCGGTGCCTGACCCCCTAACGAACTGAACCGGTGGTTGCCCATAGGTCGGCATCAACGGGTAGCTCTCAGGGTTGTCTGCTGCGACAGTCGAATTGTTCATCGGATATTCCTTATTAGGTCAGNGTTATGTTGNCAAAGTCAGTCGGTGATCATGGTCCCGATGCCGGCATCGGTAAAAATCTCCAGAAGNGCTACATGCGGGATTCGGCCGTCTATCAAGTGCGCGCTCGTAACCCCATTCTTCACGGCGCGGATACATGCCTCTGTTTTGGGGATCATTCCATCCGTGACCTCACCATTTTCGATCTTGTCCTGGAGTTCGTCAGCGGATATTTCGCCAATCAGTGAATCCTCATCTGTGAGATCTTCATATAGACCTTCGACATCAGTCAGGTACAAGACTTTCTCGGCTTTCATAGCCTGAGCTATCGCCCCCGCAACTGTGTCTGCATTGATGTTGTAGGCCTGTCCTGATGCGTCGGCACCAATAGTAGACATAACCGGGATTAGGCCTTCCGCAAACAGTTTCTCTAATAGCGTCGGATCAACCGAGGTCACGTCTCCTACAAAACCGAGGTCCGGATTTCGAGCTGCCGCAGTGATGAGCCCTCCGTCTTCGCCACTGACACCAACGGCCAACGGACCATGGGCGTTTATAGAACCGACAATCTCTCGGTTCACTTTCCCGACCAGCACCATCCGGGCAATATCGAGCGTCTCGGCATCTGTGACCCGCAGCCCATCACGAAATTCAGGTTCCTTACCCAGTCTCTTCATCAAGTCGCCTATTTGAGGTCCTCCTCCATGAACGACCAACGGCAAAATGCCAACTTGGTGCATAAGCACGACATCTTCCGCGAAACGTGCCGCGAGGGTTGGGTCCGTCATGGCGTTTCCACCAAATTTGATTACTACGACTTTCCCTCGCCACCGTTGGATATAGGGAAGTATCTCGATGAGCATCTCCGCGTTTTCCATGTGGTCTGCGATGGACTGGGCGTGTATTTCGGCTTCGGTGCCAGGCGATGAAGCTTCGCCCGCTTCTACGAGGCGCAGTGGTGGGATTTTGTCAGTCATTGCTTGCTCCGATCAGGGCATCAAACCGCTAGTAGGTAGACCTGATGTTTCATCCAATCCCATTGCGATATTGGCGCATTGGATGGCGCCACCAGAGGCACCTTTGACCAAGTTGTCTAAAGCGCTAATGACTAGGAGCCATCCTGTGCGCTCGTCGACGCGCGCCGTGATATGCACGGTGTTAGCTCCGAGGGTTGCCTTCGTTGAGGGTGACGTTTCGTCCACAACAACAAACGGTTCTTCTGAATAGAATTGCTCAAGTAATTCGAGAGCTTGCTCCGTCGAAAACGACGCCTCCAATGGACGGGCGTAGCAGGTAGCAAGGATTCCCCTGACCATCGGTGCAAGATGCGGAGTGAACAGCACTTGGCATCCCGTGACTTGCTCGATTTCGGGTGTATGACGATGTGTTAGTAGGCCGTAGGCGTTGAAGTTCTCGTCGACGGACGCAAACGTTGTGTCGGCTTTCGGTGCTCGGCCTGCTCCACTCACCCCTGAGGCCGCGTCGACTATTACTCCGGTCAGGTGAATCTTTTCGCGTTGCACAAACGGGCTTAAAGCTAAGGAAGCAGACGTCGGGTAACAGCCTGGGACCGCTACTCCCCTAGCTCCTTTGAGGTCGGTGCGGTATAGCTCCGGTAGGCCATAAACGAATTCGTCGAGGAGGTCCGGCATCGAATGTTCTGTTTGGTACCACTGGGAATAGAGAGTGGGATCTTTCAGTCTGAAGTCAGAACCTAGATCGAGGACGCAACCCACTTTTTTGAAAAGGTCAGCGACAATCGGTTGACTTGCCATGTGAGGCAGACCAAGGAAAACCGCATCGAGGCCCTCAAATAGGGGCGCCTGGTATTCCGAGTAACTCATCTCACCGTATTCGGCTGCCAGATTCGGGTACAGGGACCGTACTTTGGTCCCAGCTTGAGTGTCTCCACTCGCTGCAACAAGTTCCATGTCTGGATGACCGGCGATGAGCCGCATCAGCTCAGCGCCGGTGAAGCCTGATGCACCAACGATTCCGACTCGAAGTTTTCCATCACTTGCCATATCAGCAAGGGTACATGAAGACACCATAAATGCATAATTATTCAGTTAATTGAATATTTATGCATCCTGTTGCTTATTTCATTCCCCGAACCCGGACATAAGGTGTGTGTGTGGCATCAGACAAGGGGCTAACAAGAGGATGGAGCCCGATCATCTCCTTGGGTGTAATGACGTGCACCTGCTACGGGGCTGCTTTTTACGCATACGGGATACTTCTGGACCCGATCCACAAGGACCTTGGATGGTCCCTCACCTTCTTAGGAAGCGTCTTTGCTGTAGCGCAACTGATCAGCGGTTTCGGGGCCTCGGTGGCTGGCCGGTTGCTTGACCGCTGGGGAGGACAGCTGGTTTTTAAAATTCAAGGTGCCGCGTCTATCGTGCTGTTTACCGCCAGTTGGACACAGAACGCTGCACTTTTTGCGGTGTTGATGGCCAGTGGTCTGGGCGTTATGGCCGCAAGTGGCTTCTACCATGTCTCGACCGCAATAGCGGGTCGTGTTGGACCGTCTGATCCCGGTCGCTCGATAGCTGTACTCACCGCTATTGGTGCATTTTGTAGCCCTATCTACCTGCCGGTTGGAGCTATTCTCATCAACTCCTGGGGCTGGAGAGCAGCGATACAGATCTTTGCGGTAGTGGCATTCNTNGGAGCACTNCANGCNTCCCACTTNGCNGCGGCCGGNAAATCAGANCAGCNNTCTGGGCCTTCTCCGAAGGCCTTGACNGCTCTTCGNTCTGCNATGCANCGNCCTCTTGTTCGAAGAATGCTGCTGGCNTACGCGTTCGCAGGGTTCTCGTTCAGCACNCTGCTCGTCTACCAAGTTCCGATCATGATCGATCAAGGNCTNGCNCTCAACGNNGCTGCNGGAATNGCTGGCTTCCGAGGNTTTTGCCAACTTTTCGGTCGAGTGGGCGTCATTGCGGCCATCGCTAAGCAGGAAGCCGCCATCGCTCTGCGGGTGAGTTACCTGTTAGCCGCCGGCGGTTCTCTGTTCATTCTTGCCGGCAACATATGGCTCGGCGTTGCCTACGGCGCGTTAGTTGGTGCCAGTCTCGGAGCAACCACACCCCTGCAAGCCATCAACGCCCAAGAAACCTTTGATCCTGAAGACTTAGGTCTACTCATGGGACTACAACAATCAGTATTTGCTTTAGCAGGAGCCTTGGGACCGGTCGTTGCTGGAATCGCTGCAGATGTATCAGATAGTCAAACACCGACTGTGTGGATGTCGGTGTTGAGTCTGCTTCTCGCCGCAATCCTTCTTCAAGGGAAACGGAGCGAAGCCGCCTCTTGACCTAGTCAGGTACGAGCTATAAAGCCCAGGCCAAACCGGCACTACGACTTTGACCTCGTAGCGGCCGCCACGCACTCACCGACCGGGCATAGGCGTAACAGAAAACACGGTTGGTCCCCTTTCACCACTCCGTTCCGGGGGGGCAACGAGGGTGATCAGCACCGCGACTACCAATACCACCCCGAGGATCGCAGCGGCCAAATTGAGATCGAGATAGCTGCGATAAGCAACAATGGCGCCAGCCGAAATACCGGCTACCGCCCCAAAGGCCATCATGCACATGTCACCGGCACCTTGGACGCTTGCTCGCTGTTCGACTGGGAAGGCATCTGTTAACAGTCCGCTTGCTGCGATGACACCAAAACACCACGCGAAACCGATCACCGTCTGGCCACCCGTAATTCCGATGAATCCTTCGGGTGGTGTAAACCCTGCCCACAACGCACCGACCACGCAAAGCACCCCAGAAAAAACCAGCATTGGGTAGCGCCCAATCTGGTCGGCAAGACGACCCACTAATGGGCTAAAGGCNTACATGCCAAGGATGTGACTGAAAAGCATGANGCTGATCGCTCCATTGCTCTGTCCTCCGTCGTTCATATGCAGCGGCGTGAGGGTCATTGTGCCCACCATCGTGGCCTGGCTGATCATCATCGCCAGCACCGCCAACCGAGCCTTCGAGTTTGCGAGTATCAACCCCAACGCAGCTCTAAAGGGAAGCCTTGTGTCTTCGCCGTCGCCACCCACTCCACCGGCCAGTACCANCGGATCCGGCCGCAACCGAATCTCTACGATCGCAGCTGCAACAAGGAACAGTAAGGCACCGACCAGGAACGAGCCCGCATAGTCAGGGAGACCAACACTACGTCCGATGGGATCGAACACCGACAGAGAGACCAGCGAACCGAAACCCGAACCAATCGTCGTGGCCGCAACGACCAAGCCGATTGTTGACGCTCGGCGTTCAGGCTTAGCGAGGTCCGCTGCAGCGTATCGAGTCGCCATGTTAGTGGCGTTGCCGACACCTATGAGGGCTACACCTAAAGGCAGAAACAAGAACTGCCGGGTAATCGCCGCCAACACAGCAAGAAACCCACCAATGGCTGCCAGGACATAGCCCATCAGCAGACCGGGCCGTCGGCCACTTCGGGCCATTATGCGGGCCAAGGGAAAAGATGCGATTGCTGCGCCGATCGAAAGAGAGGCAGCAGCAAGACCAGCCAAGGTCTTAGAGCCAGTGATGTCGTCCGCCAGAAGAGCCGTCACGGAGTACCCAGCAACCAACCCGATTCCACCGCACATCTGACTTGCGAGGAGCGTTCGGACGGTCCGGCGCTGCACTTGCTCGATGTCCCAACGTCCGGCCGAAGGTTGCTCGTCAATGCCGAGCACCGGATCCTCGACCTGGGTCACGCTGCAACTCCCCTCAGTTACTCCACTGCGGATGCAGCAAACCTCTGAAACTCTATCGAACACCGATTACCTTTGGGAGCCGTGGACGCTTCTTGGGAGCAGACTTCCGGCGGTCGCTCGGATCGCTCTTCGTTAACCGTCTTGGTCCTATTCGTCATTGCAGCGGCGGCGATGGTGATCAGTAGCGTGGCTCTCAGCCGGGTTGTCGGCCAGCCAGAGCCGGAACAACACGTGATTACCATCCCAGCAGGAACGGCGATACGCCTCAGTTCGGGACACGACGTCGACATTATCCCTGCAGATCTCAACTTCAGGCTTCGTGACCAGCTCGTCGTAATCAACGAAGACTCGACAGCTCATCAGATCGGCCCCTTCGTCATTCCCGCCGGCGAACGTCTCGATACGAGGTTTGCCGAAGCCGCCACTCTGGAGGGATTCTGTTCGCTTCACTCGAGCGGCCGCGTAACAATCAACGTGAGCGGAACCTGATGGTACCTATCTAGTGATCATCTCTCCGGCGCTCAGCTTCAGTAAGTCAGCGTTAAGGGTTGGAGAGTGAAGCGCTGTAGATAACCTCTGGTAGCGTTCTACTTGGGCCAACGACGTCCCTTTATCGAGAACACAGACCCAAACGTTCCTCTGAATACGGACGTCACCTATGCACGAAGCAACAATTAACGAAGTCGGCGTGCCCGCGGCCCAGGGTCTATATGACCCCAGGCACGAACACGATGCTTGTGGAGTTGCCTTTGTCGTTGATATGCACGGTCGGAGGTCCCATGAGATGGTGCAACGCGGTCTCACGTGCCTGTATCAACTAGACCACCGGGGCGCGACCGGGGCTGAAGCAAACGTTGGCGACGGTGCAGGAATGCTGATCCAGCTACCTGATTCTTTTTTTCGACAAGTCACCGACTTCGATCTACCCGAAGCTGGTAGTTATGCCGCTGGCATGGCCTTCCTCCCTTCGGAGAATCCAGATTCTGCAGCTCAAGCCGTTGAATCGATCGCCGAACAGGAAGGCCTTCAAGTACTCGGATGGAGAGAGGTCCCAACCGTTAGTTCTTCGTTAGGAAAATTCGCCACCGACGCTATGCCGATTTTTCGGACTGTGTTCGTTACGGGCAAGGACGGTTCCCAGATAAGAGATTTGGACCTTGAACGGGCTGTGTTCACCCTCCGGAAACGAGTCGAGCATGAGGTCCAACCCGGCGTTTACTTCCCATCTTTGTCATGTCGCACCTTTGTGTATAAGGGGATGCTGACCTGCGACCAATTATCTGAATTCTTTCCTGACTTAACCGACCCAAGACTGGAGAGCGCCCTGGCGCTTGTCCATTCAAGGTTTAGTACCAACACCTTTCCGTCCTGGCCTTTAGCCCACCCATATCGCCTGATTGCCCATAACGGAGAAATAAATACTGTGATGGGAAACCGGAATTGGATGCGCGCAAGAGAAGGCAAACTCTCGACTGAATTATTCGGTGATGCCTTGCAGCGTGCACTACCAATTATGACTGAGGGCGCATCTGATACCGCCAGTTTCGACGAGGCACTCGAGCTCCTGTACTTAGGTGGACGCACCTTGCCTCACGCAGTTTTGATGATGATTCCCGAAGCTTGGGAGAACCATGAACGTCTCCCGCAATGGAANCGNGATTTNTANGAATACCACGCCTCNCTNATAGAGCCATGGGACGGACCGGCNTCTATTGCATTCACTGACGGAGCTGTCATAGGNGCAGTNTTGGACCGNAACGGGCTGCGCCCATCACGTTTCTGGGTTACTGANGACGGCTTAGTCGTGGTTGCNTCCGAGGTNGGTGTNCTNGACCTCGATCANAGCACNGTCATACANAAGGGAAGACTGCAACCAGGAAGGATGTTNCTGGTCGATACAGAACAAGGNCGCATCATTGGCGACGAAGAGATCAAAAGAAGCCTCGCCGANGCCGCTCCNTACGGNGATTGGCTNCAAGANGGGCTGTTNCATCTAGATGATCTACCCGANCGNTTCCTCCTGACACCCCAACATTCGTCNGTATTGAAACGCCAGCGCACCTTTGGTTACACCGAAGAAGANCTGAAGATNTTNCTCTCCCCNATGGCGCGGACAGGAGCGGAGCCAATTGGCTCCATGGGCACCGATGCGCCAATAGCTGCGCTTTCTCAACGCCCACGATTGATTTTTGANTACTTTGCTCAGCTCTTCGCTCAAGTCACNAATCCACCGTTGGACGCCATTCGNGAAGAGTTGGTCACCTCAACATCNTCGGTTATAGGNCCAGAGGGAAATGTGCTGCAGCCCGGACCGGATTCATGNCGTCAGATCGTNCTACCCCACCCCGTGATNTCTAANGAAGACCTCGCGAAGNTCTTGTACCTGAACGAAGANGANGATCATCCTGAATTCAAGTCGTTTGCAATCGACGGNTTGTACCCGGTGGCCGANGGTGGCGCTGGAATGCGANNAGCAATCGAAGACATCCAAGCAAAGGTCTCNGAAGCAATANCCGNCGGCGCAAAAATCATCGTNTTATCNGACCGNTATAGCAACGCAGACAANGCTCCNATTCCGTCACTGATACTCACCGGNGCGGTCCATCACCACCTAGTNCGCAATCGCACCCGCACAGANGTCGGGCTTGTCGTCGANTGCGGTGANGCTCGNGAAGTNCACCACATGGCNNTGCTACTCGGGTACGGCGCTGGTGCGATCAACCCNTATCTCGCNATCGAAACAATCGAAGACNTGATCGAGGAAGGTGCAATCACAGAAGTNGACAGCAAGACAGCAGTNCGGAACTACATCAAAGCCTGTTCCAANGGNGTCTTAAAAATTATGTCCAAAATGGGGATTTCTACTGTTGCTAGTTACACAGGCGCCCAGGTATTCGAATGCGTAGGCCTATCGAACCAGCTCATTGATGATTACTTCACCGGCACAACGTCAAAATTGGGGGGTATCGACCTTGACGTGATTGCCGAGGAGGTAGCGCTGAGACATCGGTTCGCGTACTTAGAAAATCCTGAAGAAGTAGCCCATCGAGATCTCTGGGCGGGTGGTGAATACCAGTGGAGGC
>PAVP01000004.1 GCA_002713975.1 Acidimicrobiaceae bacterium | reverse complement strand
CATCGACAGGGACCATGCGATCATGGGAACGGCAAAGTCTGTTGTGGGAGTCGCTGGAACAATCACCACCATTGCGGCGGTCGAAATTGGGTTGGAGCCNTACGATCCNCAAATTATNGATGGNTTNGTNCTTAGCCGAAGAGCTGCAGANGATGTATTCAGAACTCTGGCNACTGAGTCGCTTGAGATNCGAAAATATAANCCNGGTCTTGAAGCTGCACGAGCCGATGTAATAGTCGCNGGATGNTGCATTTTGGTCGCTGTCATGCGCCANTGGGAACTNGAGGAGTGTCTGGTTCGCGAGTCNGANCTCCTAGACGGATTGGCGTTCGAGCTCTTAGCGGTTGAATAGAGATGGACCTCGGCGAGCTAGTGTTCCGACTGTGAATGATCTACACACCCCACGGCTGCTGTTACGCAGTTTGCAACCTCATGATTTTGCGCAGTGGAGTGAAGTTCGTCAGCGTTGCATGAGTTGGTTGACCAAATGGGAACCCGAAGTCGTACCAGGCGCCCCTGATCCNACACAAGACCCTGCTGCATTCGCGGCGCGCTGCAACGCTCGAGACCGCGAACGCCAGCTCGGAACCGGATTTGCATGGTCTATGTGGCATCGAGGTCACTTCTGTGGAGAAATCAATGTCAACAATGTTGCGAGAGGGGCATTTCAGAGTGGGCATGTTGGTTACTGGGTGGATGAACGCTGGGCTGGACGCGGATTCGTGCCTGAAGCGTTGGTCGCTGTCTTCGGACACGCTTTTGATAGGGCGGGACTGCATCGCCTTGAAATATCGATCATTCCGAGAAATGAGTCGAGCCTTCGAGTTGTAGAGAAACTCGGAATCCGGTACGAGGGTCTTGCCGAGGGATATTTGAGAATAGCGGGAGACTGGGAAGACCACATGCGGTTTGGTATCACTTCTGAGGAATGGGCAGCACGACGTGAAGAACTCTGGCAGTTAATTTCTGATCTTGCTGTCGGCGTATAGAAGTCACTCGAACCGCTCAGTTCACCAAGCTCCGCCGCCACCGGCCTCTTCCAACCAACTTTGACCAGGTCGACAGTCGGCAGCGATTGGACACCACCTACAAGAGCCACTTGGCCGCCTTTCGGGTTGAACTTTTTTGAGCCGAAGCTGAACTAATCGGCTGATGCTGTTGCCGGTACGTCTGATCGCCGAACGCAACAGATCCTCGTCCACCGCCTCGACCTGAACTGTTCCTGCATCGACATAGAAACTCGCCAAAAGAGAGGGGGGAACTCCGACGACGAGCGTTTCCAACAACGCGTAGAAACGCAAATCGTCTAAGTGGTGCGGAACCGCTCGACCAGTCTTTAACTCCAGCAGAACCCTGCCAGCAGTCAGTTCATCTGGTTCGCCCACTGTCAGATCAATCCTGCCTTGTAATACGATTTTGCCCCGGTGGAGCAGGACCTTTCTGGGTAACTCAGTAGTGGGACCCCAGGCGGGTCGAAGAGGGGGGAAGGTATCGAAGAAAGTCTGCAGTAGAGATGCAACATCACTTCGTATCTCTGCCCTTTCGACATCGTTCAAATTAAGCAAAAAGTCAGCCAAACCATCGCCACGGTTCATGAGGCTTACCAGCGCCTCGTCGACGAGTTCAGGAGCAGCTCGCGGAGGCGAAATGTGTATCGAGAGTTCGACGCACTTGTGAAATATCTGGCCGCGTGTCATCGGAAGCTTCCACTCGAACGACTCAACTTGTTGTGCTTCATAGAGGGCTTCGCAACTGGTGACTGCTTGCAACTGACGTTTAGATACCCATAAAGGTTCNTCAATTTGATCGACGAGATCGACCGTTTCTTTTTCTAACTCCAGTTGAATNTGNGCTCGGAGGGTTGATTTATGAGTGATGCGCTCCTCAACTGGCANNCGNATGAGATCCAGTGTNGCCTGCTGTGCTGGCGTGAGACGTGGATCGCTCGACGTTGGCTTNTTGGCGANGCTATCGGCGGTGTCCACAGATNTACGGTAGNCCCGANTATGAGNCCTCNATCGACACTCAANGCATAAGTTGANTAACTAAACCGCTGTCAACGTNAGTAACCGTGTCGACGACATCTACTTGATTGTCCTACCCCTATTGGATTCTTAATTCGATGGAAATCGCAATCAATANAGTTNACAATCAGGANGTTGATTCGAACNCGGCTGCAGATAGCAAACCCGGGTCTGTGTCGACAATTGAAAGTGCTCCNTCGGTCCGATTTGCAATTGTGGCGAAANCCATTNCTCAAGTTGTTGCCAGNTGTGGTCTNGAGGTTCCAGGATTCAAGAGCCCTCCCCGNTCCGGTGACGTCGATCGAACTGTGCGTCGCGTGAATCGTGGAAGCATTGTTGCCGTTCGCATAAAAGACAGACCTTTCGAAGCGGTGATTGCAGACATGATTGACGGTGTAGTTCTTTGTAACGACATGTCAACAGAAAAGGCAGGAAAGCTTCGAAACCTCTTGTGGGGTGCCGCGACGCAAACTGGCCGACAACAAAAGCCAATATCGAGAGTTAAACGAACTGTGTTAGTTCATCGCCCAACGGTCGACGATAATATCGAGGCCGCGTAACAAGGCGGCGCAACTGACCTTGGGGCGTAGGCTTACATCGAAATGTAAACTGGCCCGGGTGGCGGAAAGGCAGACGCAGAGGGCTTAAACCCCTCGGCTCTTAACGGGGCGTGTGGGTTCGAATCCCACTCCGGGCACTTAGACAGCAGCTGACCGCAACGAATCGGCCGTCTCTGAGCCGGGAAGCACCAGGTTCTCCGCAGCTTCAACACAGCGGTCTCTTAGGATCCGATTTAGTGGGGTCGGGACCCGATGTTTTTCTCCCAGGCGGACGATGGCGCCGTTGAAGTGGTCGACTTCAACTCTTGTTCTCTGGGATGTGAGATCTTGCCAGGTGCTTGGATATGACCTGGTTGCTTCTGTAACAGCAGGTCTTGCTGGCCAAATGCCGGGTTCGCGAAGGCGAGCAATTTGTTCCCGTAAGTTTCGTTTGCCGACCATGCGAGCTGAAATTTCGGCAGCCTCTAACACGTCTGCAGCTTCTTCGTTTACATCGGCCATGAATTGACGGTCGCGAGGATCACAGGAGGCCTCTTGAACTGACAGATCTGTCAAAGCTAGATAAGCGTTGGCGAGATTTCTGACGAGCTTTCCCCACTTACCATCAATAACTCGTTCGTCGACTGACGCATCCATGCCTGACGCCTCTAGATCCGAAACCAGAGATCGCGATATCTCATCGCTTCCCGACGGCCAATTACCTATTTCTAAGAGCTTTCCCCCCGAATGTCGAACAGTCCCAGGATGAGTTATTTCCGCGCCAACCATGACTGTGCATCCATAGGTGTTGTAGCCCCTAGCGAAAAGCCATTCTTCGTTTGTAACCCCGTTTTGGCAACACACGACTGGTAAGTCTCGGTACATCGACGAGTGCTGTTCCATCGCATCGAAAGTGTCATCAGTTTTCATTGCGAGCAAGACGACGGTTTGGTCATCCAAATCGAGTTCTCGGGCGGATTCTTCAGCCGGAAGATTCCAAGTTCCCTCGGTATTCTGGGTCAGAGTCAAACCTTTCGTCTGAAGGGCGTGAAGGTGGGGGCCTCGAGCAATTAATTGCACCTTGCGACCGACGGTTGCGAGCCTGCTCGCGATTACGCAGCCGATCCCACCGGCACCATGGACTATGTAATTAAGTGCTGTCATCCCCAAGACCCATTGCCGGCTGGTGCGTTCCAAACCTCTGTGATTCGTCCGTCACGGACGGTAAACATCTCTATTCCGCAGATAGTTGATAGTTCTCCTTCTTCGCTCACTAAATCCGCCTCGTAGGCAGCAGCCACTGATTCTTGATCTTGAATGATCTTGCGATTGCTGAACCTCATCGACCGAAATTGTTGATGGAATGAAGTGATGCGAAGCTTGGCCTCTTCGATAGTTAGGGCTAGCCGGGTTCCATCGGGTTCGTGGCGGATCATGGGGTCAGCGACCAGCATGTCCAGAGACGTCAGGTCACGCTGGTGGTAAACCTGTTCTGTGTACTGATCGACTATCTCAGCNGGGCTCATTTTGGAATTAGTCACAGTCTTATGCTTTCAGAATTGCGAGTGTTAGCGTCGGGGTATGCGGAGATGGAATACGACACACGCCAATTTAATGGATGCGCATTTTTGGCTGCAGCCGGCGGTTGAGTGTGATTCGGGCATTGCCCAGTTGCATGCTGAAGCNCCTTTGGANTGGTTTGAGGAGCCTCTGCCTGACAATCCTTACCTNCAGGCAGGGCCCGGATANTGGTGTGTTACGCGTCATGAGGATATAGCGACAATCTCTNGGAATCCCGACATATACAGNTCAGCTCAGGGAATCACCATCACCGACACTCCACCGGAGTTTCTNGAGTTTTTTAGTTCGATGATCGCGATGGACGACCCGCGCCACGCGAGGTTACGTCGTATCGTCTCNAAGGGTTTCACCCCTCGNATGCTNGCTGCCTTGGAGGACTCAGTGCAGAGCGTGGCTGCCGGCATCGTCGATGACATCGCNGNAAGAGGGAAGTGTGACTTCGTTACTGATGTNGCCGCTGCGTTGCCACTCAAAATCGTNTGTGACCTTATGGGAGTGCCAGATTCNGCGTACGAAATGGTCTTCAAGAACACGAACATNATTTTGGGNGTNGGAGACCCGGAATTCGCTCCNGAGGGTGTCGATTTCGTGACCGCATTNCTGAACGCAGGAGCNGAATTAGCTGAGNTAATGANTGANGTCGCAGAAGCTAAAAAAGGNGGGGATGGNGGNGACCTAACGAGNGTGTTAGTGAATGCTGAGCTNGAAGGTGATCANTTAGATCAAGCGGACTTGGCAAGCTTTTTNGTGTTGTTAGTCGTTGCGGGNAATGANACGACTAGAAACGCGATNTCCTGGGGGCTCAAATATTTGACTGATCACCCGGACCAGNGAGCTATTTGGGCGANTGATTTTGANGGTCTAGCNCCCAGNGCAATTGACGAAATAGTCAGACTTGCNAGTCCGGTTTCCTATATGCGTCGCACTGTCACGCGAGACACGATGTTGGCGGGCCAAGAGTTATCGGAGGGAGACAAGGTCGCAATGTTCTATCTTGCCGCTAACCGCGATCCAGCTGTTTTTGATGACCCCTATCGTTTCGATGTGCAGCGCAGCCCGAATCCCCAATGCGGTTTTGGTGGCCCGGGACCTCACTTTTGTTTGGGAGCTCACTTGGCTCGTCGNGAAATCACAGTCATGTTCCGAGAGNTGTTCGAAAGGTTGCCTGANATAGCAGCNGTTGGGGAGCCAGATCCNCTTCAGTCCTCATTNATCCATGGTGTCAAACACNTAGAGGCNGAGTTNACTCCNACAAGGTCCGGCTGATGGCCCGGGCAAAGNTCGGAGAAATGGAGCTTGAGTACGAGACNTTCGGGTCGCCCGNTGACCCTGCCCTTCTGCTTGTGATGGGGCTAGGCGCGCAGTTAATTCACTGGCCTGCAAAGTTTTGTCAGATGCTTGCTGATGGAGGCTTTCAGGTCATTAGGTTCGACAACCGAGATGCAGGCCTCTCCACCAAATTAGATGGCGTCGAAGTTGATTTTGTTGCGTTAGTAGCAGCGGCGCTTGAAGGCCGGGAGGTATCGGATACACCGTATGACCTTTCGGATATGTCAGAGGATGCTTTCGGGATTCTCGATGATCTTGGAATAGAGAAAGCCCATATCGTCGGAGCGTCCCTTGGGGGCATGATTGCTCAGACCATGGCGATTGAACGACCCAGTCGGGTGATATCGCTCACGTCGATCATGTCTGCTACTGGTACGCGAGAAATACTGGGTATTCCTGACGAATCACTTGCTCTTTTGTTGGCGCCGGCNCCNACGGAAAGGTCTGCNTATCTGGAATACCAAGATCAGTACGCTATTTGGTGCAGTAAGAAATACTTCGACGCNGACCTGGCAAGGGANTATGCGGCNGNGTCCTATGACCGGAGTCATTATCCAGATGGTTCTGGAAGGCAAATTGCNGCGTTGTTGGCNAGCGGAGACCGCGAACCTGATTTNGCGGAAATGAANGTCCCGACCTTGGTGATTCATGGTCGGGANGANCGGCTTCTNTTGCCNCTGTTAGGANAACGGACGGCTGACGTTNTCCCCGGNTCAAATTANTTNTTGGTAAGTGATATGGGTCACGATCTTCCTGAACCGCTTTGGCCNGTTGTGGTTGATNCGGTACTTAGCCATCTGAGAAATTCGGTCTCCGAAGAGGAGTAGNTNCCGAAATTCTTGAGGTGCNGGNTATNTTTTTANTTGGNGNTTTGAGGNNCTCGANNTGCTTGTTGTAGAAGTGCTGACACNAGTTCTGAAGCNGCTGGGTTGACNAGGTTGCTGTCTCGAGTGGCGGCAACTAATGAACGNTTNAGNAGAGGCGTTTTCTGAACGGGGGTGAGAGAGGCTGGAGGTCGTTCGGCTTGGATGCGGGGNAGCACAGTCCAGCCCATGCCTATCAGNACCATTTCACTTAGCACTTCTGGTTGGTTGGACTCGGCGACAACAGAAAANGTTGATCCGGTNGACCNAAGAGCCTCGCCGATNAGATCCCTCGTCAAAGAACCTGTCGGAAAGGTCACCCAAGGTCCCCATTCTTGTGGTCCGGAAGGTCTTGCTCCCGGNGGAGCGTAAACGTAGAGATCTTCTTCCAACAGTGNGACGCTTGAGAAGTTTGNANCTTGGGGAGAGACACAAATAGACAGATCTAAGTCGCCGCTGGTGAGGCCTTGTAAGAGTTGGCTAGAGGGACCCACAGTTACGTGCAGATCTAACTGTGGTCTGTCTTCTCTGAAACTTCGTAAGGTCTCACCGAAATGGTCGACCGCCGCAGCATCAATCATCCCTACACGGAGTTTGCCGGCGGAACCGGCACGAATTCGGTCACTCCACCCGGAAAGGTCACTTGTCAATGCAAGTATTCGCCGTGCGTGTTCAGTGACCTCTTCTGTAGAGGATGCCGGCACTCGCCGGCGCCCATTCCAGCTGAACAATTCGATTCCTAGTCGGCGTTGAAGTTCAGCTAATCCTTGAGATAAAGCAGATTGGCTCACCCCGAGGGCTGCCGCTGCGCTTGCCCACGTGGGGCTTTCTTGAACAGCCACTAGATACTGGAGTTGAGTCATAGAAATATCAGGGAGCGAGGAATGAACNGGGGCCATTAGATCACCATCACAAAACTAAAGATTAGAATTACTTAACATAAAGGTACAAAAGTAATACAACACTTATGATTTAGATATGACTTCAGCCAATATCGCGCCCGCTAATGGAAAATTGGGTGTTCTCACCCCCGGAATGGGTGCCGTCGCGACGACCTTTATCGCCGGAGTGCTGGCCGCCAGGCAGGGTTTAGCNGCGCCGATCGGCTCGGTATCGCAGATGGCGCACATTCGTCTGGGAAAGAAAGANGATGTTCGAAATCCACTAATAAGGGACTTCGTTCCTTTAGCAGGGCTTGANGACCTNGTTTTCGGGGGGTGGGATCCCATCACCCCTAATGCCTTAGAAGGAGCCCAGGCCGCAGGAGTTCTCGAAGAACGAGACCTCGCCGCGATCTCAGCTGAGCTCGAAGGCATCGTNGCNATGGACGCAGTCTTCGACCAGAGATGGGTAAAGAAACTCGANGGCAATCGCGTTAAGGCGTTGGATTCAAAATTGGATCAAGCTCAAGCTCTAATGGCNGATATTGAACAGTTCCGAACCGACAACGACTGTGACCGCCTGGTAATGGTTTGGTGCGGTTCGACCGAGGCGTACCAAGAGGCAAGCGCTGCNCATGAGACCCTCGAAGCATTTGAAGCCGCTCTCGAAGCCAACGATGAGAATATNTCGCCGAGTCAGATCTACGCNTACGCNGCACTCATGAGCGATGTTCCCTTTGCTAACGGAGCGCCCAACCTCAGCGTTGACCTTCCATGCATGATTGAGTTAGCTGAGCGTCGCGGGATACCAATCGCTGGTAAAGATTTCAAGACTGGCCAGACNCTGATGAAGACACTTGTGGCGCCCGGGCTCAAGGCGAGAATGCTNGGATTGCGAGGNTGGTACAGCACNAACATTNTGGGCAACCGAGACGGAGANGTGCTTGANGATCCGGAGAACTTCAAAACGAAGGAAGTNTCGAAACTAGGAGTTCTCGACACCATCCTGCAACCTGAGGTTTACCCCGAGCTTTACGGCAATATCGACCATGTAGTGCGAATCAACTACTACCCACCGCGCGGAGACAATAAAGAAGGCTGGGACAACATCGATATTTTCGGATGGCTCGGCTATCCGATGCAGATCAAAATCGATTTTTTGTGTCGCGATTCGATTCTCGCGGCACCAATAGTGCTTGACCTCGCTTTGTTTCTGGATTTAGCCCAAAGAGCCGGTGAATCGGGTGTTCAGGAGTGGTTGTCGTTCTACCTAAAAGCACCACAATCAGGCAATGCGTCAGGCCCTGAACATGACATCTTCATTCAACAGACCAAACTTAAAAATACGCTTCGCGAATGGATGGGCGAGGAACCGGTCACTCATTCCGAAGCCGGCTAGCTCAACGCCAGAGTCACGGTTGTCAGTAAGTATCTAGGGCCGCAAGCCGTCGCTTTCTTGCAGCTCCTTCAACATTGAAGTCAACAAACTGGCATCGTCACCGTTGTTGACAGGAATGCTGAATTCAACTCGGTCAATCAGACTCCCAAATCGTTCGTTCAGCAATGAAGCAATCCTGTCGTATGTTCCGACCGTGGCGATCGTGTAGAACATCTCGTCACCGACCAAGGCTGGAATCTCGTCCCATCGCTGTTCTCTGGAAAGCGAAGCAGCCTGGTCTACTTGATCTCCCCATCCATGAACTTCGAACGCTGCTTTGTAGGCGGGGGTCGCGAGATAGAAACCGACCCGTGCTCGAACGCTTTCGGCTACCTGATCAAGGCTGGACTCATCTGGTGCCGTAGCAATCAACGGCTTCATGCACCAGTCAATATCGTCCGCGTTCCGTTGAGTCCTAGCAGCGCCTCGTTCTACTGCGGGAACCATTACATCCTCAATGTATTTCGGTGAACAAACGGGGTGGAGCCGGATGCCATCAGCGACCTCGCCGACCACCCCACACATATTCGTATTAATAGCTGAAATATGAACCGGAATTTCAGGATGATCAATAGGTCCCGGATCAAAGAGAGGCACCATCAGATCTAGTTTGTAATGATCTCCGTTGTGTTGAAGAGGTTCACTNTGCTGCCAACAGCGCCACACCGCCTTCATTGCCAAGATGTAGTCGCGCATNCGTGGNGCGGGNGCCGTCCATTCCATTCCGTATCGACGCTTTATATGTCCCCGNACNTGAGAACCGAGTCCAAGAATTAATCGGCCAGATGANGCCTTCTGAAGGGTCCATGCAGACATAGCGGTGATGGTGGGTGACCGCGGAAATGCCATCGCTACGGAGGTCGCTAGCTCCAGCTTGCTGGTGTTGACCGACGCGAGAGTCAATTGCTGATAAGGATCATCCTTGCACTCTTCAACAGCAATACCGTCGTAGCCCAAGGACTCGATTTCTCCGGCTCCCTCGACGATAGTTCGAACGTCAAGAGGGGTATCAGGTTCTCTTAAACCTGGGTCAACTTTGCCGAGGGGCAGCATCGTTTCGGATTTCATGGCTTGAGCTCCAATCGCAGTTCGCGGCCTGCAAGATATGCGTCTAACTGTTCGATAAAGACGTCATCACCTCGCTTTGTAATACCAGAACCAGCTCCAGCTATGTGAGAAGTCAAAGTCACGGCCTCGTGATTCCAAAGAGGACTAGTGGGTTCTAGCGGCTCTGTATCGAATACGTCGAGGACTGCTCTGATTGACCTTCCTGCATCAAGTGCGTCAAGCAGATCGTCAGTCTTGACTACCGGACCCCTTGACACGTTGACAAGAATTGAGTGGTTCTGCATTTGGTCCAAGAATTGTTTATCTACTAATCCCCGCGTTTCGTCTGTCAAAGGGCACGCGACAACCACCACGTCAACTGAAGGTAGGACATCGCCGAGGTCGTTCATGGTCACCATACGATCTGCTCGGTCGTCGTCCAC
Organism: Acidimicrobiaceae bacterium; assembly: GCA_002713975.1. Taxonomy (GTDB): domain Bacteria; phylum Actinomycetota; class Acidimicrobiia; order Acidimicrobiales; family Poriferisodalaceae; genus MedAcidi-G3. The sequence goes on along the minus strand of PAVP01000004.1, from coordinate 99,878 downwards.
GACGGTCCGCCGCGCACCTATCACCTCGACTCCAAATGGTCTCGCTCGTTTAGCTATCTCCCCCCCTATAGACCCGAAACCGACAATCAGCCAGGTACCCCCGTTGATTTCAACCCAACCCTTTTGGTTCCAATGACCGTTTCTCTGATCGTCCGTGCGCTCACTCCAGCCGTGCACGACGTTCATGATCGCTGCCATCGTGTACTCCGCTACTCCCGCATTGGGCGAATCGCTATTACTGAGGCGAATTCCGGCAGAAAGAATCTTTTGAAGCGGTGGAGCGTCCGCGCCCGCAAGACAAGACTGAACCCACTTCACAGTTTCAGATTCAACTAAAGCCTTAGCGAAAAGAACAAAGTCAGATGCAGCCATGCCAGTCGAGGCCACCGCAAACAACAGATCGATTGGTATCCAGGCCACCTCAGGGCGGTAGTCCGACTCAGCTATTGCTGACCCGTCTGAGTGAGTAACCCCAGAAGATGACCAACAGATGACCTCAAACTCGTGAGGCAAACTCTCAAGTCGAGAGTGGATTCTTTCGTAAGCGGTGAGAGGAATAAGAACCTGACGCTTGGACATAGCCGATCAGCGTAGGGTGCAAGCTGTGCCGGTGCCTGATGATTCAACTAATTCATCGACACCGTTGGACACAGTGGTACTGATCGCTGTTCTGGTGTCGACAATGGCCCTCGGTGCTTTTCCGATTGTCGGAACTGCCGTGGTGGCTAACGCTCTAGCTGAAGANTTAAAAATGTCGCTCACCCTGTTTGGAGCAGGAGTCGGTGTNAACACACTCTTTGGTGCNGTNTTTGCTCCCCCTTCCGGTCGGTTTAGTGACCGCTACGGAGGAAAGTGGTCTTGTGTACTAGTTCTGATTTCGTCAGGTGTTGGTCTATTAATCCTGGCCTGCGCGACCTCGGCGTCGGTTCTGATCCTCGGCCTATTTGTCTCGAGTTACGGTCAGGGAGCTTGCAACCCAGCAACCAACAAACTGGTTGGAGAAAGAGCTGCTCCTGGTCGTAGAGGAACTATGACGGGCATCAAACAATCAGGAGTCCAANTNGGAATCCTGTTAGGNGGATTCACACTTCCNGCATTGAGTATNTGGCTCAACTGGCGGGTTGCTATAGGGCTTTATGCCGTCGCNGCGCTGTTAGCTGCTGTCCTAACTGCCGTAGCTCTCCCTGACAGCCGGGAGCGAGTGCTGCCAAACCCCAGAGTTCCCGAGACCTCATCCACAACCGACCTCCCGCGTTCTGTCTCGCTACTAGCGCTATACGCCCTATGCATGGGATGTGTTGTTGGAGGAGTTGGGCGCTACACAGTTCTTTTCGCAGAAAACGCGTTGGGCATGTCAAATGTGACGGCTGGCCTTGTAGCGGGTCTCCCCGGAGGGATCGCAATAGGTACTCGAATCATTTGGGCTCATCTTGCAGAACACCGAATAAAACCCCCCGTCGCATTAGCGGTCCAGTCCTCGTTGACAGCGCTTGTCATGGTCATGCTTTTGATTGCGGTGGCAGTGGGTTCTTGGATCATGTGGCCGGTCGCGGTGCTTTCAGCGGTGGGTTTAAATGCTTGGAATGCGGTCGCGATGTTGTACGTGATTGTCGGTGTACCACAGCAAAAATCTGGTCGAGCAAGTGGTCGNGTTGTGATGGGCTTTATGGTCGGTCTGACTATCGGAGGGTTCTTCACTGGCCTGGCAGCCGACGTAACCGGAGGATATGAAACAGCTTGGGCCGCGCTGCTCGTCCTATCGGTTCTAGCGACATTTCTGGCTAGGCAGAGCGGTAAAGGCGATTAGGGCCGATCCTTGAATCAAAAGCGAAAAGCCGCAGCAGGGTGGCTTGACGGAAGGCGATCTTGCCCAAATAGCTTCTTTCGCAGACTTCCTGCAACGTATTCGCTTTGAATGAGCCCTCGCTCTTGGAGGATGGGCACTACTCCTTCGACGAAATCGACGAAAGTTCCGGGTGTGACCGTGTAGGTCAGGTTGAAACCATCTAGCCCAGCGTTAAAGCGTCTCTCCAACTCATCCGCGACCTGTTCAGCTGAGCCGGTCAGCCAAGCCCCGGCTAAATTCGACTTAATCAAATCGCCCATGGTCCTCGTCCCCGGTGCTGCTGAATCCAAGAGATTCTTTATGAATCCTTGAACTCGCTCTGTCTGAAAGGTCTCTAATGGTTGATCTGGGTCAATATCGCCGAGGTCCGCACCGAGGTTGCCGCTGATGTGAGCTAAACCGGCTTCAACCGAGAGGCTTTCTTCGTACTCCGCGCGCTTAGCCAAGGCTTCAGCTTCTGTCCCTCCGACGATGGGAGCCACCCCACCAATCAATTTGACCTCAGCGCTAGATCTTCCATATAAGTGAGTTCGTTGATGCAGATCCGCTGCTATCGCTTCTCCACTACGCGAAGAGCCCACAACGAAAATGCACTCTGCCTGCCGAGCAGCGAATGTTCGTCCACGTTCTGACATGCCGGCCTGGAATATTACCGGTGTTCGTTGAACGGAAGGCGAGGACAGATGAGGCCCAGCTACCTGAAAATAGTGGCCGTGATGATTGATCTCGCGAACCCGATCGGGTTCCACGTAAACACGACGCTCTGAGTCATTAACTACGGCGTCATCGGCCCAACTTCCCTCCAGAAGTTTGTATATGACCTCCAAATATTCCTCAGCTCGCGAATATCGTTCTTCGTGTGACGGTAAACCATCGAAACCAAGGTTGCTGCCGGCGTTGGGCAAATACGAAGTAACAACATTCCAGGCGACTCGACCTTCGGTCAGGTGATCCAAAGTCGAGAGTTGACGGGCAAAAGTAAATGGATGTGCCTGCAACACCGAACTAGTAAAAGCAAAACCGAGATGTTCTGTTACCGAAGCCATGGCAGGAATAAGAAGCATCGGGTCATTGACTGGCACCTGCATTGCCTCCTTGAAAGAGGTGCTTGCTCCGCCTTTGTAGTTGTCGTAGAGACCGATTACGTCAGCAAGAAAAATAGTGTCCAGACAGCCCTTCTCAGCAATACGCGCTAACTCCAACCAAGGTTCCAAAGAATTGAACTCAGTTTGGCGAGTGTCGCCCCTGGTCCACATGCCTTGTTGGATGTGGCTCACACAGTTCATCGTGAATGCGTTTAACATCATCCGCCTGGGTGGTGAAGCCGCAGTCATAGCGCCCAGTCTCGCAGGAAAGTGCGAACGGTGTCCTCAAGCTGCAAGAATCGTTGTATGGATACAGCGACATTGTCTGGCTATCTCGACCGCATAGAAGAGCAGGGTTACTGCATTGTAGAAAACGCCATTGATCCGGATTTGATCAAAGAGCTGACGAACTCAGTAGCGCACCTCGAAGAAGAGTTCGATGTGCAGCCTCGAGGAAATCGAGCTGAGGGTTTCGCCACTAAACGCATGTACAACCTGTTGGCCAAAGACCGAGTTTTCTGGAAACTCCCCACCCACCCCAACGTTCTTCCCTTCGCCGAACATCTCTTGGACGAAGAGTGTCTCTTGTCTGGTACTACCTGCATGCACATAGGCCCGGGAGAAGTTCACCAAGGGTTGCATAGCGATGATGGATTAGTGAGCGTCAGCAGGCCCCGAATTCCGTTCATGGTGACAACCATTTGGGCGTTGACTGACTTTACAGCTGAGAACGGGGCTACCCGGATAGTTCCAGGCTCCCACAAGTTTGATCATGAACCCCGTAAAGGCGAAGAAGTAGAGCACATACCGGCTGAAATGGAAGCTGGTTCAATTTTGATAGTCAACGGTGGAACATGGCACTGCGGTGGAGCTAACACGACACAAGATGACTGGCGTCTGGGAATCAGTGTCCAATATTGTCAGGGATATCTGCGACAGCAACAGAATCAGTACTACAGCCTTTCCCCCGAAGACGTTAAAGAGATGCCCGAACGGTTGGCTTCTTTGTGCGGTTTCACCTTGTACAAGGGAATCATGGGTCACGTTGACGGAGCGAGCCCTGGCAGGTTTCTAGGTGCTGCGAAAGCAGATGAGGTGGCTTACGCGGCGATGAGAACCCAAAACGGAGTTGCCGAAAGTTAAGCAACCGGTTGCTTGGGCGATCTAGGTTCAAGACATGGAGATTAAAGATCGCGTAGCAATTATCACCGGAGGCGGGGGCGGCATCGGATCGGCGACGGCCCGCAAATGGGTTTCAGAGGGCGCCAGACAAGTAGTGGTAGCTGATTACAACACCGAAGCAGCACTTTCAGTCGCAGCAGAANTGGGTTGTGTCGGTGTTGGGCTTGACGTTACTGATGAAGAAGCTGTGAGNGAGCTAGTTGAAGAAACCGAAACAACGATTGGGCCGGTCGACATNTTCTTCTCTAACGCCGGAGCGGGAGCAGAGGGCGGTGTAGAAGCTCCGAACGACGCATGGCAGTCACAGTGGGAGTTACACGTAATGTCACATGTGTATGCAGCGCGTGCGGTCCTGCCATCGATGACAGCGCGTGGTGAGGGTTATCTAGTCCATACAGCGAGCGCGGCAGGCCTTCTTGCCGCCGTTGGTTCAGCGCCCTATTCGGTCACGAAAGCGGCGTGTATCAAACTGGCTGANACGCTGGCAATCACACACGGAGACGACGGCATACGGGTTTCGGTTTTGTGTCCTCAGGGAGTCAACACTGCAATGGCACCGCAACAACTTGGCGATGGTGGGACCGACGGGATAGTGGAAGCCGACTTTGTTGCAGACAAAATCACCGAGGCGCTTAGGAACGAAGAGTTTCTGATCCTGTCGCACCCCGAGGTGCAAACCTATACAGAACGAAAAGCATCAGACCCCGATCGATGGCTTAAGGGCATGCGTCGTCTTCGCCGNAGATCAATNGATCTTCTTGAGGGAGGGTGAACCGCTACCGCGGAGCTCATCCAAAGTCTGTACAGGCTTCCAATAGGGTCACGGTCGGCCTAGTCGTTCTGACTGCACTGCTAATTGGTCTCAACTACACAGTTATGAAAAGGGCGCTGGACCACACCACGCCCTTAGCCCTAGCCGCTCTTCGAACAACCGTCGGCGCCCCGGTCCTNCTNGCGGTCGCATTCATCCGCGGAGAACGGCTTCCACAGACCCGGCAACAATGGGTAGCAGTCTGGTGGATTTCGCTTTCTATCACCACCGTGTCTAGCGGATTTCTGGTGCTGGGAATCTCGCGGTTATCCCCAGGCTTGTCGGCGATGCTGTCTGCAACCATGCCGCTATTTACCGCAATTATCGCGGTCGTAGTCATAGCCGAATTCCCTGGTCGGCGAGGCTATTTCGGTTTGTTGATTGGCCTACTTGGAGCAGTATTTCTAGCAATTCCGGCCTTCGGTTCGGGCAACACCACCCTGGGAATAGTGTTCTCACTCATTTCGAGCATCAGTTGGGCTGCGGGAGCAGTCTTAAACAAACGGCTACCGGGAGCCTTAGAAATCAGTCCCCTGATGCTGGTCGCTTTACAGATCACGTTTTCGGCCGTCTGTTTNCATACAGCAGTNCCATTTTTCGAAGACTGGTCGGACACCTCACTCAATTGGGGACTGACCATACCGCTGTTGTACGCAGGAATCCCCTCCCTAGCGGTCACCTTCTATCTCTTCGCTAGCGTATTGCGTCGAGCCCCCGCCATACAGGGGGCCGCTGTTGCTTACCTAACCCCTTTCTTCGGGGTCCTCTTCAGNTGGATCCTGGTAGGGGATCGATTAGGTACAGCCGAGATGGTGGGAGGNCTTCTGGTTATTGCAGGCGTAGCAGTCCTATCAACCGATCGAAGATGAACAGGTCTGCAAGTACTCACCAACTGGCGTAGCCTTCTGAGCTATGGCAGATAGCGATGTTAAGGCAATGACGGCCAATCTNGAAGGGGTCGAGTTCGAAGAGACAGCTTTTACAACTCCGGTACCGTTNAACGAGGCAAAGGTAGCGATCGTTACCTCGGCTTCGCTTCACCACCCCGAGGACGAAGACTTTTCCCCTATGGATACCGGGTATCGAGTTTTGAAATCTCAACCTCGTGACTACGTAATGGGGCACTGGAGTCCAAATTTCGACGCGACAGGGTTNGCCTTAGACATCAACACNGTCTTTCCAATAGACCGCTTAGATGAATTGGCCGCTCAAGGAACGATCGGTTCCGTCGCCGAAGAACACCTGGCTTATGCGGGTAACCAGTTTGATTTGTCTGCCATAAGAATGGATAGTGGCCCGGCAGGAGCGAAATTTTTGAAGGAGCAAGACGTCGACGTTGTCTTACTCACTCCTGTTTGACCGCTTTGCACGCGTACCGTGAGTACGCTCGCACATCTTTTCGAAGCGGAAGGTATCGCGACCATCGCCCTAGGTTCGATAAAGAGTCAGATAGAAACAACCGCACCTCCTCGAGGGCTTTGGTGTGACTTTCCTCTTGGGCGGCCTCTAGGGGTTCCCTCCGACTCAGAATTTCAACACCGAGTACTCGGCAAGGCGTTTGAACTGCTAGATAGTCCAGAACCAATTTTCGCTGAATACGACGTGAGTATCGTTGATGATGGGACTGAAGTAATGGCGTGTCCAATGCCACCACGTCATGACCCTGACCTTCACGCCGCTATTGATGAAGCGAACGGAATTCGACCCGCCTACGACCGCGCCATTGCTAAATACGGGAACCGCGTCGGAGCTGGAAGGACCGTCCAAGCCGATGAAATAACAACGGCGATNGACGCTTTCATAANAGTNGCTGATGGGACCCCATGGAAAGAGGCTGGGATACCNGGGATNCCAGCACGAGTNAGCCAAGACATACGGGGATACTACGAAACAGCAGCGNTGGCACTATCGGACCATGCCCCGTCAGCGTGGGCGGGAACTCGCTGGTTTNTGGACCATACCGAAGCCGGGAGAGTGGTTATGGCGGCCAGGCAAGCCATGGCTGATGCGGGCGAGGCCCAACCCATTTGGTTTTATATGGCCCCTGGAGATCGCTAACAAAAGCTGTGATCTTTTCGGTCCAGCCAGTTGAACAACGATTTTTTGGGTGGCGCATCGTCGCTGCCGCTTTCACGGTCCTTTTTGTTGTTTATGGAGTCCAATTCAGTTTNGGCACCTTTGTAGGGGANGTCGTCAAAGACACTGGATGGTCGGAAAGCCGNCTGCAGCTCATATTTGCNATTTACATCGGNCTATATAGCGCCCTGTCAGCTGTCAGTGGTTGGCTGACAGATCGCCTCGGCCCGCGACCTATCGTCGCGGTTGGAGCCCTGCTACTTACGAGTGGGTATTTGTTATGGGCAACAGCCAACAGTTTGATCGTCGTCGCAATTGGCATGGCCGTGGTAGCCCCTCTCGGCATGAGCTGTTCTTGGGTNCCCTGTAACGCCACCGTNGTGCGNTGGTTTGTGGTTCGGAGNGGTTTCGCNACAGCANTAGCAACTGCAGGTGGAAGCTTGGCCAATATTCTGGTTCCTCCGNTNGCAGCGGTACTTGTTTCCGCCTANGGCTGGCGGGTGGCCATTNTGATCATGTCNGTCGCAGGTGGTGCCTGCATGTTGGCGAGTTCNNTTGTTNTNGAACGAGACCCTGAAGGGATCGGGCAGCAACCTGACGGGCAAATTAGAGCAACAGTTGATATTCAGCCGGACTTACTNNAAGGAATGACTCCAGCTGAGGCNTGGAGAAACCCGAATTATTGGAAAATATTCGGGATGTATGCCCTCACGTTTCTGGCNGTNTTNGTGCCNTTTGTTCATGGTGTCCAATTCGCTCAGAGCCTAGGAGCCTCGCTGCAAACTGCCTCGACAGTGATCTCGGCAATAGGCATCGGTGGCTTAACNGGCAGGCTTGTGATGGGCCCTATTTCCGATCGNATTGGGAGAAAGAACGCNGTCATGTTGGCACTGTTNGTCGAAACCATCTCNTTTCTNGGGATGGCGGGCAGTAATAATCTTTGGCTTTTGTATCCATCGGCAGTGGCCTTTGGTTTCGCATATGGGGGAGGGGTAGTCGTCTTCCCACCGTTGGTTGCAGATTTGTTTGGACGAGCACATGCGGGATCAATAGTTGGACGTATCTTTGCGACGGCCGGGTCGATGGCAGCTATAGGNCCNTACGCGGCACANCTTCTTCANGANGCTCTNGGCAACTANAAATGGGCGTTCTTGCTGGCAGGCNTGTCGAACGGGTTTGCCTTCCTCCTAGCNACCCGTCTNCCGCGGTCAGNAGNNNCTGTTTAAAGNNCAACGATTTACGTTATTGGGGCNATAGGTAGGCACCAGTACCCTGCTCGCTACTAATCTGGTGCANANGCACGAGGGGACACCATGGCTTTAGCTGANTTTAAACTTGAGGATCGATTCGCNCGNAGNGAGGGTGACGTTGCGATGTCCGGAGTTCAAGCGTTACTTCGGGTCTTANTNGACCAACTTCGCGCTGATCGACGTGATGGGCTTAACAATGCGGCCATGGTCTCCGGCTACAGGGGNTCCCCNTTGGGAGGAATTGACTCNCTGATGCTCGGCAACGCCCAAGAATTAGCTGACAACAANATTGANTTCCTNCCAGGACTGAANGAAGATCTGGGCGCCACAACTGTTTGGGGATCGCAGCTCGCCAACCGTAACTTCGATGGCAAATTCGATGGCGTGTTGGGTATGTGGTACGGGAAAGCCCCGGGCGTGGACCGTTCTGGAGATGCAATCCGACATGCAAATGTCTGTGGGGTGGACCCCAAAGGNGGGGTTCTATTAGTCGCAGGTGATGACCCNGCTTCCAAATCGTCAACATTGGCTTCGGAATCAGAATTTGCCTTGCTNCACTTTCAAACACCGATCCTTTACCCAGGCACCGTTCAAGAGGTCGCTGACTACGGGCGAATCGGTTACGAACTTTCTCGATATAGCGGCCTATGGGTGTCACTGAAAATAGTGACCAACGTCGCTGACGGGTACTCAACTATCAAAGTTGGGCCGGGACGGGTGCAGATGAAGCGTCCCGACTTCGAATGGGATGGCGTTCCCTGGCAACACACTCAGCAAGATGCACTTTTCGGCCCGTTTGCCGTTCGTCAGGAACTTGAAATTCATGAAGGTCGGATGGAAGCTACAGATGCTTTCACTCGTCTCAACAGCCTCGACCTCGTAAGTGGGGCCACCTCTGATGCTCGCATTGGAATTGTTGCTGCAGGCAAAACGTATTACGACCTTCGCGAGGCCCTAGATCGGATGGGGCTTGACGAAGCTGCACTCAAACAACGGGGAGTACGACTCTATAAGCCGGCTGTTGTGTGGCCGCTCGAAGCTCAAGGAGTTAAAGAATTTGCCCGCGGCCTCGACACCATCGTCGTCGTCGAAGAAAAACGTGCATTCATTGAAATGTTTATGCGAGAAATCTTGTACGGCTCATCGGACGCTCCAGCCATCCTTGGAAAACGCGACGCGACCAATGCATTCTGGTTCCCTGGCCATGGAGAGATGGACGCCGACCTTATTGCCCGCAAAATTCGACCATTTCTGGTCGAATGCTTGGGAGAAGATGCTGTTGGTCCGGCGGTGCGCGAACGAATAACAATCCCTGTTTCACTGGGTAGTCCGGACGACAAGAAACAGTCAAACCGAACCCCCAACTTCTGTTCAGGGTGCCCTCACAATCGATCGACCTGGGTTCCGGAGGGCTCTGAAGCAGGCGGAGGAATCGGATGTCATGGAATGGCATCAATGACGCCCACAAGAAATGTGAAAGGGACAACCCAGATGGGCGGCGAAGGAGTCCAATGGATTGGGGCAGCGCCGTTCGTCACCATGGACCACCGTTTCCAAAATATTGGCGACGGAACTTTCCACCATTCGGGGTCGCTGGCGGTCCGACAGGCAGTAGCGGCAGGGACCAACGTCACCTACAAGATTCTCTACAACGCGGCAGTAGCGATGACAGGAGGACAAGACGTTGACGGAGGAATGACAGTCCCCGAACTGTCNCGGTCGTTAGACGCAGAAGGTGTCTCAAAAGTCATGGTTCTTACCCACGACACAGAAAAATACGGAGAAGACGCACACTTCGCTGAAGGCACCGAAGTTTGGTACCGAGACCGCCTTGATGAAGCCCAACGAATTCTGCGAGACATCCCCGGATGCACAGTGCTTATCTACGACCAGCCATGTGCGGCAGAACTTCGCCGCGACCGAAAACGAGGCAAGGTTGCGGAACCGGCAATGGCTGTCTACATAAACGAAGCGGTATGTGAAGGATGCGGCGACTGCGGCGAAAAATCCAGCTGTCTTTCAGTGCAGCCTGTTGAAACTGAATTCGGTAGGAAAACAGCCATACATCAGTCATCTTGTAACAAGGATTTCACCTGTCTTGACGGTGATTGCCCAGCCTTTATCGAAGTAATACCGGGCGGTGCTGTTCCTCAAAAATCAGCCCTGGCAATAGCAGAAATCTCTGGGGACCAAATAGAGCCTGATCGTCTCGACGAAGGCAATGTCCTTATGATCGGTATCGGAGGAACAGGGGTAGTAACGGTCAACCAACTCTTGGCGACGGCAGCCCTCCTAGACGGTAAAGAAGCTCACGGACTAGACCAGACCGGCCTCGCGCAAAAGGGCGGTCCAGTTGTATCTAACCTCAAGATCCGGCGCCCCGATGGTGAACTCGAATTGGGGGAAGCCAACAAGATTGCAACAGGTGAAGCCGATGCGTACATCGTGTTCGATCTATTAAGCGGTACCAACCCAGCCAACCTAGAAAAAGCAATGCCTGGACGGACAGTAGCGCTTGTTTCATCGAGCAAAGTACCCACCGGAGCCATGGTCCGTGACACCTCGGCTGAATATCCCGAGTGGTCAGCTCTTCAAGATTCAATCGATAGCGCAACGATTGCGGAGAAGAACGTCTACTACGACGCCGGCAATCTGTCCGACAATCTATTCAGATCTCACATGCCGGCGAACATCATCGTCCTGGGTTCCGCCTATCAGAGTGGTGTTGTACCCATCAGCGCGGTCGCGATAGAACGAGCGATTGAGTTAAACGGCGTAGCAGTTGAGATGAATACCCAGGCATTCAGAATTGGTCGTCAGATCGTTCTTGACCCCAATTTCATCGAATCATTGGGTATTGAAAGCGAAGGAAAAACTAGCCAGCAAACCAAAGTTTCCGCTGAGCTAGAGAGCCTTATCCAGTCAGTCCCGGAAACATTCGAAGAACTTGAGAGACTCCTTAAGATTCGGGCCGCAGAACTGATCGAGTATCAAAACAGCAATTACGCCAAGAAGTATGTGGAGAAAGTAAGCGCAGTTCGAAGAGCTGAGGCAGCAGTGGGGGAAGACACCCGGCTATCTGAGGCCTATGCGCGGTATCTCTTTAAACTGATGGCATACAAAGATGAGTACGAAGTGGCCCGCCTCCACCGTTCAAAAGCCTTCCAAGAGGCCGTGCGCGAACAGTTCGGAGACCGCAGCAAGGTCACTTACAAGCTGCACCCCCCTTCGATGAGGCGGCTTGGGCTCGAGCAGAAAATAGGATTGGGCCGCTCCGGAGATGTTGCCTTTGCGCTGTTACGCAGGATGAAGTTCTTACGCGGGACCCCATTGGATATATTCGGCAACACAGCTCATCGCAAGATGGAACGGGACCTAATCAACGAATACCAAGAGATGATTGATCAAGCTCTAACTGACCTTCGTCCTGAGACCTATGACAGAGCGGTTCAATTAGCAGAACTTCCGGACATGATTCGCGGCTACGAAGGAGTCAAGGAAGCGAACGTTGAGAAGTTCCGCCAGGCGGCAAACGAAATCTTGAGTTGACGAGATCACGCAAGCCCAAATTCTAAGTATTAGCGCAGTCGTATTGCGAAAGGCGCAAGCTGCTCTCCAGCAAGTCGTGGCTGCCTCGGGATCTATTGATTAACGGTGTGAATGTGGTCGAGAACGACCAGACTAGAGCCATGAACATGCGGGACTTAGATGTTGCCGATTCAGTGCTTGACCTCGTGGGAAACACGCCATTGGTGAACCTACCGAGAATAGGAGAACAATCGCCCTGTCTCATCGTCGCAAAGCTTGAGACGACGAATCCTGGTGGCAGCTCTAAAGATCGCCCAGCAATAACCATGATTGACGAGGCAGAAAAAGCTGGTCTCCTCAAACCAGGAGGCACCATTATTGAACCGACCTCTGGCAACACTGGGGTCGGATTGGCCATAGTCGCCGCCCAACGTGGCTACAACTGCATCTTTGTTATGACAGACAAAGTTAGTAGCGAAAAGGTCACTCTGTTAGAGGCCTATGGCGCCGAAGTAGTCGTCTGTCCGGTAGCGGTAGCGCCAGATGATCCACGTTCGTATTACTCCACTGCAGAACGACTGGTCAAAGAGGTCCCCAACGCATACCGACCGAACCAATACCACAATCAAGCAAACCCGAAAGCGCACTACGAGTCCACAGGCCCTGAGATATGGGAACAGACCAAAGGTCGGGTAACCCATTTTGTTGCAGGAGCAGGCACAGGAGGGACAATTACCGGCGTTGGTAAATTCTTGAAAGAACAGAACCCTGAAGTGCAGATAATTGCGGCCGACCCAGTCAATTCGGTTTATTCAGGAGGTAACGGCCGCCCCTATCTCGTCGAAGGCGTCGGTGAAGACTTTTGGCCCGATACCTACGACCCCGAAATAGTTGATTCGACTATCGCGATAAGTGACGCCGACTCTTTTTCTATGGCGCATCGAGTCACGACCGAAGAAGGAATTCTGATTGGCGGCTCCGGAGGAACAGCGGTTGCTGCAGCGCTAGAAGCAGCCAAGGGCCTGACAGCAGAAGACCTAGTCGTTGTCCTTATCCCAGATAGTGGTCGCGGGTATCTGAGCAAAGTCTTTGACAAAACCTGGATGGCAAACATGGGTTTTTCGAAGTGTGAAGGATTAAGCGTTGCCGATCTACTCGAGCCCGGGTTAAACGCTGAATCAGANTTGGTCTACATCGCACCTCAGACCAAGATCCGGCACGCAATTGAAACGATGCGGCAACACGGGCTATCTCGTGTACCGGTAGCAAAAGGTGAAATGCCGATAGCAGCTGCCGAAGTTATGGGATCGGTATCGGAAGACTCTCTCATGCAAAAATCTTTTGATACTAACGATTTCCTCGACCAGCCCGTTGAAGAAGCGCTGGACCCGGCTCTGCCTGTTATCGGGCTTGGAGAATCGGCGATCAGTGCGGTAAGGAAACTTGAGAGTTCACCGGTTCTATTAGTGCTTGATGCCGGTAAGCCGCACACCTTACTGACAGAATCACATGTAATGAACTCTGGGATCGATACACAACATTTGGAGGAGGACGCGAAATGATGGGCGGTGACCCCCTCCTTTCGGGCTTCGAAGACCCGAATGAATTTGGCTTTGAAACACGCGCAATTCGGGCTGGACAACCTCATGACCAACGAACCGGGGGCGTAGTCACACCTATCGCAATGTCCACAACCTTCGCGCAGGATTCACCAGGCTCCCCGAAGAATGGATACGAATATTCCAGAACTGGAAACCCAACGCGCCACGCCTACGAAGCCTGTGTGGCCTCTTTGGAAGGCGCCCAATACGGTTTTGCTTTCGCTAGCGGACTTTCCGCTGAAGATGCCCTATTTCGACAGCTGACCCCTGGATCTCAAATCTTGTTAGGCAACGACGCTTATGGAGGGACCTTTCGGTTGATCGATAGCGTCCACGGCAAGAAGTCGGGGCTAGCGAATGCGGCAGTCGATCTCACGAAACCGGAGCAAATCAAAGAAGTCTGGACCCCCGATTCAAGGATGGTCTGGTTGGAAACACCGACAAATCCGATGCTTTCGGTCTTCGATATTCAAGCAATCTCCGATGTAGTCCATGAGCTAGGTGGCATGGTCGTAGTCGACAACACGTTTGCGACTCCCTACTTACAGCAGCCATTGGCTTTAGGTGCAGATGTCGTAGTTCACTCGGCTACCAAGTACATCGGCGGTCATAGTGACGTGGTCGGAGGGTTCGTAGCAACCAACAATGAGTTGTTGGCCGAGGATCTGGTCTACATACAGAACGCAGTCGGTGCTATTCCCAGCCCATTTGACTGTTACCTCGCCTTAAGAGGGGTGAAGACATTACCTGTGCGGATGGACCGGCACTGTGAAAACGCTCAGATAATCGTCGACGTATTGGACGAACATGATGCTGTTAGTGAAGTTTTGTATCCAGGGCGTGAAGACCACCCGGGCCACGAGGTAGCAAAAAGGCAAATGAAAAACTTTGGTGGGATGGTGAGCTTTCGTGTAGCAGGAGGGCAGGATGCTGCCGAACGTCTTGTGACCCAAACCAAGGTGTTTACNCTTGCCGAGTCCCTTGGAGCGGTNGAGTCACTCATNGAACACCCNGGAGTGATGACCCATCTCTCGGTCGCCGGNTCNGCNCTNGAAGTCCCGGANGACCTCATNCGNATNTCGGTAGGNATCGAATCAGCTGATGACCTNGTCGCAGACCTNGTTCANGCACTCGACCAAGNGAGCTNACACCTTNTCGGCACCTCAGGCAGAATTTACAGTGCCGTAACACAAACGAAACTGCGTGATGATTTTCCTTGTCTAGNTTCNATCTGGAGCGGATCCCATCCGCGCGGAAGGAAGATCAAATGGAAGGCAATATCGCCTGGATCCTGACCTCTGCTGCCTTGGTGCTTTTTATGGTGCCNGGGTTAGCCCTTTTCTATGGNGGTATGGTCAGAGCNAAGAACGCGCTGAACATGTTGAACATGAACATGTGGTGCTTGGGGATTGTGCCCGTGGTCTGGGTGCTAGTCGGATTTAGTTTGGCTTCGGGTGATAGCGGCCGAAGCTGGCTTGGCGACTTGAGCGTCGTTGGCATGAAGGGCATTCACGATGCCGAAGGAATAGCAACATTCGCGTTTCTTATGACATTCGCATGTATTACCCCAGCCCTGATTTCCGGAGCTGTTGCAGACCGTATGAAATTCTCTGCCTGGATGATCTTTGTGCCAGTTTGGTCTCTGGTTGTATACGCCCCCGTTGTCTACTGGGTCTACGGTGCAGACGGCTGGATCTTTAATCTGCCTGCGCATGACTTTGCAGGCGGTACAGCGATTCATGTCAACGCAGGCGCCGCAGCGTTGGCGCTGGCAATTGTGCTCGGTAAGAGAACAGGCTGGCCTCAGAACCGCCCCGCGCCGCACAACATCCCATTCGTCATGCTGGGAGCCGGAATTCTCTGGTTCGGGTGGTTCGGCTTCAACGCTGGATCAGCTTTAGCGGCCGACGGAGCAGCAACTCAAGCGTTCGTCAATACCTTCATAGCGGGCGCCGCCGGCATGGTTGCATGGATGATCGTAGAAATGGCCAAGACAGGNAAGGTCAGTACCATCGGNATGGCATCGGGCATAGTCGCCGCATTNGTTGCCATAACNCCAGCNGCTGGATTTGTCGGGTCGATGCATTCGTTTGTCTTCGGGGCTTTGGCCGGAGTNATCTGTTTCTTTGCCATCGAGGCAAANTTCCGNTTCGGTTTCGACGACAGTCTTGATGTCGTTGGCATCCACTTTGTAGGNGGNGCTGTTGGCGGAATCCTGCTTGGATTTATGGCTGATTCNTCGGCNGTTCCTGGTGGCGANTTNGCAAATGGTGTGTTCTTTGGTGGAGGGATCCTCCTGTGGAATCAGATCCTCTCNATAGCNGTTGTCACNGCNTTCTCTTTCGNAGCTACCTACATAATCGCCAAAGTCNTGGANAAGACAATTGGNCTTAGAGTCACCGAAAGCACCGAGATGACAGGCCTAGACGTTAGCGACCATGGCGAAGCCGCCTACGTAATGGAGCCCTAAGCTCCGTAGAAGTACTTCCACGAAGTCCGTCGAGCGAGGCGGCATTGGGGAGAGGTAACTAACCATTTGATCCCCCTACGACCTGGACAGCAAGCTCGCATCGAACCAAGATCGATGCGAGCTTGCTACGTTTCTTCACGTGACAAAAGACAACGAAGGCCCAGAGCAGTTTGCTCAACAACGGTGGCAACGAACACCAGACTCAACCGAAGTGATTCTNCTGCGACACGGAGCNTCGCAACCGTTCGTNCCCGGAGAACCATTCCCNCTCATCGAGGGTCAAGGTGATCCNCCGCTGTCAGAGANAGGCGAGANACAGGCTCAAGCATCNGCNGTTCGACTNAGCCAAGAACCAATAACAGCTNTGTATGCAACNAATATGCAAAGAACNCAACAAACGCTTGCGCCNCTNGGTGNCNCGNTGAACATNGACATAGCTATCGAAAGNGACCTNAGAGAAATNGGGCTCGGNGAATGGGAAGGTGGTNTATTGCGACAAAAAGCAGCAGAAAATCANCCCATTTACCAACAGATGCTGAGAGAACANCGATGGGANGTTATNCCCGGAGCNGAAAGCAACGAGGAGTTCGGCGGNCGATGTATGGANGCCTTGAACCAANTAGTTCTGCGNCACCCAGGAGAGCTNNTTCTATGTGGCGTNCANGGNGGAGTCATCGGTTCGCTCCTTGCTCAAATAGCACAATCCAAACCATTTGCGTTCGGAGGAGCTGACAACTGCTCCATCAGTCAGATCGTATGGACCGCAGGTGATTGGGCTATCCGACGCTTCAATGACAGCAGTCCCCTGTTCGAACAACTTCACCACGGGTGAGAGCCGCTTAATGGTGAGTAACTGTGTTACGTGTCAGCCAAAAACGCGCTAAGTGCAGAGGTCAGATAGGCAGGGTCGGAGGAACCAGCCATCTCGCGTGCCGAATGCATCGACAATTGAGGGCTTCCCACATCGACGACTGACATTCCAAGCTGAGCGGCAGTGATTGGACCAATTGTGCTGCCACACAACAAGTTGGTCCGGTGCGCGTATTGCTGAAAGGGGACATCAGCTGATTGGCAAGCCGCCTGGAACAACGCACTGCTCTCCGCATCGGTCGCGTACCGAACATTTGCATTGAGTTTGATCACCGGACCCGCGTTCAAAGCGACACGATGCTGGGGTTCGTGGCGGTCAACATAGTTCGGATGAACAGCGTGCGCTCCATCCGCTGACACGCAAGATGATTTGGTCAAAGCGCGAAGAAACTGTTCCCGAGATACAGCCCTTGTCGCTGCGAGCCGCTCTAAAGCATTCGACAGCATCGGTCCTCGAGCACCACTAGATGACTCGCTTCCNACTTCNTCATGATCGAATAACGCCACCACGGAAATNGTGTCNTCCTCTACNGNCTCGATTCCGCTTAACGCNTCCAACGCNGCGTGGCAGGAAGCAAGATTATCTATCCGAGGCGCAACATAAAATTCTTCGTTACGTCCCAGAGGNGAAGNTGGAGTGAGGTCATGGCACATAATGTCCCAGGACAGAACGTCTGAATNATNCACACCAAGTTCGTCNGCGAGGAAGGAACNAAACGCACCCTCNTCAGTNTCACCAAGTCCCCAGATTGGAACGAGGTGTGANTGACGATCNAACTTCAGACCNTCGTTAACGTCTCGATCTAAATGAATTGCCAGTTGAGCTACGCGAAGCAANGGCCGATCGACCTGGATCAAATGTGTTTCCCNACTGNTTTGGTCGCCAACCACTACTCGGCCGGAAATACCCAAGTCGCGATCAAGCCAAGAATTTAGGAGTACGCCACCNTAGATCTCNACACCCAATTGNCGGTAGCCCACTTGGCTGAGATCAGGGTTTGGTTTAATTCGTAGATTCGGGCTGTCAGTGTGAGCACCAACTAACCGGAAACGGAGCCGATCGGGATTCAGTTGCGTGCTGAAGGCCGCTGCTACAACAACACCACCCCAACTCACCACAAT
Source organism: Acidimicrobiaceae bacterium (assembly GCA_002713975.1). Taxonomy (GTDB): domain Bacteria; phylum Actinomycetota; class Acidimicrobiia; order Acidimicrobiales; family Poriferisodalaceae; genus MedAcidi-G3. Next base: position 82,037 of record PAVP01000004.1, on the reverse strand, counting down.
GCGGTCGCTATCGCCCCATTCGTCACTGGGGCCAAACCGGTCGAAGCCCGAGGTGACTAGGTCGTTGGCAGCGTTGTGGGCAGCGTGATAGGGCGAAGGAGCCGCATCAATCCAACCTAAGAGTCGTTCAAGTACTAAGTCAGGCATTGCCACCTCAAAAACTAGAAAACTGTGAGATAACTTCCTCACCAAACTTACTGAACTGAGATGGATCCATAGGAGGCACAATCATCCGAGTTACACCGATCTCCGCCAACTGCTCGACATAGTCAGGACTTGTAGGCCCCCCGGCTGTGAATTCGAGCGCTTCTGGGTCTCTCCCAGACTCCTCTGCACAGTGTCGAGCGTGATCAAACAAAGCAGCTAGCTCGTCAAAGTTTCCTCGCCCAGGAAAGAACCCGTCACCTAGCTCTCCAGCCCGACGAGCGGCACGCCGACTATGACCACCCACAATGATGGGAACATGCCCATTCGCGGGCTGCGGACGACTGTATACATTGTTGAAGTTCACGAACTTGCCACGGTAACTGGCGGTATCTGACGCCCAAGCCTGCTTCATAGCTTCAAGGTATTCATCGGTGCGATCACCTCGATCGTCGAAAGAGACGCCAAGAGCGTCAAATTCTTCTTCCAACCACCCGGACCCAATCCCGAGGATCATGCGACCCTTAGATAAGCGATCCAAAGTAGCTACCGCCTTGGCGGTCACTAGGGGGTTTCGTTGCGGCATGATCATCACCCCTGTACCCAAGCGGATCTTATTGGTGGCCGCCGCGACATAAGAGAGCCAGATCAAAGGATCAGGAATATCGAAATCCTCTCTTCCACCTGGCATCCGCCCGTCCTTCGCGTACGGATACTGTGACGCATATCCTGCCGGGACCACCACGTGTTCAACAGTCCAAATCGATTCGCACCCGGCGGCTTCGGCTGCTTGGGCGAGCTCAACGGCAGCATCAGGCTCCACAAATGGACCGGTGTTAGCAAACATAACTCCAAATTTCATGGCCCGACCCTAGTGGCCGCTGAGCATTTGGGCTCTACTGTGCAAGTGTGCTGAATGGTGCCAACGAAAATGTAACTAGATCTGTGACGGTCGCCTTCNTAGNTATCAANGTCATGGTGTTTGTGTTCACNCACGANATGACCCTCATAGGTGGGGCNTCATTGCAGCAAGATTCACTGGTGCAATGGGCGACCTACGGATTTCCGGTNGCNGAGTTAAGNGAGTGGTGGCGCTTAGCAACNGGAGCNTTTCTCCANGCTGACATTCGGCANCTCCTGCTCAACATGATCATGTTTTTTCTTTTAGGTCGACGACTTGAAAGNCAGACNGGCNCCGCAGTATTTATNGCGGTCTGCNTGACCAGCATGATGTGGGGCTCAGCCGGGGCCCTCTTAGCAGCTCCAAATACAGCGGTCGTNGGTGCTTCAGGCNTNGTNTATGGGGTGATGGCGTCGGTTTTAGTGGTCGAACGACTGAGNGGCCGAGATCCGTGGAGCGAAGGCCTAGGCACCTTAATTATCGTCAACGTGGTCCTGTCCTTTGTGATCCCGGGGATCTCAATTGGCGGTCACCTCGGAGGTTTATGTGGAGGACTTTTATGTGGTTGGACAGCCGGTGACCAACGCCGAATTCGTGCATTGCGAGTTTGGATAATCCTATTGATACTTGGCATTTCGGGGTGCTTACTAGGGGTCATGGCGGCTAACACCTGGCTAAACCCCTTACTTTAAAATTTGAGGGCCCCGATTAAACGGACACGAAGTGTCTCGCTTCACCAAGTGCCAATAATTGGTTGGGCATATCTGAGCTGTTCGGGCCAGTTCTGATCCCACGGGAAAGCAGCAGTGCGGTCTGGCCACACGAATTGACAGATTCTCCATGGTTGATCGCCGTATATGAGGTTCAGAGTTGGAAAATAATCAGCAAATTCAGCGACNTCGATANCGAGAAGAACACTTTTCTGNTCATTNTCNAAAAGTCCGGTAAAGACCTCTCCGATAGGAATTGTTCCACCAAGCCTCAGATGGTTGACGATCAAGTCGAGTAACCCGCGAGCGGCGACCGGCGCTAACCCAAAGATGACTAGTTCAGGGTGCCCCACGAGGGCTTCGAGGCCAAAGGTATATGAATAAGCGGCGCGGAGATGTTCTTGACTCGATGGGGCGACAGGTTCAATACCCCAACCATGGGTATCAAGCATCCAAGCGAGCTTTTCCTCATGTTCCATGGGTTCATAAGCTGGATCTGTCATCTATCTCGTCATTTCCTCGTCATTTTCGAAACTCGCGATCACCGCTGCTTATTGCTATAGCTACAATCACCGACCCGATGCCCAGACACTCACTCCAACTAGGCGATTGACCCAAACTTAAGACACCAACAACGGTGGCGGTGACGGGAAGCAAAGCTTGAAGGAAAGCAAATCTAGACCGGGTGATTTGCCGCATCACAAATTGGTCGATGCCATAGGGAATGACATTAGAAAGTATTGCCGCAGCTAAGACCAAAGCGAGGATCCGAGGATCAGCGAATGCGACATTAAGTTCCCCTAGGCCTGATGGACTNATGACAACTGCGCCGATGAGCATTCCCACACCTAAACCATCGACAGCTAAACCATCTTGGGCGACGCGGTGCCCAAGAACGATGTATCCGGCCCACATTGCTCCCGCCAACAGCGCAAAAAGGACTCCCAACAAGGTGCCATCACCTTGAACTCCGGCAAGTACCAAGACACCAGACGCCGCAAGGACGAGCGCTCCTGCCGACCTTGTTGTTCTTGTACCAATGGCCGCAACCGCTATCGGGCCCAAGAACTCGATGGCCACAGCATTTCCGAGAGGTAGACGGTCCATCGCTAGGTAGATGAACAAGTTCATTAACGCTAGGGAAGCTCCGAAGGTCCCGGCCCAAAAGAAATTCTGCTTGCTCCAAGAGCGTCGCCATGAACGGCGAAAGGCGATAAGAAGCAATGCTGCTCCTAAAACTCGAAGAAAGGCCACTCCTCCCGGCGCAATCTCGTCGAATAAACCAATGGCGGTAGCGGCGCCAAGATATTGAGATATGCCACCAATTACGAATAAGACTTCAGGAGCGGGCCGAACAGAATTCATTTCTAGATGCTCACCGTCGTTCCGATTCCCCGATCGATCGCTGTATCCAAGGCAATTGAAGACGCGACAGCGTCTTGTGCTGCAATGCCGACCGACTTGAACACTGTGATTTCCTCATCGTTGATGCGGCCGGGATGAAGCTCCAAGACAATTTCGCCCAGCTCTATGACTTGTTCAACATCGAGTAATCCTTGGGCCAGCGCAGAGATAATTTCGCCAGCCTCAGACCAGCACGCATCAGATTGGTCAATGAAAACCGAAGCTGAGGTAAATATAGAAGGTTCAATTTCGATCATCGAAGGTTGAAAAGATCCGATACCAACAATGTGGGTTCCGGGGGCCACCGAAGCTCGTGAAAACGTTGGAGTGGATGAAGTAGTGGCGGTCCACACAATGTCGGCATCACCTACNGCCTGNTCAGGATCGCTGACAACNTGAATTTCGGGGCACCATTGGGTTTCAAACAAATCGTCGGCCAGCTTCTGCGCATTGCCCGGAGTGGGGCTATAGAGCCGAACGGAGCTGATGTCGCGGACTGCGCACGCAGCCTCGATCCCCGCTCTTGCCTGAATGCCGCTGCCGAGCATCGCCAACGAGGCACTGTCCTTTCTGGCTAATAAATCGACGGAGGCTCCGCCACCTGCCGCGGTTCGAATGGCGGTCAGTCGCGACCCGTCCATTAACGCCACTGGAGATCCCGTTGATACGTCAAAAACCAGCACGACGGCCTGAATTATAGGTAGGCCGTAGTTCTCGTTATCGGGAAGAAAGGTCAATGATTTCACTGACGCTGTCGACGAATCTTTGATGTGGGCCGGCATGAAAATTGCTANATCAGANTCATCTCCTACTGGGATTACCGTTCTATTTGGCATGTCGGCAGNGCCGGAACTGGCAGCCGCGAACGCTTGTTTCATTCCAGTAATAGCGTCCGCCATGGGTAGGCACTGGTCTATTTCGGATCCTGAGAGAATAAGCATCTTTACGGCTCTAACGCTGAAATGAGAGCGGTCTCCTGCCGAAGGCTACTCACCCCTAAGACNAGACATGGGGGATCTACCAGNAAGTGTGTCGCGAAGGCTCTGGTATGGGCGTAGACTGCGGAACGTTCAGGGTGTCGTGGTCAAAGAACTANCTAATAGAACGACTTCGTACGCCAACTTGTTACACCCAGGGAGGGTGAATTCATGAAGTTTAAGTTCATGCGACTGCTAGGCGTTTTGTTCGCCTTTGCCTTAGTCGCTGCCGCTTGCGGCGGATCCGACGATGATTCCAGNAGTGGATCATCAAGTGAAAGCTCNTCCGCTGATGAGCACGACAGTCTCGGCGATGGTTCTCTAGGAACCGTGACCGTAGAAGCCGGAGAAGACATNCAGATTCGTTCGCTGAACGCAATCACGGGNGATGTCGCATTCCTCGGTATTCCTAACCAACGTGGCGTTGAGCAAGCCATTGCTGACTTCGGAGATATCCACGGGTTCAGCGTGACTATCGGCACCGGCCTAGACGACTTGTGTTCAGCTGACGGTGGCCAAGCCGCTGCTCAAACAATCGTCGCCGACGAAGATGTAGTGGGCGTCATTGGCACCTCCTGCTCTGGTGCGGCTACAGCAGCATCTCCGCTAATCAGCGAAGCCGGAATGGTCATGATCAGCCCTTCGAATACTTCACCAGCGCTGACCTCAGACCTTGCAGGAACAGCAGGTGATAACTATCACGCGGGCTACTACCGCACCGCTCACAATGACTTGTTCCAGGGTGCAGCGATGGCCAAGTTCGTCTATGAAGAACTTGGAATTAGCGAAGCAGCAGCGATCCATGACGGAGATCCCTATACACAGGGTCTCGCTCAAGCGTTTGCGGATGCTTTTGAGAACCTTGGCGGTTCGGTAACTGGATTCACCGGTGTTAACAAAGAAGACACCGACATGGTGCCCGTACTGACTGAGATCGCTGCAGGTTCACCTGGAGCCCTCTTCTTCCCAATCTTCCAGCCTGCAGGAGACTTTGTCGCCGACCAGGCTCCTGGAGTTTCTGGTCTTGAAGGAGTCGTGCTACTCGGTGCCGATGGTCTGCAAGTTCAGACCTTCATGGAACTGCCCCAAGCCAACGGAATGTACCTATCTGGTCCGGACCTTCGATACGGAAGCAACACCAACCAAAGTACTGGTGCTACCGCTGACAAATTCCTGGCTGACTATGAGTCCAATAATGGAAACGCCCCAGAGGCACCGTTCTGGGCTCACTCCTACGATGCCACCACAATTCTGTTGGAGGCCATCAAGGCAGCTTCACATTCTCATGACGGCAATCTCGAAATCGATCGAGCAGGTGTGCGTGAGTATCTTGACAATCTCTCAGGATACGAAGGCATCATCGGAACCTTGTCATGTGATGACTTTGGGGACTGTGGCGCACAGCGAATCACTGTTGTGCAAAACAACTCGGCTGATTTTGCTGCCTCGATTGAGAACGTAGTCTTCTCTTTCGCTCCTTGATAAACAGGCCCGAATAAAGGGCGCGACTGACCGACCCGTATGGTCGTCAGTAGTTTCTGAATCGACATCGGCCCTGCNCCGGATTTATAGCCGGGGCAGGGCCGAGTGTTGGTTCTGCACCTTGGTGGATTGAGATCTGACTCAACTACCGTGATTTTTGGGACAGACGTGGCAACTAAGCGTGACGCGAAACCTACTTCTCGTGTGCTCTGGGTTGACCGTTTTCTTGCCGTCATCCGAATCACTTTCGTCGTAGTCATAGCATTCGGCTTGCTGGCGTTCATTGCACAGCAGATTGATCCGCAGAATCCGCTCGCGCGGTGGCTGAACCCGGACGCGACTGGTCTCACAGCGCCNCAGTTCAAAGGCTTATTGGTTACCGGCCTCGCNCAGGGCGCTATGTACGGCCTGATTGCGCTCGGTTATTCAATGGTTTACGGCGTGCTCGGCTTTATCAACTTCGCGCACGGGGAAGTATTCATGGTCGGCGCCATGTCGGGCATGATCACTTCAAACAAACTTGCCGACGCAGGGCTTTGGGAAGATGCTTTCTTGTTCTGCCTGGCCTTCGTCGTTATTACTTCGATTCTGATTTCTACTGCTGTAGCAGTCATCATGGAGCGAATTGCGTATCGGCCGCTGCGTGGAGCCCCACGACTCATCCCCCTTATCACCTCCATCGGTGTGTCATTTTTCCTGCAGAACGTCTCGGTTGTTCTCTTAGGACCAGGGGCTAAGTCATATCCGTCATTGCCTACTTGGCTGTCGCAGAAGCGATCGTTACTTGGATTCGAAATTGAAGGTACGAAACTCGTGGTTCTATTAACCGCAGCGGTTTCGATGGCGGGCCTCTGGTTTTTGGTGGAACGNACAAAAACGGGNANGGCAATGAGNGCAGTAGCNGAAGANAAAGAGATTGCTGCTCTAATGGGAATTGACGTTAATCGGACCATTGTCACAACTTTTGCTGTGGGCGGTGCCATGGCCGGAGTCGCAGGGATTCTTTGGGGCATCCTGTTCCGAAGTGTTATTCACACAACCGGTTTCTTGCCCGGAATCAAAGCTTTTAGCGCCGCTGTAGTTGGTGGCATCGGCAACCTAGGCGGAGCCATGGCAGGCGGTCTCTCATTAGGGGCTGCAGAGGCGACAGCGCCGCTGGTATTGCTTGAACCTCTCGGGGTTGACGGNGTTTCGCAGCTACGTGANGCAGTCGCGTTTGCCGTTTTGATCTTCGTGCTNCTTGTCCGACCCAGNGGNCTNTTTGGCGAGCGACTNTCTGAGGACGATCGAGCATGACGGCTACCTCCGCAAACNTNTCGATGANTGAANCGCCGGGTGTTGCNTGGCGCAAACAAATCCGCTTCGCTCTNATCGGAGCACTTTCCTCAGCTTTTATTGCNNTAGCNGGAATGCCCGTTGGTCTNGACGGAAGAAGCATCATCNAACCCGTTTTNAGCATGGGTTTTCTNTCTTTGCTTTGGGTTCCNTTNGTTATGGCAACTCTTGCTGGTAGCGAAGTGGTGCTNGAGGGCATGACGGCAAGAANAAGAGATTCGAAAGACTTACTAGCCGGCGGACTTATTGGTCTAGGGAGCGCTGGTGGTCTGGTCTTGTTGATGGTTCTCATTCAGAANTTCAATCTGCGTGACCCTCTGGTCAACTGGAGTCCGCAACTNCTCNNCCTNTTGTCATTNAACCGTTCCCTTGGTGTTGGCGCGCTGCTCTGGCTTCTGCTCGGNTTGATATTGGGCGTTTTNGGCGCGGCNATGCANGTGTTACCNAAAAAACTNTGCTCNCGAAGNCGTACCGTGGTGTTNTCCGTGTTGGCCGTGTCCGTTCTGGAGACGTTTCTGACCGATTTACTGGAAGGCTTCGGGCTAGAAGTCCTCACTGATTTTGTGTACTACAAACGCGGAGGGCTAGAAGTCGGGGGAGCGCTGCTTGTGGCGGCTTTGGCCCTGCTGATTCCTTTGCTTGTCGGTACAAGAATTAAGGATGTCAAGAAGCAGGTCGTAGACCTGCCAGCTGAGGAACGCAAGCGAGTCAACCTAATCCTGCTCGCGGTGAGCGCAGCGTTGCTTCTAGTTCTGCCTTTCTTCCTCGGGAAGATCGCCAATGAGTTACTAGCTAATGTTGGGCTGTTTGTCCTGTTGGCTTTAGGTCTCAACGTAGTTGTGGGCTTGGCAGGAATCCTTGACCTCGGGTACGTNGCGTTNTTCGCCGTTGGTGGCTACACGACCGCTGTGCTNACCTCTCCAAATTCACCNGGNTTCTCGCCTGAATTGCCGTGGCCCATAGCNCTAATAGTGGTTGTCGTNATTACNGGCATNGTTGGTTTGTTTATTGGCGCNCCGGTGATTCGCATGAGAGGCGACTATTTGGCCATTGTCACCCTTGGGTTTGGAGAAATCATTCGTCTGTTGTTCTTGAGTGACTGGCTATCTGGATGGTTTGGTGGCGCTCAAGGTATAACCAACATTCCCGGAGTTGAAGTTGGGATAGGCACTGTAAAAGGCACTGATCCAAGGTCGGTCTTTTTGCTGGTCTTGGTTTTCTGTGCCATCGCGATATATGTCTCCTGGCGTCTTGAGAACTCGAGGCTTGGACGGGCGTGGATGGCGATTCGAGAAGATGAAGATGTGGCAGAAGCCATGGGAGTCAACACCACAAACACCAAATTGATGGCGTTCGTTGTAGGTGCGGTACTGGCCAGTTTTTCTGGAGCCATCTTCTCCGCAAAGGTCGGATCAATTTTCCCGACCAGTTTCCTCATGTTGGTATCAATCATCATTTTGGTCGTTGTCATAGTTGGAGGAATGGGAAATATTGCGGGAGTAATAGTCGGAGCACTCGTACTGATTGGTGTGCTCGGTGGGCCCAAACAACCGGGCCTGCTCCAAGAGTTCAGCCAGTTCAAACTGTTGATATACGGAGCGTTGCTTGTATGGATGATGCTTAAACGACCTGAAGGTCTGGTCCCGAACGTTCGTCGCACACGAGAGCTTCATCAAGAAGAATTCCTCCAAGATGCATGGCTAAAAGGTGAAATAGATACTGACGACCAAGAGGACGTCCAGTGAGCATGCTCCAAATCACTGACTTGAGTGTGACCTTCGGCGGCCTTCACGCATTAAAAAATTTGCAGTTTGAAGTGGATGAAGGCGAAATTGTAAGTGTCATCGGCCCTAACGGTGCCGGCAAGACGACCTTCTTTAACATGATCAGTGGCATGGTTACTCCAACGGCCGGCGACATCATTTTCGAAGGCGAGTCTTTGCTCGGATTAGACCCAAGCCAGGTAACGGAACGGGGGATAGCTCGAACGTTCCAAAATGTGAGACTGTTTGCGAACATGACAATCCTGGAAAATGTCATGGTCGCGCAACACTGTCGAACGGACCAGAGAGTCTTCGGTGCTCTTTTCCAAACCCGGGCCTTCAAATCTGAAGAAGACGCAATTCGGAACTACGGCGAAGAAGTTCTTTCGTTCTTTGGTTCGCGTCTAGTTGGTTATCGGCTGGATCAACCGGCGTCGGTCTTGTCATACGCGAATAGGAGACGCCTCGAGATCGCCCGAGCAATGGCAACTCGTCCAAGGTTGTTACTACTAGATGAACCTGTAGCTGGAATGAATCCGCGCGAATCAGCTGAATTGACTGAATTGATAGGACGCCTTCGAAGCGAGTGGGGTTTCACCATTGTGATGATCGAACACGACATGAGCGTGGTTCGTGACGTGTCCGACCGCGTCGTCGTCCTAGACCATGGCGAAACTATCGCTCAGGGGCCTTATAGCCATGTAGCTAACGACCCGAAGGTAATCGAAGCCTATTTAGGGAGGCCNGTCGGGTCCGAACAAACTGATGGGGAGGTACGGTCNTGAANGAGCCGGCTGTGCCTTTGCTTGAGTTTCGTGGCGTNAACACNCACTANGGAGCGGTCCACATCTTGAAAGATGTGGACTTANANATATTNCCAGGAGAGCTTGTGTGTCTGCTCGGAGGNAACGCAAGTGGGAAAAGTACAACCCTGAAAACCCTTCTGGGCATGGTTACTCCAACGACAGGAGAAGTGGTTCTTGATGGAGAGGTGGTGACTCACCAATCAACGAGCTATCGCGTGGAACGAGGGGTCACGATGGTCCCTGAAAATCGGCGGCTCTTTAAGCGCCTATCGGTTCGGGAAAACCTTGAACTTGGTGCTTATCTTCGAACAGACCGTGACGGGATTGCCAATGATTTAGAGCGCATCTTTGAGCTGTTTCCCCGCGTGAAGGAGCGCATTAATCAAAAGTCTGGCACTTTGTCTGGTGGTGAACAGCAAATGGTTGCAATGGGGCGCGCGTTGATGTCAAACCCTCGGGTGCTCCTTATGGATGAACCATCGATGGGATTGGCTCCCGCCCTAGTGCAAGCAAACTTTGAGTTGATCCAACAGATTCATGAAGAAGGTGTCGCGATCTTCGTGGTGGAACAAAATGCCAACATGGCGCTCTCCATTGCTGACCGTGGTTGGGTATTGCAGACCGGCAGGGTCGTACTTGATGACTCCGCCGAAGCTCTACTCGCTAATCCAGATTTGAGGGCGAGCTATCTCGGCGAAGCCGGGCAAGGCTAATTGTTTCGGGCGCTGACAGGGGTGAATGAGACCGGCAGCGTTTTAGCCGAGTTAAGAAAGTTTGAGTGAGTCCTTTTTGCAGGTCCAGCTACCTCAATATCTGGAAGACGTTTCAGCAACGCTGTCAACATCACATGCATTTGAAGTCTCCCTAGTCTCGCTCCGAGACAAAAATGCGGACCGACACCGAAAGCAACGTGGTTGTTTGGTGTCCTCGCTAGATCAAAGTCATTTGGGTTTTCGAAGACTTCTGTGTCTCGGTTTGCCGCGGGATACCACAGGAGCAATTTGTCGCCTTCTTTGATGGACGCTTCACCGAGGGTCACATCTTTGGTTGCGGTCCTGCGAAAGTGCAAAACAGGGTTGGTGTAGCGGAGGGTTTCTTCGATGAAGCCTGGCAAATATTGGTCAATATCATCGGAAAGAATCGCCCGTTGATCAGGAAATTTGGAAAGTACTTCCATCGCGCCAGTGAGGGATGAACGGGTGGTCTCATTTCCTGCAACTAACAACAAAAACCACAGAAGAATTAGGCGTTCATCNTCNAGTTTNTGTCCGTCGATTTCNGTGGACACGAAATAAGAGACCATGTCTTCGCCGGGTTGTTTTCGTTTACTTGCAATAACNTCGCGCCCATAGGTGAAGAGTTCATCCTTGGCAGCTAGAAAGTCCCGAACCGAGCCTCCGAAATCGGGGTCGTGGTTTCCGATGATGCGGTTGGACCAATCAAAGAATAGTTGTGTATCTGACGACCCAACACCCATGATGTGAGCTAATACCCGCAAGGGAAGCTGGGCGGCAACTTCGGAAACAAAGTCGATATCACCCTTGTCTGCAACGTCATCTAGGATTTCAGAAGCAAAGCGACCGATATTCGCCTCAAGGTTTTGAACCCATGCGGGACCGAAAGGTTTTCGGACTGAATGACGCAAGAGGGTGTGCTCTGGCGGGTCCATACCCATCATGTTGAGCCGAGTTTCTTCAAGGACTGCCCCACTTAGATCGGCGCCGGTAAATCCTCCCAACCACGATGAGAATGTGTCCGGATCCTTTGAAACAGTTTGAACGTCATGATGGCGAGTTATGCACCAAAACCCTGGGCCCTCTTTGCCGCCTTCTCGTCGTGGTCGCTCGGGATGAAAGGCCACCGGGGCGTTCTTCCTGAGAGCAGCAAAGGCTTCATATGGAGGCCCATCGGCAAAGTTTGCGGGGTCGTGGAGATCAACCGTTGTGTAGTCCGGCGCCCACGGCGAACGAGCTGATGAAAATGTTGGCATTTGGTTGAATCTCCGAAGTGGTGAAGGCTCACCAAAAATGTTAGGTCTGGATAGGTAGTACCGCTTCTGCTACCCCTTCGAGTTCGGCGAACCAATCATCAGGTTCACCAACCAGTATTGGAACGAACTTTGAGGCTCCGACCTCTATGAATCGCTCTAGTTGTTCTCTCAAACCGTCATGACCGATGGGGATGATTTCTTCGGGATCAACACCTGGTGCACGTCGATCGAGGATTGTTTTGTAGCTATCTGGTAAATCGCCGTGACTGTATGGAACGAGTACTCCAAAGTGTTCGGGATCCATAAACCGCTCATGCTCGTCAGCAGCCTCATTCACCACCGTCCATCCCTTGGCCGCCATTTCCGGAGTGCAAAAAGACGGAAGCCATCCATCACCGAATCGACCGCATCTGCGGAGTTCGACGTCAGCGGCTCCTCCGAGCCAAATATCCATCGGCTCTTGAGTGGGTTTAGGGAGCAGCTCAACATCGTCATAGTGGTAGAACTCTCCATGGTGGGTTACCGGACCGTCCTCCCACATTTGTTTCAATAGCGGCAGTGCCTCATTAAACATTTTTGCGCGCTGTTTTCGTTGCACACCAAACGCGGATTGTTCGTGAACGTCAGCCACACCTAATCCAAACGCAGGGAGAAGACGACCATTGGAGAGTCTGTCCAAACTAGATAGCTCCTTTGCAAGAACAGCTAAGTTGCGGCCAGGTAACACCATGACCGAGAAACCAAATTTCATTCTCTTAGTCCTGCCAGCTGCATAGGCCAACCCGACTAGGGGGTCGGGGCACTCACCTCCAAGACGTTCACTAAGCCACAATGAATCGAAGCCAAGTGTTTCAAGGGAGTCGACGAACGGATCGAAGGTTGAACGGTCATTAGTAAAGCTGCGAGTTCCTAGGCCAAAGCCCACACGAATCTTCATGTCATGACCCTACGACAGCTAGCGGAGCGGCGCCTTGTGTACTTACCGCAATGTTTGCCTAGTGTCTTCATGTATGAGTGAACTTCCTGATGTTGAAAGTCTGTACCGCCTAGACAACAAGGTTTGTGTCGTTACCGGAGCATCTAGTGGTTTCGGTGATCGATTTGCTCGAGTTTTGTCAGCTGCCGGAGCGAAGGTCGTCGTCGCTGCACGTCGGCAGGACCGTCTTGAGCGACTAGTCGCTGAGTTACCTGACGCGCTTGCAATTCAATGTGATGTGAGTGATGACGATCAATGTCGACACCTGATAGCAGAAAGCATCTCGCACTACGGTCAAATTGATGTGCTTGTCAATAACGCTGGAATCACTGACGCGATACATCCTGCTGAAGAAGCAAATATTGACCTCTTCCGAAGTGTCGTTGATGTCAATCTGAATTCTTGCTTTTTGCTGTCCGCTCTTGCAGCGCAGGATATGTTGAGCCGCCAAGAAGGAAGCATTATCAACGTCGCGTCTGTGCATGGACTTGTAGCTTCAGCCCCAAACCTCCAACCNGCGTATGTCGCAAGTAAGGCAGGACTTGTCAATCTCACCCGAGAGCTTGCTGTTCAATGGGCCAAGAGGGGGGTAAGAGTAAATGTGCTGTGCCCCGGATACTTTGAAACGGAACTAACTCAGGTGATGTTCGACGACGAACGCTCCAGCGGATGGATCGCTCGAAATGCCTCAATGGGTCGAGGAGGAACTCCCGACGAACTAGATGGCGCTTTACTGTTCCTAGCTAGCAAAGCCAGCAGCTATGTCACAGGAGTTCCGCTGCCGGTTGATGGGGGATGGATAGCTCGCTGAGGGTTCTCGCTCAAGCCGACGTATACCCGTACTCTCGGGGGTTGTAATGACTGCCCGTCGAATACTTTTTTTCTTAGCCGTTCCCTCATCTCTGGTGATGTTGTTGACGTGTAGCTGGGTCCTTCTAGGTTCACAACAGTTATCGACTGGAATNCGNTGGCTTCTCGGTGTTGNNGCGCTCTGCGCGTTTGCATTGTTGTTGTGTAGTTCCATTGCCACTCTTTGGACAGGGGGCCGCCAAGAAGCGGCATTGGCGCTGGCGGCGAGAAAGGATCCTTTNACCGGNTTGGGAAACCGTTTCCAGGCAGAAGCCCGTCTAGAGGACGCATTAGAGCGATCTCGAACGAGCGGTCGAGCAGTCGGCGTTGTCTTTTGCGACCTCAATGACTTCAAGGTTGTCAATGATGTCTATGGCCATACGGTCGGAGATCGACTGCTTTGCGCAATCGGCGCACGCTTTGCTGACTCAGTAAGACCAACTGACACCGTTGCGCGATATGGAGGNGACGAGTTTGTCGTTGTGTGTCCTGAATTGCGAAATGACGATGATGTTCAACTAGTTGCTGAGCGTCTTGAAATTGCGATGGAACGTCCATTTGTCATCGGTGGCCACTCTCTCGCAGCGCAAGCCAGTATCGGTTTTACAGTTGGCTACGGAACTCGCAACGATGTTGAAGAACTCTTATCGCGAGCAGACGCCGCAATGTATCGAATCAAGATGCAGCTCTAGGCCAAAGCAGGGGTGCCCTCAAATGCACCTGGATCTTGAGGGGTAGGTAAGAGCGGCCTAGATCGCCATGCCATGGCCTCCTCAACACCGTCAAGCACGCTGCGCCACTCAGCNGGATCCCACCCCTCGGCGAAGCCAACNAGTGAGCCGTCTTGGCCGATGTGNACTAGAGCAGGAANGCGCTCGAGACTTAANGAACCTACGAATTCTCTATNTTCGTCCGTTAACACCAGCCANCTGTCGGCGTACTTGCCTAAATACTGACGAGCTCCATCGCCGTTCCCTGTGACTAAAAAGGCGCACCTGATATCAGCTTCTTCGTAATGAGCGAAGATGCGATCGGCCGTCGGAATTATCCAACCGCTTTCGTGGGTNTAGGGATCGATTACGACGGCCAAAAGATTAAATGTTGTTAGCCATTGCGAAAGCTTCTGTTCAGCTCCATCAATAGTTGCAACTGTGAGTTGTGTCGAGGGGTCAGTAGCCACGAANGCCAAGTTAGCGCGCCAGGTCGTTCGGACCTGCATAGACGCAAACTCGACTTAAGATTTATTCTGAGTCCCGTCATGTGGCAGTCTGCTCTGGTGCATCCAATTGAAAGACTTCGATATGTAGCCCGGGCNGGAGGCTTTGACCAAACCGACCTAGCACGTGAAGCTGCTGGTGCTTTNGCTTCGCTGTGGGGTGAGCCAGCAGAACTNGTCAACGCCTGNAGACGGATNTTGCACCACCATCCCCTTGCTGGTTCGTTGTGGGTGATGACAACACGAATCTTGATTGCTGCCGATGCTCAGAAAGCAGCTCTAGATTTTCTTGATGAACTCAACGCTGATCTGACCCCAGACAACGTCGCGGCTTCTCTTCCTACTGAGGCAACGATTGCCGTCGTCGGATGGCCTGACCTCGCGTTAGAGAGAATCCACCATCGAAACGATGTAACTGTTCGAGTTATCGATGCATACGGAGAAGGGGCTGGACTAGCAAGGTCGCTGCTCCAAAAGGGTGTCGAAGTAGATGAAGTGCCGTTCACCGGACTGGGACAAGCGTGCCTGAACTCTGATGTTGTTATTGTCGAGGCCGCTGCGGCTGGACCAAAGTCTCTTATTGCTCCGTCTGGTTCCTACGCTGCGGCGGTGTGCGGCATGCAGTCCGGCAGTCAGGTTTGGGCCGTTGTTGGTCATGGNCGTGCGTTACCGCAGCCGTTTTTTGAAGTTATACAACAAAAGTTGGCTGCAACAAACACGATGGAATCCGATGATGAAGTGGTTCCCATTGACGTGATTACGCATGTGGTCGGTCCGACCGGAGTAAGTAGCGTTCAGGAGACAGTTAGAGAGGATTGCGTGGTTGCGGCAGAGCTTTTGCGTCTCGGTTATTAGAGAGAACAAACAATGGTTGAGTGGAGAACCCTACTGAGCTTCCGCCAAGAGCCGGCGGGCGATCAGCTTGAGACAAAGCGTTTCGTCTGCACCCTCGAAAATTGAAAGCACTCGAGCATCGACGAAGAGACGACTAACCGTGTACTCCTCGGCAAATCCGAAACCGCCGTGAATCTGGAGCGCTTCTCGTGTCACCCATTCAGCCGCTTTACACACATAAGCCTTGACCATTGAGGCTTCCAAGCTGCCTTCACCTTTGGCCATCATCTGGGCAACCGAATAGCTGTACTGGCGCGAGCCTTGAATGATCGCAGCCATTCGGCCCAGTTTCGTTTTCGTCAGCTGGTAATCGGCCACAGGGTGACCAAACACAACCCTGTCGGTTGCATAGCTAAGGGCCTCTTCGTAAGCAGCCTGCATGACTCCAACGGCTCGTGCCGCTGTCTGAAGACGACCGTTTTCGAATCCAGCCATCTGCATGTAAAAGCCTTTTCCTAGTCCTTCGTCACCGCCAAGTAAGTTTTCGGATGGAACGAACCAGTTGTCGAAAGCAATTTCAAAGCTATGCATTCCCCGGTAACCCAGTGTCGGGATAGCCCGNCCCTCCATGGNTCCGCCNTCATCNTGNGAAAATTCGAAACTGTGACCTTCTGCCTGAGGTTTGGGCACTATGAACAAGCTAAGTCCNCGGTGNGTTTTTGAACGGTCTGGGTCCGTTCGAGCTAGGAGCATCAATACNTTGGCTCGACCNGCGAACGTGCACCAGGTTTTCACTCCATTAATTACCCAACCATTATCAACAGCTGTNGCTGACACTTTGAGGTTCGCTACGTCAGACCCGTAATCCGGTTCTGTNACTGCGACTGCGACCATGGTCTCNCCAGTAGCAATTTTTGGAAACCATTCTTTCTTCTGCTCTTCGGTGCCCCCTCGTTCNAGAGCTCGAGTCAGGATCTCGGGTCGAGTAATNAGTGAACCGCCCGCACCTAATGANGCTCTAGAAAGCTCTTCGGTAGCTATGACCATTCCCATGTAGTCACTCTCGCTNCCTGTAGCAAACCCNCCGTATTCCTCGGGGACCGAAAGGCCGAAACANCCGAGTTCNGCCAAGCCTTCAATAATGTCTTCGGGGATATCGGTGTCCTGCCGGTGGATNTGTTCGGCACGAGGCGCGATCTTGTCTTCGGCAAANCGACGAAATGTGTCGGCGACCATTGTGAAGTCGTCATCCAAATGAAGTGGGGCANTGATGGTTGCTAATTCGGCGACGAATTCNGGTGCCCGGAATTGGCNGATGAACTCCCGCGCCCGATCNATCTCTCCTTCTNCGACACCCCAGGCATCCTCGCGACCAAAGAGCTTGGAATGAAGTTCNGCCANGGCNTCTGCTATGAAAGCGCAAGCTATCTTGCCTTCGCTTTCTCCNTTGGCCCCGTAATCCAGGAGTGAACGGCTGATCTCGATTGCAGATGCCGAGTGNGCAAGGTCGTATAAGAGGCTTTGGTGTTCATCGANATCNGATAGAGACGCTGCGNGAGCGGTTGCTCTATCNATGACTGAGACACCGATGGCCAAGGCATCTGCTGCGGCTTGTAGGTCAGGTGCGGTCATGCGTTTCCACCACTTCATCGAGTTGAGACAATGAGTCAGACTATGAGCAGAATGTTCAAATACACAAGGTTTCTGCGAACCGAAAAGAACTTTAGGGTGAACTATTGCACTCTAACGCCGGGGATTCCCTACCATGGCGGCGTCTTCTACGATCGCCGCCTCCAANGGAGAGANATGTGACCACCCACGACCGCCCATTTGGGCGCTACTTCGAAGAATTCGAAATAGGCGATGTGTATAGGCATTGGCCGGGAAAGACCATTACTGAAGCAGATGATCATTTGTTTTGCATGATCACGATGAATCATCACCCACTCCACACCAACNAGTGGTTTGCCCAAAACGAGACTGTTCATGGCAAGAACGTCGTCGTTGGCAATCTTGTTTACTCGTTAGTGCTTGGGATGAGTGTCCCTGATGTGAGCGGCGCAGCGCTAGCAAACCTTGAGGTAGAAAGCCTCACCCATCAACGGCCAACGTTTCACGGAGACACCATTTATGCCGTTACCAAAGTGTTAGATAAGGCTGAATCTAAGAGCCGGCCTGACAGAGGCATTGTGACCGTTGAGACCCGAGCAATTAACCAGCGAGAAGAAGAAGTTTGTTACTTTCGTCGCAAGGTCATGATATGGAAACGAGATGCTGCTCCAGCACGAAATTTTCCCTATGGCGAAGACATCTGGCAGAGCTGAGAAAGGCGTCGTAGCCGAAAAGAGAGCGCTAAATCAGGCNTTACTTCTTTGGGNGNGGACNTCATTGCGNGNTTTGCCCTGGCGCGCGACGAGAGACCCTTGGGCCGTCTTGGTNTCAGAAGTAATGCTTCAGCAAACCCAGGTAAANCGAGTTGAACCCAAATACCTAGAATTTGTGGATCGGTGGCCNACTCCTCAAGCCCTAGCCAGCTCCAAGTTTTCGGACTTGCTCAAGTTCTGGCAGGGACTTGGTTATCCCCGAAGAGCACGAAACCTGTACGACACTGCTGCTCATATCACCAATCTTCATGATGGCAAGGTCCCACGGGTATTAGACGAGTTGTTGCTCCTCCCGGGCGTCGGGCCGTATACGGCGAGAGCAGTGATGGTTTTTGCTTTCGAGGAGGGAGTAGGAGTTTTGGACACCAACGTCGGACGGTTGCTTGCTCGTTGGAGTGGGTATCCCTTGCAAGCAAAGGAGGCTCAGCAGATAGCAGACCAACTCGTGGACGGTGAGAAGCCTTGGCTTTGGAACCAAGGTTTATTTGACCTAGCTGCCTTGCGATGCACGAAACAAAAACCCCAATGTGTCGGGTGTCCAGTCGAAGAATGGTGTTCGTGGCACGGTGTAGGTCCTGACCCTTCTGTCGGTAGTGCCGGTGTAACGACAAAACAGGGACGCTTTCAGGGCAGCGACCGGCAAGCTCGGGGACGTCTTCTGAAGGCGCTGACCATCGGGCCAATGCCTATCTCAGAGGCTGCTCTGGCTATGGGATTGGCTGATGATCAGGCGAGAGCTTCTCGCCTGATCGCCGACCTTCAAAATGAAAGCCTCCTCACCGTTCAACGTGAGGTCCTACTGCTTGGTGATCTGCTCCAGTAGTTCGTCAATTGCCTTGTCGGCGATAGTCACCATTTCATCGTCGGTGCGGTCTTGGATTGGATGTTCAACCCACACGGCGGCGGCATCGAATCCTAATGCTTTCGCTTGAACCTCAGCTCCGTCTATGAATTGAGTGGTGGCGACAAAAACACCTGGAAGGCCTCGTCGTTCCAGATCAGTGATGTCATGCACACTGCATGACGTGCAGCTACCTCAATCAGCGAGGGCTTCTATCACCACGTCGCATTTGGTGGCGATCTCATGGCGCAAGTCAACTGGCGCCGGTTTCGTGAAGGTGGGCTTGCGGAAACGCTCAACCCGCAAACCTCGTTCGACAAGCCGCTCCTCAATTCGATCAAGGAAACGGTCGCCTCTAGGTTTACTGATGTCGAGCANCCCGACCGTAAGCCCATCAAGACTTTCTGGGCGGCTCACCCGAGGAATATCTGCNGGTGTCGCCTCATTAGTTGGATCTAGCACCTTGGTCATAGGTTCTCCCTTGCTACGGAGTGATTTCGACGCAAACCGGGTCTGACCCCATCTCGCCGTTCACCCACCCCCCAATGATCGCCGAAAATAGGCCAGCCGCGCCACCACAGTGNACAATATGTAGGCCATTTGNCCGAAATTTTGGCAAATCTAATTCTTCCATGGCTTCAGGAATGCCTTCTGGAATGTCCCCCGCGCCCCGAATCAANTCGTGNCCGGGTCGCACCGTCAACTCATTTATCCGATCTGCCAACTGCTCCCGGGACCATCCAGCCTCTCTAAACACTCTCGAATGGTCCGGAGCTACGGCCAGAATCGCATCGAACCCTAAAACAAGTTTTGGATGTTGGATCGAGATCAGATTTGTCGCGTAGGTGCGGGCTAGTGAATCCGGATCGCGCGATAACTGGTCAACCAAATTTCGAGGAGCTTCGCCGGGGAAAGCGAGGACTGTGTTCGTTCCNGCNGGAAATCCATACATCGTTGAGATTGGTGACCAGGGGGAGTCTTCNTCCCGTTCNGCNAAGCAAAATCCGACCTTTNCTGGAGATCCGAATGCCGCTCGATCAACCTCGCCTGGTCTTCCTCCACCGACGTTGCGGATAACAAGTTGGACTGCGCGGCCGATAGTACTGTTCGCACGGTTCCCCTGGCCGAGTGCGTTGTTTCCGGAGTTCATCCCTATTTNCTGGGCNATGGGTCCGTTNACGATGAGTACCGGAGCGTGAGGCATTGTCGTGGCTAATAGGCCATGCATATTGAAAGTATCTGTACAGACAGCCTCCACTCCCGCCAGAACTATTGGCAGATACTCAGGCCGACATCCTGCCATCACGGCATTGATAGCCACCTTCTCAACCGTGCAGGGCGCTAAATCAGGAGGAACAGATGCGACAATTTCTTCTGGTGAACGAGTAGTTCCTTCAAGCATCGCCATTACCCGAGCNTCGCTCGGGGGAATCACCGGAAGTCCATCGGTCCAACCGCGNTCGAAGAGGGCTTCGTGGGNGTCTTCCANNGATGCAAATTCGACCCGTCGNGCNTTNATTGCGGAACCACCGAACCGAAGTTCTAAATCAGCGCTCATAGATGGATCAACAGAAAGTGAACCGCACCCCGGCCTNTGGTCAGGCAACTCAACGCCTAATTGAGGGACGCCGGTGATTGACTCCCANTGCGAGCGAGACCACCCCACAGTTCGAGCGNTCTCTTTTCCGTTCTCTATGACGAGGAGCGTCGGAACAGTTTCAATATTGTGATGCCACGAAATGGCTAGGTCGCCATCGAATTGTCGGTCCGCTATTTCTTCAGGAAAATTAGGGTCGTCTTGACTGAAGACCGTTAGCTGATTAGCGCTAGCCAATTGTTCGAGGACGGGAATAACCAGCTCACAAGTCGGACAGTCCTCCTTCACAATGACGACCAGTCCCTCTGGGAGGACAGGTAACTCAGTGACGCTCATGATGGTGACGATAATCGGTTCTTCGTGGCTGTTCTAAACAGTTGACCACCGTCGGCAGCTACCATTCGCACAGAACAGAATAAGGGGCGGTAGTGACTGACATCGATTCAGGCGTATTTCGGAATGTTTTGGGCCATTTTCCGACCGGAGTCACCGCAGTCACAGCGGTTAACAACGGTAAGCCTATTGGCATGGCTATCGGCTCTTTTACATCGGTATCGCTCGAGCCACCGCTCGTTGCTTTCTTGCCGGGTAAAGAATCTGGGTCTTGGAAAGAGATTCGCGAAGCTGGTTCGTTTTGTGTGAATGTTATGGGTCAAGATCAGATGGAAGTCTGCGGTGTCATGGCCAGTCGAGCCGAAGACAAGTTCGCAGATGTCGAATGGTCTCCTGCCGGGTCGGGNTCACCGATTATTTCTGGATCGATTGCCTATATCGACTGCGATATAGAGATGATCCATGATGGCGGAGATCATGACATCGTCATTGGACGGGTCCTTAAGCTAGAAGTCATGGACAGCAAATCGCCTCTGGTTTTTTTCCAGGGAAACTACGGAACGTTCAGCTGATCTAGAACGGTGGCGCTCGCAGCACGACTAATTTTGGGAATCGTTTTCCTTCTTTCCGGTGCCCTGAAGTTACGTGATCCCGCTTGGCTCGCAGCGGCGCGCCAATTTGGTGCACCCAGGCTCGTCGCAGTCACTATTGCCCCGACAGAGATTTTCTTAGGTGCGCTGCTGGTTGCAGGGACCGCATCGCCTTGGCCATCTATTGCGTCAGAGATCATTTTGGCTGTCTTTACCGTGGCTATGTTGCGGGTGATGCGGCGACCAGTCAACCAAAGACCTAGNTGTGCTTGTTTTGGTCGTTGGACAGCTCGCCCCGTGGGCAGCAGTTCCGTCNTTAGGAATTTGATNCTGCTAGCGCTCGCCGCTATCTCNAGTGGGGGATAACGGTGGAGCTAGATTCAGCATTTCGAGAATGACGGACAACACAAAAGCCTCCTCGCGCCAAGCATCGTAACGGCCTGACGGACCACCGTGCCCAGAGTCAATTTCGGTGCGAAGCAATATAGATCGACTGCTGGTTGTCTCCGAACGTAGTTTGGCAACCCACTTTGCTGGCTCCCAATATTGAACTCTTGGATCATTGAGCCCAGCTGTCACCAGAAGCGCGGGGTGATCGGCACTTTTGACGTTCTCGTAGGGTCCATAAGCGGACATTATTTCGAAGGTAGCGGGATCATTGGGGTTGCCCCATTCTTCGTATTCAGTGACGGTCAATGGAATAGTCGGATCGAGCATCGTGTTCACGTTGTCAACAAACGGAACCTCAGCTACTACTCCGGCAAATGCGTCAGGACGCTGATTGACCATGACCCCCATCAGTAGACCCCCGGCGCTGCCACCGCGAGCCACGATGTGTTCAGGGTCAGCCCAGCCTTCATTGACGAGATGATCCCGACAACTTCCGAAGTCGGAAAACGTATTCTGCTTATGTTCGAGTCGGCCCTGTTCGTACCAATTACGTCCTAGCTCTCCGCCCCCACGGACGTGAGCTACAGCAAAAACCACCCCGCGATCGAGGAGCGAAAGACGGGCAGAAGAAAAGGAAGCAGGGATGCCAATCTCGTAAGCGCCATACCCGTAGATAACAGCCGGGGCTGGCCAGGTCACCGCTGAAGGTCGCCAGACGAGACTTATAGGAACTTTGGTTCCATCNTCAGACGTAGACCANGACCTTTCGCTGCGGTACACNGANAGGTCGGTGTCNCCGAGAACCGCCTGTTGTTTGAGAAGCAGCTGTTCTCGNGTGTCAATGTTGATCTCATAGGTCGAGGGAGGNGTAACCATCGACGTATAGCCATATCTGAAAGCACGGGTNGAATATTCGGCGTTTGCTCCTGGACCCGCCTCNAAAATTGGNTCGCTCATCTCTATCTCAAACTCAGAACCTTCTTCATGGTCAAGAACACGCATGATTGGAATGCCNTGCCGTCGTTCCGTAACGACCATGAAAGTTTCGAATACGTCTACGTCTTCGAGCCTTACCCCCGCCCGGTGGGGGATTAGTTCCTCCCAGTTCGTGTACCCAGCATCATGAACTGGTGCCTCCATTAACCGAAAGTCGACCGCATTATCGTTGGTGAGAATGAGCANCCGGTTTCCTTGATGGCTAATTCGGTACTCATGTCCTTCGCGCCTAGGTTCAATTACAGAAAGATCACTCGCGGGAGAATCAGCGTCGAGCAACCAATACTCAGACGACATCTTTGATTCACTGCCAATCACGATAAACCGTTCGCTTCGCGTGACTCCCACACCAACCCAGAAACGTTCGTCAGCTTCTGTAAAGACAGTGACGTCTAGTTCTTGGTCAGCCCCTACTTCGTGCCGAATCACGCGGTCGGGTCGACGAGCCTCATCTGTAACGACCATGAANAATGTGTGGGAGTCGTTAGCCCACACCAGACCATATGAAAGACCCCCGATACCGCTATCGACTACTTCGCGTGTCTCCAGATCTAGAACGGTCAATTCGTATTCTTCGTTGCCTTCCGTGTCGACTGTGTAGGCNAGTAACCGATGATTAGGACTCACTGAGAGGTCNCCNACAGCGAAATAGTCCAATCCAGTAGCTAGATCGTTCTCGTCCAANAACACCTCTTCGGTTGCTGGTTCCCCTCGAAGTTGTCGCACATGCACTGGATATTGCAGGCCTTGGCCCGTGCGGACCCTGTACTCCCAGTCTCCCTTGGGGACCGGGACCGACTGGTCTTCTTCTTGCACTCTCGATCTGATTTCGTTGAAAAGATGTTCCCGAAGGTCNCCCAGTTGTTCAGTTGAACGNTCTGTCCAATCGTTTTCTGCTCGCAGATACTCCAACACNGCTGGGTCATCGCGATGCCGCAACCAGAACCAAGGNTCGTNCGTTGACATACCGTGCACTGACCGGAGGTGATCACGGCGAGGAGCAGCTGGCGGCGAGTGGTCGGTGAAGTCCATCGGCTGGACGCTAGCGCCCATTGGCATCGGAACTAAACGTGAAATGCTTGCCGGCGCGATAGTTTGCTGGATGCTGACCGAGTAACTGACTGAGGTTTTGATATGCCGATATATGCGTTAGGTGACCATCAACCCGACATTCACCCCGACGCTTGGGTNATGCCCGAAGCCGTCCTGATTGGNCGCGTCAAAGTGGGAGCTAGGGCAACTATCTGGTCGGGGGCTGTGCTCCGGGCGGACGACAACGACATCGTGATCGGTGAAGAAACCTCTGTGCAAGACAATGCGGTGCTGCATGTAACCGAAGAACTCCCCACTGTTGTAGGACGTGGGTGCACCATNGGCCANCTGGCTCACTTGGAAGGTTGCACTGTTGAGGATGAAGCGCTGGTTGGTACGGGGTCGATAGTGCTGCATGAAGCAGTAATCGGCGTCAGAGCCTTAGTTGGTGCCGGAGCGGTTGTTCCCGGAGGGATGCATGTACCGGCGGGTTCGATGGCCTTAGGTACCCCGGCNAAAATACGGGAAGGGGTCGATACAGATCCACTGATCTTGCCGGGTGTGCAAACTTACATAAATCGGGGACGAACCTTCCGAGAACAGATGAGACGTATCGACTGAGAATTTTCGGTGAATGACATAGGGTCAAGGCATGACTAAAGCGGCAATTGATCTTGGCAACGTTGGTTTGTGGACCGGGATTTTGGACGGGATGCCCTCTTCCGAAGCGAATGAGCTTTGTGCGGAAGCAGGTGAACTCGGGTTTAAGACCATTTGGATCCCAGAGGCTGTCGGTCGTGATCCATTCGTAACGGCCATGCGGGTGCTTGAAAATACGACAGATGTCACTATCGCAACCGGTATCGCCAACATTTATGCGCGCGACGCCATGACCATGGCAAATGCGCAACGAAGTATCGAAGAGGCGCATCCGGGGCGGTTTTTGCTTGGGCTAGGGGTTAGTCATCTCCATTTAGTGGAGTGGGTACGAAAACATGACTATTCGAAGCCGCTGACGTACATGCGCGCGTACCTCGAAGCTATGCATAAAGCCCGGTTTATGGCTGTCGGTCCATCAGATCTACCTGAAATCGTGTTGGCAGCTCTCGGCCCCAAAATGCTTGAACTAGCGGCATCAGAAACCGCTGGGGCCCACCCATATTTCGTGCCGCCTGAACACACTCAAATGGCCCGCAATGTTATGGGTCCTGACGCATTGCTCTATCCGGAGCAAATGGTCGTAATCGAAAGTGACCCGGATGCGGCCCGAGCGATAGCCCGCCAACATATGAAGACTTATGCGGCTCTGCCGAACTACGTCAACAACCTCGTCCGCTTAGGTTACGAAGCTGAGGACGTTGAAAATTTGACGGACAGCGTGGTCGATGCAGTAGTTGTGTGGGGCTCTATCGACGCTATTGCCAAGCGAGTGCAAGAACATTTTGACGCCGGTGCAGATCATGTATGCGTTCAGGTTTTGACTGAGGAACCGCATCAGGTACCTGAAGGATGGCGTCGATTGGCGCCGGCTTTGATCGACTGAACTCGTGGCTTCCCTGCGTACCGAAATCACAGAACTGGCGACTGGCCTTGGAATGTTGGGGTACGACAATCCTGCCGAGGCTGTGAATAAGCTCCCACCGCAATTCATTGATGTAACCGACCGTGTATGGGAACAGTTTGCGCAGGTAGTCGATGAATCATTACATCGTGTGGACTTCGCGGGTGCATACCGAAACGGCCAAGTGTTTTTGGAAGCCGACCACGGTTTGAGGGGACGACCCCCACGCTTGATCGAGTGGAAAGGCAGCCACCGTAGCCCCGGACATGATCAGCTGCCGATAGATCTCCGAGTAGACCACGTTTACCTCATCTCTTGTAAATACTCCTCAAAAATTTTGCTGAACGCAGCGCCCTCGAATCTGTTTGCGGCAAATCAAGACGTTGGGGATTGGTATGACCACGCAGCACCGCAGGAACATCAAGCCCTCTATGCAGCCGTGCGAGAAGAAGTTGGTAGCAGTATCGACCTACCACCGTTTGTAGGTGACCTGGCAAAACATCACCGTACAGAACTGAAATTAGCGTTAGCGGATCGACAGTGGAGCCCTACGTGTGCGGCGGCTTATCGAGAACTCGCCGCTGAAGTAGGTCGGGTCACCGCAAGTCAATGGCGTAAGTCGGTGGCGACGAAACGCCAACGAGAGGCACTGCTGTGGCGGCTATTGCGTATTGGCCCAGCGCCCTACTACGTCCTCGGTTCAGCCAGAGATCGGTCACTGCGACTGTTGGTTACCACTCCATGGGATTGGCGTCGTCGTTTCGAATTCCGAGATCTCGANATGTGGGGTGAAGCAGCCGGTCAGCCCATAGTGGGNTGGAAAGCCACGGTNAGAGACCATGAGGCAGCAGAGGAAACNTGCGTTGANGGGCATGTCGAAGTTCGNTGGAGTCACGGTCGATTTGCNCAAGCTCCTGAAGCCAAAGTTTATTTGGACACGCCNCATACTCAAGTGCCGGGNTATCTGCATATTGATGACGCTGAGCGATGGNCAGGTCGAATAAGTGGGACTGAAATTCAATTACCACTATCCTGATAGGAGTAAATAATTTCGCGGGAGTCTTTGTGACTGATACTGATCAAAATGTCTCTATAGATCTAGGTAAATATCAGTTGGGGTGGAGCGACGAAGAGGACTACGTCTATAAGCCTCAAAAAGGCCTCAACGAAGACATCATTCGAGAGATGTCCTTCCTTAAAAAAGAGCCTGAGTGGATGCTGGATTTCCGCTTACGCTCATATGAGATTTTCAAAAAGAAGCCCATGCCGAACTGGGGTGGGGATACATCACAAATCTATTTCGACGACATCTACTACTACATCAAGCCAACTGAAGGGCAGGTAGATGCTTGGGAAGAGCTTCCTGATTCGGTAAAAGAGACCTATGAAAAACTNGGAATACCNGAAGCGGAAAGAAAATATCTCGCNGGTGTAACCGCCCAATACGAGTCGGAGGTGGTTTATCACCGCAATCGCGAAGACTTAGAAGCTCAGGGAGTGATCTTCTCCGACATGGATTCAGCGGTGAAAGACCATCCTGAATTGATCCAGAAGTACTTCGGAACAATCATCCCCCCCGGAGACAACAAGTTTTCCGCGTTGAATTCAGCGGTTTGGTCTGGCGGTTCGTTCATCTATGTTCCACCCGGAGTGGAAGTGGAGATGCCACTGCAGGCATATTTCCGTATCAACGCNGAAAATATGGGACAGTTTGAACGGACGCTGATCATTGCCGACGAAGGTGCAACAGTGCACTACATCGAAGGATGTTCAGCACCTGTNTACAGTTCAGATTCCCTTCACTCAGCTGTCGTTGAGCTCTGCGCATTGCCTGGTGGTCGAATCACCTACACAACAATTCAGAATTGGTCGAGCAACGTATTCAACCTCGTCACTAAACGAGCNGCTGCCTACGAGGAAGCTCATGTTGAATGGATCGATGGGAACATCGGGTCCAGGCTGACTATGAAATACCCAGCTGTATATCTCATGGGACCCAAAGCATCAGGCGAAGTGCTCTCAGTTGCCTATGCAGGTGAAGGGCAGCACCAAGATGCGGGAGCAAAGATGGTCCACGCAGCTCCTGAGACTTCTTCGAAAATTGTTTCCAAGTCGATTTCCAAAGATGGGGGACGGACTACCTATCGGGGACTGGTCAGGGTAGAAGAAGGCATGAACGANTGTCGATCCCACGTCCAATGNGACGCACTCTTACTAGACGAAATAAGTCGATCCGACACATACCCGTATCAAGAAATCGGAGCTCGAGACGCAGAAATTGGCCACGAAGCGACGGTGTCTAAAGTTGCCGACGAACAACTCTTCTATCTGATGAGTCGAGGACTNTCTGAAGAACAGGCGATGGGGATGGTTGTAAACGGGTTTATCGAACCAGTCACAAAAACATTACCCATGGAATACGCGGTGGAGTGGAGTCGACTTATCGAACTGCAGATGGAAGGATCCATCGGCTGACCCTTCTANCTGGGTTGTGAGAACATAAAGAAAAGGCTGTACCCAGAGTAGCGATCCCTATTTCTGATAGATACGGTCAGAATTACAGCTTNACCGGAGGTTTCTTTAGGTGCGCACACCGAAAGATTTTTTTTCACCGNTAGCGCTCGGGGCACCCGACCCGATCAGAGAAATCCCGTTTCGTCCATCACGCATGATCCATTTCTTNGATCCATCTAACGAAAAAATGAGATCGAAAGTCTCANCAATCGCCCCCACAGTTGATGTGTTGCTCGGAAATCTCGAAGATGCGGTTTCTGCAGACAACAAAGAGGCAGCACGAGCTGGGCTCGTAGAAGTCGGCCAAACCTGGGAGAGCGAAGAAACCCAGTTGTGGACCAGGGTAAATAGCCTCGACTCNCCATGGTTCTTAGATGACGTAATGACCTTGGTCACCGAAATTGGGGACAAGCTCGACGTGGTGATGATCCCCAAGGTAGAAGGAAGCGAAGATATCCATTTCGTAGACCAGNTGCTTGCACAACTTGAGGCTCGAGCCGGTTTACAGCGACCCATTCTGGTTCACGCCATCCTCGAAACGGCGCAAGGCGTAGCGAATGTTGAGGATATCTGNGGNGCCAGCCCGCGCATGCAGGGTCTTTCACTAGGNCCAGCAGACTTAGCGGCTGACCGACGTATGAAGACCACCAGAGTTGGAGGAGGACACCCTGGNTATCTAGTACGACAGGACCCAGAAGAAGGTCGAGACGACGACTCGCGGCTGTCCTACCAACAGGATTTATGGCACTACACACTGGCTCGGATGGTTGATGCGTGCGGAGCCCANGGGATTCTTCCCTATTACGGCCCNTTNGGAGACATAACCGACACCATTGCGTGCGAAGACCAGTTNAGAAACGCCTACCTGCTCGGNTGCGTAGGTGCCTGGAGTCTTCATCCGGTGCAGATAGATATNGCGAAGAANGTATTTAGCCCGGAACCATCTGAAGTTGCGTGGGCGATGCGCGTGATANAAGAAATGGGAGATGGTACTGGAGCGGTAATGCTCGACGGAAAAATGCAAGATGATGCAACCGTCAAGCAGTGTCACGTCGTGGTCAACCTTGCCCGAGAGCTAGCCGCTAGAGACCCAGAGTTAGCCAAAACGTACGGATTCTGATCCACTTAGATCAACTGCGAAATTCAGGAGATGCAGCCCATGTCGACTTATCGGCCAAGACGTTCCGTTCTGTACATGCCCGCGGCCAACGAACGAGCGTTAGAAAAAGCTAAAGACATTCAAGCTGANGCTTTGATCTTTGATTTGGAAGACGCGGTGGCCCCCGACAGCAAGGAAGTAGCCCGAGAGCAAGCGTGCGCTGCCGCAGCTTCTTCTGAGTACGGAAACCGCGAACTAACAATCCGGTGCAANGGCTTGGATACTCCATGGGGGAGGGATGATGTCCTAGCAGCCGCNGCTGCGGGGCCCGCTGCCGTGGTGATCCCAAAAGTTGATGGCTCGAGTTACTTGGACGAAATTTCGGAACTACTGAACCAAGGNGGTGCACCATCCTCGACGCAGATATGGGCCATGGTTGAGACGCCGATTGGGATACTTCATGTTGAGGAAATAGCCCGACATGAGCGGATGTCCGTCATGGTTNTGGGAACTAATGACATGGCTAAGGAACTGCGTGCCTCCATTACCGCTGATCGTCNAGCGCTCCTGCCTTATTTGGCGATGTGCTTGCTGTCGGCAAGAGCCGCTGGCGTAGCGATTCTTGACGGCGTGTATAACGACATCAAGGATGAGTCTGGTTTCAAGGATGTGTGTGTTCAAGGCGCTGAAATGGGTTTTGATGGGAAGACGCTGATTCATCCCAACCAGGTCGCTCCAACCAACGAAATCTTTTCACCGAGCTTGGACGAACTAGATTTTCATAGACGGATCATTGAAGAATTTGAAGCAGCCGAAAAAGANGGTCGCGGCGTGTTAACGGTCGACGGCAAGATGATCGAGAATCTTCATGTCGACGAAGCTCGACGAGCGTTGGCAGTAGCTGACGCAATCGCTGCACTCTGAGCAGGAATAACGGGTCGTAACTCGTTGAATGGCGAAACAGGCGCGACAATGTATGCATGCCGATGCGCACGAACTGCCGCCATTACGAGACCCGTTCATATGGAAACGGTGAGACTGTCAGAAAGTGCAATTTAGACCTCGCCCCAGAGGCGCCGTGGCGCTGCCCCGACGATTGTCCCGAATACACACCNCGACGGATTGACGTCGCTTGGGACCATGGATCGCTTGGCGTCCAAGACTTTGCTGAAGAACCTGAAAGCTTGGGAGAAGATGAATCCATCGCTGCCCTCTTAGACGCAGCCGAAGACATCGTTAACGCTGCGGGTCCAGACATTTTGATGGAGATGGAGGCAGAAAAAAGCAAAAAAGGTCGTCGTCGACGCAAAATCAGTAAGAAGGCTCGAGCAAAGAAAAGAAAGAAAGGCAAGAAACGCTGACCTTGCCAAACGGGGATTTGCACTATCTAGATAGGTAGAATTATCTGTTGTGGCACCTACCCGAACAACCCTGTTCGAGACACCAGATTGGACCGAATTAATCGGATCCCCCGCTCTTACCGAGCGGCGGAAAGAAGCCGAGGAACGGTCTTCGCTGACAGGGCTTCCCTCTTTTGAAGAAGAACTATGGCGTTACACACCGATCGACGAATTGGAACCCTCTAGCTACGAGTTGGATTCACCGGGAGGAGCTCTCATCGATCTCGGTCTCACCAAGGGACTAGATGAGCAGGCCGCAGCGATTATTCACATTGTGAATGGGCAGATCGTTTCAATTTCGACGATCGACGAAGCAGTTACAGTGCACTCCGAAGGTGCCGAATTAGAGAATGCCATTGGTTCTGTCGTCGGGCCCGACTTCGACTTCTTTGCTGACTGCAACCTTGCGTACTGTGCGACACCAATTTTGGTTGAGGTGGCAGCTAACGCAGTTGTCGCTTCTCCGATCTTGATACGCCATCACACGACGGTGGAAAACCTTGCGTGGTTCCCGCGCGTCATGATTCATGCCGGTGAGAACTCCGAATCAACCGTTATCGAACACCAAAGCAGCAGCGGCGTAGATGCGTTGGTGTGCCCAGTTAATGAGATCAAAGTTGGTCAAGCCGGTCGTCTTAAGTACCTCACCGTTCAAGAACACGGGCCCAGTGTTTGGCAAATCGCGACGCAAGTTGCGGAAACAGGTAGAGATGCTCATGTGTCGCTGAGCCAAGTTGCACTAGGCGGCTCGTATGCCCGAGCGAGAATAGACACCAAGATGACGGGGCAGGGGTCGTCGAGTGAGATCAGTGCCGTGTACTTCGGAAGACAAAGTGCGAAACATGATTTCAGGACGTTTCAAAAACATGAGGCTCCTCACAGCAATTCGAATCTGCTGTTTAAAGGCGCAGTTGACGATGAGAGTCGAGCTATTTACACCGGCCTTATCAGAATCGAACCCGCAGCCGGGGACGTGAATGCTTTCCAAACCAATCGGACGCTCAAATTGTCCGAAAAAGCTTGGGCCGAGTCTGTTCCGAATCTTGAAATCGAAAACAACGACGTGAAATGTAGTCACGCGTCGGCGGTAGGTCCCATCGACGAAGAGCAAAAATTTTATATAGAAAGTCGCGGAGTTCCAGCCGATATAGCTGAAGCATTGGTTGTGAAAGGATTTTTTGCCGACGTCTTGAAGGGACTTCCTTCATCAATGGTGAGCGAAGCGATCGATCTTCGAATCGAGCAACTCTTGGCTCTCGACATGGGACGGTCATAGCTATGGCTCGTGTATGCAACGTCGACGAGATTGGAGATGGAGAAGCTCGAAGATTTGATGTTGAAGGCCACCGCATCGCTGTGATCAGAATCGGGGAGACAGTTCATGCGATAGGGGATAGATGCAGTCACGCAAACTATTCACTTTCCGATGGAGTGGTCTGGTCAGAGGACTGCGCTATCGAATGTCCGAAACATTTCTCCAAATTCAACCTACGGACTGGGTTACCTGACGTTTTTCCGGCAACGCAGCCGGTGCCGGTTTATGCGGTGCAGATTACGGACGGGGAAGTAGAAGTGGAATTGCCATGACCGTGCTCTCGATAAGAAATTTAGGTGTAGCGGTCGGTGGCCAACAGATCATCAATGGGGTTGACCTCGAGATCTCCTCTGGTCAGGTCCATGCCGTGATGGGTCCTAATGGATCAGGCAAGAGCACCCTTTCGAACGCCATCATGGGAAAACCGGGATACCAAATAACCAGCGGCTCGCTTGAATTGGATGGGCAAGATCTTTCTGCTCTTCCTACATGGGCCCGTGCTCAAGCTGGGCTTTTCCTCGTTATGCAGTACCCAACCGAAGTTCCAGGTGTTTCCGTTCGCGAGACTTTGGAGTTTGCTCTAAANGAACGCGGGCTNGAGGAGGTCGACGTCCAATCTCGACTAATTGAGGAAGCTCAACAGATCGGACTGCAAACNGAACTTCTCGACCGCGCCCTTAATGTTGATTTGTCAGGAGGNGAAAAGAAAAGNAATGAAACTGCGCAATTAGCGGTGTTGGGTCCCCAGATCGCAGTTTTNGACGAACTTGACAGTGGACTTGATATCGACGCGTTACGNGCATGNGCTGAACGCATTGAGGTTATGACTGAAGAAGGATTAGGGGTGCTATGCATCACCCACTATCACCGCCTCCTCGATTATTTACCGGCTGANCATGTCCACATCCTGGTGAACGGCCAAATCGTTGAAAGCGGCGGACCGGAGCTTGCACGAGAGTTGGAAGCCAATGGCTACGCTCGATTTACCGACTCTGACGGCGAGTCAGATGGAGTGTCGGTTGCAATTGGTGGGCGATCAGAGACAAACAGCCTCCTCGCCGCCGAACCAGAAGACCCGTTCGCGGACCCACTCGCCTAAACCCGGTGGTTAGTGCGACTTTTCGGGCCCATTACACTTATGGGACTTCGACACGACCTAGCGGTATTGGGGGCGGAAAATGAAACGCGAGCTGCTTACGGCTGAACAACTTGNGAACCTTTCAACAGAATTACCTGACTGGGATGTTGCTTCGAATGGCTTNGAGCGCACCTTCGAATTTGGTGACTTCGTAAAAGCATTTTCATTTATGTCAGCAGTNGCGTTGCATGCTGAGCGTCTAGCCCACCATCCCGAGTGGTCCAACGTGTACGGAACGGTGCGCGTTCGGCTCACAACCCACGATCTGGGCGGCATCAGCGGACTTGACGTCGCGATGGCTGAACTTATAGAAGATCTTGTCGGTGCCTGATCTCAGAGGCCTGCTCTTCCGGCTGTACAAGACGTTGTCGACATTCCGACGAGCGAAACTCACCATTGGAGTGCGAGCGTTGGTTTTGGACGAAGAAAACCGAATTTGTCTCGTGCGTCACAGTTATCGCGACGGTTGGTACTTACCGGGCGGTGGTGTCAAAACCGGCGAGTCGTTGGTTGACGCGATGCAACGAGAGTTACGCGAAGAGACCGGGGTGGAACTGCCGGAAACCCCGCAGTCCGTTCACGGTGTGTTTTCTTCATTTAGAGAACACAAAAGTGATCACATAGTCGTCTTTGTGGTGAAGGATTGGTCCATCAGTTCTTCGGTGTCTCCCGAAATTGCTGAAGTCGCGTTTTTTGCTTCGGACGATTTGCCTGATGGGACTTCGGCGGCAACGACCAGACGTATTAAAGAACAGATCACAGGGGTGCCACCTGGACATCGTTGGTGAAGCCCTAGGCCTCCAGTTCGTCCAGTCCTGTTAACAACGTGTTCCAGGACAAGGTCGCGCACTTGATTCGAACCGGAAACTTCACGACACCTTTGAGTGCCTCTAGGTCGCCGAGCTGAAATGTTGCCGTCGAGGCCGGGTCCAGCTCTTTCGAATCAATCGACTCCTCGTGGATCGACATCATCGACTTGAATTGCCGGGTGAGGTCACGGACCTCACTTATCGATTTACCTTGAACAGCCGCGGACATCATCGATGCTGAAGCCTGGCTGATCGAACATCCCTGACCAGCTATTCGGAGCTCACCCAAGGAGCCATCTTTCAATTCGAAAGTGAGGGTCACCTCATCCCCACAGAGAGGATTAAATCCCTCTGTTCTGTGTGCCGGAGGAGACTCCAGTTCCCCTCGGTTACGAGGGTTCCTGTAATGGTCAAGGATGATTTCCTTATAGAGATCTTCAAGTCCAGGCACGTGATATTCCCTCGCTTAGAGCGCAAACATTTCGCCAGCAGGCTCCAAAGAATCAACTAGAGCATCAATATCTGACTCGTCGTTGTAAAGGTATAGGGAAGCGCGTGCTGTGGCGCCGACCCCCAGTTCCCGCATCAAAGGTTTTGCGCAATGATGACCAGCCCGAACACAGATTCCTCTTTGATCAAGGACTTGACTTAAATCATGAGGGTGAACATCTCTGTATTGGATGGATAGCACTCCACCGCGTTGGGAAGCATCTTTCGGGCCGTGAATTGTTAGTTCATCTCCATAACGTTCACCCAGAGCGTTGAGGGCATATTCAGTGAGTTGAATTTCATGCTGACGAATCTCGGCCATCCCCAAAGATTCAAGAAAACTTACAGCAGCACCTAGCCCGATGATTTCAGCGATTGGAGGTGTCCCAGCTTCGAATTTGTGTGGAAGCTCGTTTGGCGTAAATCCGTCCCTGCGCACATCCAGAATCATCTCTCCGCCTCCAAGAAATGGCGGCATCGAGTCCAGTATTTCCTCTCGACCCCAGAGCACTCCGATCCCAGTCGGGCCGCACATTTTGTGGCCCGTGAAGCACATCAAATCGGCACCCAGGTCGTTCACATTGGTGGGCAAGTGCGGAACATATTGACTGGCGTCGACTGTCACAAGCGCCCCAACTTCATGTGCACGGTCCGCGATTTCACGCACTGGATTCAAAGTCCCCAATACATTGCTCATAGCAGTGACACTGACCATCTTCACGCCATCTAGGAGTTGATCGAGCTGGTCTAAATCAAGGTGGCCATCGGAAGTCAGAGGTATCCAACGAATCTCGAAGCCTCGTTCCGCTCCAAGAATCTGCCAAGGAACAATATTCGCGTGATGTTCCATGTCGGTAATGAGCACAGCATCGCCCTCGGAAAGGTTTTGTCCTCCCCAGGATCTGGCGACGAGGTTAAATGACTCGGTTGCGTTCTTCGTGAAGACAACTTCATTCGCTGAATTGGCGCCGATAAATTTTGCTATCTGCCCTCGTGACATCTCCATAGCTTCCGTCGCTTGAGCAGCGATCTCATATGCGCCACGATGCACGTTGGCGTTAATGGTCCGGTAGTAGCTGTTCATAGCCTCAATCACGCTGTCCGGTTTTTGTGATGAAGCAGCCGAGTCTAAATAGACAATCTGATGGCCATTAATTATTTGAGACAGGAGAGGGAACCGGTCTTTGAGGTCAGATGGCAGGTTCATGATTCGAACCGTTCGTAGCCCTCATGCTCCAATCTCTCTGCCAACTCAGGGCCGCCAGATTCGACGATCTGACCATCGAAAAGTATGTGTACATGATCAGGATTGAGCTCAGATAGCAGACGCTGATAATGGGTGATGAGGAGAACTCCCATTTCCGGCCGTTCCTCTTGAACCTCACGGACGCCCTTCGCCACTACCTTCAGGGCGTCAATATCAAGTCCAGAATCTGTTTCATCAAGAATGGCGAGTTCAGGTTGAAGTATTGCCAGCTGCAGTATTTCATTGCGCTTTTTTTCTCCGCCGGAAAAACCCTCATTGAGGTAGCGATCCATGAAAGAGGCATCCATGTCTAAACGGCCCATCCACTCTTGCATCGCCACATAGATGTCAATAGCAGAGACTTCCTCAGCTTGTCGCGCAGAGGCTGCTTGACGAAGAAAGTTTCTTACCGACACACCAGAGATTTCTTGTGGGTATTGGAAGGCGAGAAACATGCCGGCTTTAGCGCGGACGTCAGCATCCCAATCCGCTATCTCATCACCATGCAGGCGGAGATGTCCACTTACGATCTCGTACTCAGGTGACCCCATCAGTGTCGTCGCTAACGTTGACTTGCCTGATCCATTAGGGCCCATAACCGCGTGAATCTCACCGGAGTTGATGGTTAAATCAACTCCGTGCAAGATGTTCGGACCGTCAGAGGCCCGAACTTCGAGTGCCTCAATCTCGAAGAGCGGCGGTGCCATACAGCCCAGTGTATTGGCGCTTTCAAGCAATTAACACTGTCTCAATAGTGTAAATCCGACTGACGTTTATTCAAGAAAATCGCGACAGACGTCAAGCCAGAACTGTGTCGTCAAACTCAGCGACTCAACATCAATTCGTTCATTGTGGCCGTGAAAACGGCTCATAAAATCACTCGACTTCAAATCAGGACTGAAAAGACCGGCTCCGTAAGCTACCGATCCCAGATTCCGGTAAACCCGTGCGTCGGTAAAACCGACGACGAACTGAGGTGAAAGTCGAGCTCCCGGGAAAGGTTGGTTGACAGCTTTCTGGATTGTGTCCCACATCGGGTTATCCATCTGACTGACGCTCGCGGGATCGTTCATTATGATTTCGACCTGAACTTGATCCGCCAAGTCGCCCAGAGCGCTGTCGAGGTGAGCTTGAACTTCCGCTGTTGACTCACCGGGCAGTGTGCGTATATCTACATTGATATCAATCTGATCCGGAATGACGTTCGTCTTCATCCTCCTATCTGACTCCGCGACGTTGGGTGAAAAGGTTGTGTGGGTGCAGCTATAGAAATGTCTAGCAACGCCTTCCACTGGGTGAGCCTCCAGCCAATCATCAATCCGGTCAGGGTCGAGCATGATCGACTTCGTCTCGTCATCAACATCAAGGATGCTCACTTGTTGACGCCATAGTTCATGAAATTGAGCTGGCGGTCTGTAATCCGCGAGGCGTTGCACGACACCAGCTGCTCTTACCAAAGCATTATCCGATTTGAAGGGCGCTGATCCGTGTCCCGGGGTGCCATTAACCCGGAGCCTTCGCCACGCGACACCTTTTTCTCCGACGTTGATTCCAATATAAGGATCGTCCGATGTACCAGTGTGAAGGCCCCCATTTTCTGTTAACACGTAATCCGCCATGATGGCGTCAGGATGGTGATCAGCCATCCACTGCGCACCGTGCGCTGAACCCGACTCTTCATCGGCCACAGCGAAGTACAGGAAATCCCCTGAAGGCCGAAATCCGCTCTCGGCTAAATGCTTAAACGCGACTGCCTGAGAAGCAGTCAGATTCAACATGTCAACTGCTCCTCGCCCCCAGACCTCACCGTCGACAAGTTCACCCCCGAATGGGTCCCGTACCCAACCTTCAGGGTTGACCGGAACAACATCGGTATGGCCCATCAAACACAAACTTGGGGCACTCGGATCGGTCCCTGCTATACGAGCCACCAAAGATTTTCTACCTGGCGTCGGTTCAAAAGTCTCGATATCAACCCCAGGCCCCTCAAGAAAGGTCTCTAAAGCATCACTGTTACGGATTTCGTTACCCGAAGTTGCAGTGCCATCGTTAACACACTCATTCCGGATCAAAGTCTGTAACAGCTCGATAGTTGTCTGGGTCCGCACATCTTTGTCAGTTGCCATTCAATGAGCGTAGATGGCTCTGCTACGGACCGCCTGAAGATATCTACTTCGAGTTAAGTTGGTCCCGCTTTTTGGCTCCTCAAAGCTTGTGCTTGTGATGGAATACACCCGTGATAGACGAGACCCTCTGTGATTTGACAGCGATAGAGATGCGAACGTTGCTAGCAGAGGGAGAGATCAGTTCACGCGAACTCTTGGCAGCGCACCTTGCACGCATCGAAAAAGTCAACCCTGAACTCAATGCGATTGTCACCTTAATTCCNGAACAGGCGAACGAAAGCGCTGCTAGAGCAGACGACGCTCAAGCGAATGGCGAACCTTTGGGGGTGCTTCACGGTCTGCCGATCGCACACAAAGACCTAGTNGACACTGCCGGTGTCCGTACCACGTTGGGGTCACCCATATATCAGGACAGAGTCCCCGACCAAGACGATCTGATAGTCGAACGTATTCGTGATGCAGGTGCGATCATGATTGGGAAAACAAACACCCCTGAGTTCGGCGCAGGTTCTCAAACATTCAATGAAGTATTTGGAGTCACGTCCAACCCATATGACACCTCCAAAACCTGCGGTGGCAGCAGTGGCGGCGCCGCCGTAGCGCTAGCCGCGCGAATGCTTCCCATCGCCGATGGTTCCGACCTAGGTGGATCGTTACGAAATCCNGCGTCATTCTGCAATGTGGTTGGCTTTCGACCTTCGGGCGGACGCGTCCCAACTGTCCCCAGTTCCAATCTGTGGATGCCGATGGCCACAAAAGGCCCTATGGCACGAACAGTCAGCGATATAGCGCTGTTCATGCAGGCCATAGCTGGACCTCACCAGCTGGCGCCCAGTTCTAACGTTGAGTCACCAGAAATATTTGCTGGCTCATTAGAACGAAATTTCAGTGGTACCAGAGTTGCCTGGTCACCTGACTTGGGGGGCTTACCAGTGGACCCAGCGGTACGTGCCGCTCTCGCTTCGGTACCAGACCGTCTTTCGGACTTAGGTTGCGAAGTAGTAGAGAGTTGGCCCGATCTCTCTGACGCCCCTGAGATCTTCCAAACACTTCGAGCTGAAATTTTCGCCCACAGCTATGCCGCATTGTTGGAAACGCATCGACATCAGCTCAAGGAAACCGTTATATGGAATGCCGAAAAGGGCTTAGCGATGTCCATGAAAGATCATGGCGAAGCTTGTTTCAAGCAAGCTCAAATGTTTGCTGAGCTGCAGAGGTTCATGGCAGACATCGATTTCTTGGCGTGCCCAGTCACACAAATTCCACCTTTTTCCAAAGACATTGAATACATCAAAGAGATCGAAGGTATTCGCTTTGACACCTACATCGACTGGATGAGGTCGTGCAGTGACATAACGACAACCACTCATCCAGCGATCTCAGTGCCTGCCGGATTTACCCCCGAAGGTTTACCCGTAGGCCTTCAGATCGTGGGAAGAAGCCGCGACGATCGTTCTGTTTTGGAACTTGCTTATGCTTTTGAACAGGCAACGGGCATCGGTCAACGACGTCCGCCGCTATTAGACGATTAAATCTGCCTGACGCTAGAAGGTTTATATTCGTTCGAAGTACCGGCGTCGTTCCCAGTCAGTCACTGCAGCATCGAAAGCGATGCTT
This sequence comes from Acidimicrobiaceae bacterium, assembly GCA_002713975.1. Taxonomy (GTDB): domain Bacteria; phylum Actinomycetota; class Acidimicrobiia; order Acidimicrobiales; family Poriferisodalaceae; genus MedAcidi-G3. The sequence goes on along the minus strand of PAVP01000004.1, from coordinate 43,173 downwards.
TCGTTTAGCCAGAAATGGCTGTAGTGGTTGACGACAGCTTCGCCAAACGCCTCCCTGACGAAACTGCTGGATTCAAAAAGTTTGGTCGCTTCGCGCAACGAGGAAGGCAGAGAAGCTGCCTCAGATTGGTATGCGTCTCCTTCAAGAGCTGGTGGGAGTTCGCTACGAGATTCGAGTCCTTCTAATCCGGCTGCGATTGCGGCCGCGTAGGCCAAATAAGGATTCACGTCAGCCCCAGGGACGCGACATTCGATTCGAAGTGACTGCTCTTCGCCAACAATTCGAAATCCCGCCGTCCGGTTGTCGGGAGACCACGCAGAGCCGGTCGGGGCCCAGGATTGTGATTGGTAACGCTTGTAGGAATTGACTGTTGGAGCAAAACACGGCATCAGCTCTTGGAGGTGAGATAGCCAGCCGCCGAGAAAATGAGTGAAAGTTTCTGAAACCTCTAGCCCGGCTATCTCGTTGTCCCCGACGAACAAATTGTTTTCTTGNTTTGTTGACCAGAGACTGAGGTGCAGATGAGAGCTGGATCCTGCTTCGGTGTCATGAGGCTTAGCCATGAAAGTCGCAGCTGCTCCCTGCTGGTCGGCGACTTCTTTGACGCACTGCTTCAGTAAGACATGACGGTCAGCCATTTCCAAAGCGTCGCACCAGCGAATATTTAGTTCATGTTGTCCCCGCCCAAATTCTCCTTTGGTTGACTCGACTGGGATCCCCATGTCTTTCANGTGACGGCGAAATGCGCCATTGAGATCTTCNGTGCGCGCTCCCTGCAACAGGTGGTAGTCCTCCACGTACCAGCCGGCAGGTTCCAAATTGTTGTAANCCCCCAGAGCGGCATCCCGATAGNTGGTCCGATANAGGAAATATTCGAGTTCCGATGCCACCATGGCTTGCATACCGAAGTCTTCGAGNCGACGAATTTGATGGCGAAGAATTGACCTCGGTGCCACCGCAATTAGGTCTCCACTNTGNGTAAGTAGATCGCACATNATTAANGCGGTCCGGTCGAGCCACGGAACGGGNCTCACAGTNTTCATGTCTGGGGCCAGATGAAGGTCCCCGTAGCCGAGGTCCCAGTTGGAAAAGGCGAACCCGTCGACCGGCTCCATTTCCATGTCGACGGTCAACAAGTAATCGCATGCATGGGTCCCAGAGGGGTCTCCAAGAAAGAATTCGGCGTCGAGCCGTTTCCCCATTAACCGCCCGTAGTGATCAGTGAAGGCCAGTACCACGGTGTCGATACGACCCGCTTCTGTAGCCTCAGCCAATTGTTCCTGACTCCAACTATTAGGCATGAGGTAACCGTAGTAGTAGTTCGCAGGTCGGTGTCTAGATGCCGTTGGTTATGACATATTGGCGCCAGTAGTGTTGGTCCAGATGAGTGACCTTGCGATTGAGGCGTGTGGACTAGTAAGAAAGTTCGGCGACAATCACGCGGTTGACGGAGTTGATTTAGCAATCCCTCGAGGAGAAATCTACGGTTTCCTTGGCCCAAACGGAGCCGGTAAATCGACGACAGTCAAAGTCTTGTGCACCTTGCTTGCACCTAGTGCCGGTTCAGCGACGGTCGCGGGCCACGACGTCGTGAAAGATGCAGCCGAAGTAAGAATTCGTATAGGGGTGGCCCTCCAAGAAGCAGCGTTAGACGACAAGCAAAGTGGTCGAGAAATCCTTGACCTACAGGCACGGCTCTTCGGCCTTAATTCGGACGACCGAGATGAAAGAGTCAGCCGGTCGATCGAATTGGCTGATCTAGGTGACGCTATTGACGATTGGGTGCAGACCTATAGCGGTGGAATGAAACGACGACTGGATTTAGCAGCCGCGCTTATCCACGATCCAGAAGTGTTGTTTTTGGATGAACCGACGACCGGTCTAGACCCAGTCAGCCGAGTCCGGGTGTGGGACGAAGTGAGGCGCCTCAATGAGATGTACGGAGTCACGGTTTTTTTAACCACCCAATACCTAGAAGAAGCAGATGCGTTGGCTGACAGGGTTGGCATTATCGACGAAGGCCGAATTGTTCAAGAAGGCAGACCGATAGACCTTAAGAGGAGTGTTGGATCTGATGTCATTGTGGTCGAACTTGTCGACAAATTAGAGCAAGCCGCTGATGTTGCGGCTGCGTTGTCGGCAGTCGATGATGTCACCATCGGTACGCAGGGGATAACGATCTCGACAGCAGATGGGGCGGGCCTCGTCGCTGAGGTGGCCGTGGCTTTCAGCAGACAAGACATTTCCCCTCAATCTCTAACTGTGAGAACCCCTTCGCTCGACGATGTCTTCCTCCGAGCCACCGGTCATCGGTTGACGAGTGAGATCGAACAATGATGTCGGACCGGAAACCCATCTCTCAACGCAGCGGATTTTTTGCTGATATTGGCACCGTTGCCCGTCGAGCTGTTCGAAGTCTTTCCAGAGAACCTGAGTTCATCGGTCCGGCTTTGGCTATCCCCATCTTCTTTTTCATCGTCAACATTGGAGCGTTAGAAGCCTTTGTAGAACGGCAACCAGGGATCGATTATCGAGCATTCCAACTTCCCGTCGCGATCGTGTTCGCAGTAACCGGAATATCACGTGCGAACATGCTGGTAACAGACATCCAAACCGGGTACTTAGATCGGATGCTGGTCACACCGATTCGTCGAGTATCGCTGCTGTTGGGTCTGATGGTGGCCGACATCGTTTTGGCGTCTGCTTTAGCAGCGGTAGTGCTGCTTTTAGGTTTCGCCGTCGGCGTCAGTTTTGGAACGGGAATCTCTGGTTTGGCTGTGTTTGTGCTTCTCGCCATGGCGTGGAGCCTTGCCTTCACAGGTTTTCCTTATACGGTCGCGTTGCGGACCGGTAACCCGGCGGCGGTTAATTCAGCTTTTTTGATCTTTTTTCCGTTTGCGTTTTTGACACCGAGCATGTTGCCGCGAGATTTGATGAGCGGATGGTTGAGAACGGTGGCGGCGTGGAATCCGGTTACGTACCTGCTTGAGGGTATGCGTTCGGTTCTGTCGGAAGGGTGGGACCCGACGATGCTCCTCAAAGCAATGGCCGCAATAGTGGGCTTGGGGTTGGTGACGTTCACCATGGCTTTTCGTTCTCTGGCCCGTCGCGTCGCGACCGGCTAGTTGTCTACCAGCCTCGGTCGACCCATTCTTGAAGTTGAGGAGCTTCGCTACCGATTGTGGTGTCATCTCCATGACCGGGAAGAACGACAGTCTCAGACGAAAACTTGGAGAACATTCGCTCGTCGATGCTTTTGATAATGGTGTCAAAATCACCGCCCTCGAAGTTTGTAGCTCCGGGCCCACCAGGGAAAAGGGTGTCACCTGAAAACAGCAGCGGTGAGTCTTCAACATGGAAACTCATCGAACCTGGAGTGTGCCCAGGGTTGTGAATGGTGCGAATACGTAGACGGCCGACCTCGATCACTGAATCATCTTCCAAGATGAAGTCGTAGCTAGGGAGCATGGTGGCATCCTCAGCAGCGACACCCACTTCGTAACCGGCATCTCGGATTGCAGGGATAGCTTGGATGTGGTCCCAGTGGCCGTGAGTTTCGACCACAGTTCTCACGCCGAGGCTTTGGCAAAGCTCTAGAAGCTGCTCGTGTTCGTTGGCGGCATCGATGAGCAGAGCGTCGCCTGTCTCGGTGCACCTGACAGTGAACACATTGTTTTCGTAAGGCCCGACGACAACCTTGTGTACTTCGACGCCGGTCCCTTTCCAGTGAAGAGTCATGTGTAAAGTTTACGGCTTTGACCTCTGACCTATCGGGATGTTGCACAGCGCAGACCATAAGTGATAGGTATACCTACCATAAGTGGCCAAGTAGGCCTGAGGACAAATTGAGGCAGAGGCTCCGAGTGTTTTCGAGCTCCAAGCGATTGACAATTCGAAGGCGTTTACTGCTCCACGTCTCTTGGTCTCTTGCATTAGTTCTCATGGGATGTAGCGAAAATACAGTGATCGATGAAACGGCCGATAGGACCGCTTCAGATCAATCCTTGGCTCTTTCTGTAGATGAGGACACTGAAGAAATCGAACCGCAAGACGGCCATGATGAAAGCGACGCTGGGCCCCAACCAGTCTTACCGGTAGTGGTGACGGATCTAACTGGAACTGAAGTCACAATTAACTCCGTTGACCGGATCATTCCTTTAGATGGCACAGTCGCTGAAGTTGTCTTCGCACTGGGACTTGGTGGCCGAGTTGTAGCCACCGATATGTCGGCGACCTTTCCTCCGGAGGCTGATGCGTTACCCGAGATCGGATACCAGAGAGCGCTGACAGCGGAGAGTATTGCTACATATTCGCCGACGGTATTGCTTGCAACAGAAATTGCAGGTCCTCCAGGTGTGATTGACGATCTCAGGCGACTCGGTTTCCCAGTGGTAATCGTTCCTAATCAATCCGGCCCTGGAGGCCCGCCCGAAAAGATTCGAGCAGTGGCTCAAGCGCTTGGCGTTCCTGAATTGGGTTCCGAATTGGCTCTGAAAGTTGCTGAAGATATCGCCAAGGCGACGGTTGTCGATCCGACAAGCAGACCTCGGGTCGTTGCGCTCTATCTGCGCGGAGCTAGCACCCAGCTAGTCCTAGGAAGAAATTCAGCAACGCATTGGATTATTGAGGCTGCCGGTGGGGAAAGCATGGCGGAGGTGTTGGACATAGATAGTAGTGAGAGCATTTCAGCAGAGGGTCTGATGGTGGTAGCACCGGATGTCATCTTGGTCCCGTCGACTGGACTTGATTCGGTTGGAGGCCCCGATGGGCTGATGACTATAGGGGGTCTTTCTCAGACACCAGCGGGTGCTCATCAAGCTGTTGCTCACTTCGATGATCAATGGCTCTTAGGAAATGGGCCTCGGGTTGGATCTCTAATTGAGCAATTAGCAATGGTTCTTGACGAGGCTCGCCGGACAAAGGAGAGATCTTGATGATTAATAAAGATGTCGTTACGGCAGCTGCAGCGCTTGCCCACTCAGTACCCGGTGCTGAGCTTCTGCTTCGGCGCACCGATGGAGGTCGCCTGTTGGTTGCTGGACATTCTCGCGCCGACTTAAGCCCGTGTACCTTCAGACATTTAGTGGCAGATGGGCCGTGCCCCATAGCCAAGGAAGTTGAAACGTGGTTGGGCAGCATCGAACCGCGAGGCACACTAGAGCACGCTGTCGCCGGTGTTTATCGTTCTCGGCACCGTGCAGGAGAACGATGGTTTGTAGCAGATCTTCACCCGACTCGATTGAGACAGGTCTTTGACGGCCTGGACTGCGACCCAGAAGTAGCTGATGCAACTGCTGTCGTCTTGAAAGCTGATTTGGGGCTCAATGTTGTCGTAGTAAAGCTTGAGGTCGAAGCACGATTTTCGAGTGAACGGGTTGATGAACTAGCCCTTTGTGTTTATGCCAGCTATCTGGCGGAATTAGCGGGGGGCGATTCAATGAAATTTTTACTAGATCAAGGTCGAAAGAAGAGGGAGTAAGAGAGATGAGCATTGTCAGAATTAATGCGATAACGGTGCCGGAGGGATCTGGAGATGAATTGCTGAAACGTTTTGAAGCCAGGCTCGGCGAAGTTGAGAATATGGATGGATTCGAAAATTTCGAACTTCTTCGCCCAGCCGCTGGCGACACCTGGTACGTCTACACGCGTTGGGCGTCAGAGGAGGCCTTTCTGGCGTGGGTTCGTTCGCCCGCCTTTGCTCGTGGGCATGCCGAAGCCTCCTCACAGCCCGTGGCCCATGGCGCAGAGCTCCTTGAGTTCGACGTAGTACTGCAAGCGGAAGCGACGACGTAGGCGAAATTATGTCTGCCTGCAGCTGTGTCGTGCGCCTATTGGTGTCATCGTGCTTGGTAGCACAACTCCTCGCGTGTTCTGATTCGGCAGAGACCATTGCGGTTGATCAGTCATCATCCGTGACGAAATCCAGCCGTGCTGAAGTTGGTGCGGAAGTCACTGAGCAAGCGACTTTTTCAGAAAATGTGACCGTCGCCCACCAATATGGCGAAACGTTGGTGCCGTTGAGCCCCGAACGAGTCGTGGTTCTAGGAGCACATGAAGAGGATTCTCTAATAGCGCTAGGCCTCATTCCTGTCGCTGTCACGAGATCACGGCCCGCGACCGAACTTTTCCCGTCTGTTTGGTCACGTCGGGTTCTTGGAGAAACTCAAATCATCGATCTTGGAGAGCTTGAGCGTGGATTGGACTACAAGCGTTTAGCTGAACTTCGACCCGACCTCGTTTTGGCCATGAAAGCGGAGTTGAGTCGGAGCGAATACGAAGCCATTAGCTCGGTTGCAGCGACTGTCGCAAGTCCAAGAGATTCAGACCAACCTGAACTTTCTTGGCAAGAACATGTGGAGTTCTTAGGCCAGGTGTTGTCGCGTGACGCTGAGGCGGGTCAAGCCATTTTGGTTGCTCAGGCTTCAATTTTTGATGCGATCCGTCCCCACCCAAGTTTGAAAGGATCGTCATTTGCCTGGCTAAAAGCTGACCGTGAAGATGCAATAAGAGTCGCCGGCGGCAACATACCCTCATCTCGTTTTCTTAAGCAGCTTGGACTTGTGTATCCCTCCGATCTTGATGATGAGATTGGCAACGAGGGATGGGTCCTGCTTACGGAGCAAATGGTCAATCTGCTCGATGTCGACGTGTTATTGATCGAAACAGAGTCACCGCTTACAGACGCGCTAATCGAGTCGTCGCTACTGGGCGCTGTGCCTGCAGTGCAACAGCAGAAGACTGTGTGGCTGGAGCGGGGCACCGCCCTTCACGCAGCGTTGAATACAGTGACAATTCTTAGTCTCGATTTGCTTCTCGATGAACTGGTACCGAAAATCTCAGATGTCGTTACGGTGGTTCTGGACCCGCCCACTGCTGAAGAGCTATTGGCAATGGAAGCCTTTCGTTTGGTGTATGGAAGTGAAACGAAGTGGTCCGAAAAAAAGCGGCACTTAGAGAATGCCGGTGAACTTCGCATAGCTAATGAGGCATACCGAGCAGGGGCTGCTGATAACGGTGGAATCACTTTGCGACCTAAAGCAGCTGAGATTGTTAACGATTCGGCCAGGATCATCTATGACGTCTATTTCGGAGACTCAGCTGCCTATACCGACTTGGATCGAACTGTCTATCTCATAGACGGATTATGGACGGTAACAGAGAAAGATTATTGCGGCTTCCTCTCAGCCGCACAGGTCCCCTGTAGCGAATGAAATCAGAAGAGTTCGAGTGGACTTGAAAACCGGATCTAAGACACAAACTGGTGAGGGAGCTACCAGACCGTTCTGGTGGGTCGCGGCAGGGGTTGCGTTCCTATGTTTAATGAGTCTGGCCAGCCTCTTGGTGGGGCCAGTGCCAGTTGACGCTGGCCAGGTCTGGGCGGCACTTTTTGATTTCGATTCGAGCGACACCGGCCAAGTCGTCGTTCGTCAGCTGCGTCTGCCCCGAACACTTCTAGCCATCGTTTCAGGATGCTGTTTAGCGGTAGCGGGTTCAATGACTCAAGGAGTAACCCGCAACCCATTAGGGGGGCCTGGAATATTAGGTATTAACGCGGGTGCAGCGTTCGCAATGGTTACTGCTATTCACGGATTAAACATTGTCACCGCTAGCGGGTATGTCTGGTTCGCGTTCGTTGGAGCGGTCGTCGCGGGCTTGTTGGTCTATGTGGTGGCCCAGGTTGGTCCGGGAGGAGTAACGCCGGTCAAATTAGCTTTGGCGGGAGCAGTTGTCACCGCGTTGCTATCCGCGTGGACCTCGACTTTGTTGTTGCTTGACGAAGAGACGCTGGACGAGGCCCGCTTCTGGTTGGCCGGATCTCTAACCGGTCGAGGAACTGAGGAGGTGCGCCTGTTGTTTCCCTTGATTGTCGTGGCCCTCCTAGGAGCTCTGATGCTGGGGGCACCTCTAAATACGCTTTCTCTGGGAGAGGAAACCGCAGTATCGCTGGGTCAACGAGTTGGGCTAGTGCGATTCTCTGCAGGAGTTATAGCTGTTGTCCTCGCAGCCTCTGCGGTCGCCATAGCCGGTCCGGTCGCTTTTGTCGGCTTAGCAGTGCCACATATATCCCGGTCGCTAGTTGGATCGGATTATCGCTGGGTCACGGTCATGTGCCTCATAGCTGGTCCGGGTCTGCTGCTGGGGGCTGATGTGGTGGGCCGAATGGTGGTATCACCGCTTGAGATGCAGGTCGGGGTTGTAACGGCCTTGGTCGGTGCGCCCTTCTTAATATTCTTGGTTCGCTCACGAAAGCTTGCTGGGTTGTGAGTCTCTTAACGCTTGTCCCACCGTCGCCACAGACCCTGATTTTTTTAACGGTTGGGCTTGCTTGCGTTGGTGTTTTAGTCAGTTTTTCTAGACGGCTTTCTCAATCCCAACGTGCGATCCGAACGAATTGTTTCTCGACTCTGGCTGACCTTCGAATGATTCGCCTATGTGTCGGTACCTCGCTCGTGCTGCTTTGTCTAGTTCTGGTGGGCTTGGAGGTAGGGGACTACCCGATCCCGAGATTTAAGGCGATAGCGACTGCTTTCTGGAACCGGGGAGGAGAATATGACTTTGTCGTCAACTCCTTGCGGTTTCCTCGACTAGTCGCCGCCTTGCTCGCCGGGTTTTGTTTGGCAGCTTCTGGAGCGTTGTTTCAATCGTTGCTTGGCAACCCTTTGGTTTCGCCGGACGTGATCGGCATCAATACTGGTGCGGCTCTGTGTGCGGTGTTCGTGCTCACCGTTGGCGCCGATCTGAGCGTTCTCCCTTGGGCTGCGTTCGGGGGAGCAGTATTGACGGCTGTTGTCATCTATTTGCTGGCATGGAAACAGGGCATCAGCGGGAGTCGATTAGTTCTCGTCGGTATTGGAATAAACGCGCTGCTTGCATCGGGCATCACCTACCTAATGGTCAAATATCCGATTGAACGGGTCGTCGCAGCGGCGCGCTGGCAAGTGGGAAGTCTTTTCGGAAGCTCATGGACCGACGTTAGAACCTTGGCTTTAGGTGTGATCGTGATCACTCCGGTTAGCTTGTTTTTGGTTCCTCGGCTTCGACTCCTCCAACTTGGGGATGAATCGGCGGTCGGTCTAGGGAGTCGAGTCGAACTCGAACGTATGGCAGTCATTGTCGTGGCGTCCGCCTTCGCGGCTACTGCTGTAGCCGTAATCGGACCTTTAGGCTTCGTTGCTCTGCTTGTCCCGCACATGGTGAGATTGATCGTCGGATCGCTGACCGGTGGCGCTTTGCTTCTAACTGGGCTCGTTGGCGCATTGTTCCTTTTGGGTTGCGACCTAATCGCTCAGCAGCTATTTGCCCCGACCACCCTCCCAGTCGGAGTTATTACGGCTGCTTTGGGCGGCCCCTATTTTTTGTTCATTCTTGTTCGATTTAACCGCGCACTTTGAAAAGAGATCTGAAATGGTAACCCTTGAAACCTCAGAGGTTGTTCTCTCATATGGGAGTAAGCGAGTAGTTGATGACCTTGACTTCGTTATACCGGCCGGGAAGATTACCGCGATCATTGGTGCCAACGGATCGGGGAAGTCGACGTGTCTGCGTGGTTTAGCTCGAGTCCTTCGACCAGTAGGTGGAGCAGTGTTACTGAATGGTGAAGATATCCACCTGCAGCCGACCAAGGCCGTCGCAAAACAGATTGGGCTATTGCCTCAAGGTCCTACGGCGCCAACCGGCGTGACAGTCTCGGACCTAGTCCGGCGTGGGCGGTATCCGCATCAACGGCTTTTTGACCAATGGAGCACAGAGGACGAGGCTGCTGTGCAGAAAGCGCTGTTTTTAACCGCCCTCAACGATGCTTCCGAAGAGCACGTCGACCATCTTTCCGGAGGACAGCGACAGAGAGCATGGATAGCAATGGCCCTAGCGCAAGAGACGGATCTGATGCTCTTAGATGAACCGACCACCCATCTAGATATAGCTCACCAAGTTGAGGTGCTTAACCTCCTAAGAGATCTAAATCGGACAGAAGGAAGAACGGTTGTCATGGTGCTCCATGACATCAATCAAGGGTGTCGTTACGCGGACCATGTGGTGGCGATGCGTGACGGCAAAATTGTGAATCAGGGNTCGCCACAAGAGGTCGTCAATAGTCAAATGATGGACGAAGTGTTCGGTCTCGCTGCTGTGGTAATTCCGGACCCAGTTACAGGCACTCCGCTGTGCGTGCCTGATGTCGTCAAAAGAAGACCACTTGCGCCCGGATCNATTCCCTAATTTGCGTTTGGTGACGCTCAGGAGTCATCGCGCAACGAACGTAGAAGACCGATGACGAAGGGCTCGAGCTGTGAAGGATCCGTTGCGACTTCAGTGAAGGCCACCCTGCTGGTCCGGTCCCCCGCAGTGCTAGCTACACGAAAAGTCATGCCATACCGATCCACTCCGATCATTTCAGCCTCTCTAGCATTTGGTATGCCACCGCGTTCCTGAACAAAGATGAGGTTTGCATCAGCATGGTCGTCATTCATGTGTTCAATAGCGCCTAGTGCGTTTTGACAAAAGGGATCTTCCTCTGCGGTGCAGTAATCCCCGGCGGTCATCCAACTCATGTGTCCAAAGCCACCAACGAAGCGACAGCGTTCAACCTCTAGTTGCCAAAAATTGAAGTCCTTGAACTTCAGATAATCGGCGGCATATGGGTGCTTCTCTAAGTATGTCGCTTGNAGATCATCTGAAGCTGCGAGCAAGTTCATTTGTCCGATCAACGTGAGTCTTGCTCCAACTAAGGGATCCTCGTCAGCGGCGCGGGATGTATCCACCAAGAGGCTGGCTCGATTGTCAAGGCGGGCGTTCTTGGTGTGTTCTGCGAGGTCCGAGATCAGGATGATTGGATTTCCGTCACCGTCGACCATATGAGAAACCAGACTGCCGTAGGGATATCCCTCGGTGGTGAGGGTTGACAGAACCCCTGCCGCGCTTGATGCCATAAGCGAACGAGATAGNTCTGCGTCGCTAGGGAAGGAGTGAATATCGCCGACCGGCGATACATCATGTCCATCACCGTGTTCAAGTTCTGGAGTATCGGTCATTGGATAGGTCCTATGGTGCGATTAGTGGCGGTAGTGCCTGGGTACTGAGGTCGTTGTTCGTAATCCCNAATAACAGTGAAGCACTAATTCTGTCTTGAGTAGTAGTGACCCGTTGTGGGCGGGTCCGCTCTACGCTGTTGGAGGGTTTTGCCCGAGGCAGGCAAAGGAAGCGTTGGTAAGGAGGGGACTCCCCACCAGACCGGACCCGACCCACAACTCGCCTCAGCACGAAGAGGCGAGGGACCCAAAGGGTCCGCGGGTACGTTGTGAAAGTGTTTAACATAAAATGATAAGCAAGCCAAACATAAATGACGATAAACATTTGTTCGAAGTAAATATAGGCTAAAGACNAAGTTATATAGGNGTTGAAGCATCCATCTCNTAGATTTCGTCAATTACACATATTGGGTGTCCAGGGGCGAATCGTTGAAACCAGTTGCTATCTCAAATAAGTAAGACCTTTAGGTTGATATTTGGTATTAGGAGCACTTATCATGCGAGTGTTATTCCCCCTCTAATGTTCTTATGGAGATACCAAACATGAAACGTTCGTCCTTGCTCAAATTGCTTGGACTGGTCTTTGCGTTCGCTTTAGTTGCCGCCTCTTGTGGCGATGACGGAGCATCCGTTCGTGAGGTCGGTTCAGCCAGTTCTTCTAGTGGTTCTGGTTCCGGTAGTGGTTCTGGTTCGGGTAGTGGTTCTGGCAGCGGGTCTGCCTCCGCTAGCGCGTCAGCTTCCGCGAGTGCATCTGCCTCCGCTAGCGGTAGTTCCTCTGGAAGCGCTTCGGCGTCTTCTAGTTCACCCGCAAAAGCGGGTGCTGAAGTCACCGATGATGCGACAGCAGGAGAGGGTGGTTACGACTACGCCTCAAATGTTGATAACCACCGCCTGTTAGTGCTCGACATGTGTGACATGAACGAGCTGCTCGGCGCTAGCCCCATCGACTTCGACGCCGTTGCTGATATTTACAACAATGGAAAGAATGCAGAAAAGAGCGACGGATCGTTCCGAACTCTTGGAGGCTTCGCCTCAGCAGAGGGTAAGAATCACCCCCATGACGCCTATTACGGTGCTCCGGGTTCTCTTGACGTGTTCATTACCTCAGCGCTCGAAGGAACCGGGATGTTCGCAGGTGAATCTGATGGCGTAAGAAAACAAGGCGTCCAAAAAGGCATGCAGAACCAAGCCTTGCTTGCATACGTAACCCATGAGGTGAACTCTGCTGTCGCTAAAGCCGGCGACGGTAACTGGGCAGGTGCTGTGCATAACTGGGATGAAGGTTGGGCCTTCTACCACGGCGCTAGCGGAAGCTGTGGGCCATATGGAACAGCCAACAAGCGCGGCGGTAACTTCGGAACGATGGGCTCGGACGGCGAGACCGCCCAAGCTAACGAAGCCATCCTCAGTGCAATGATCGCTGGTCGAGATGCACTGCTCAGAGGTAGTGCTGGCGGAGCTGAAGCCGCGGTTTCCCTGGTGAAGCGTGGTGTGGTCATCACCTATTCGCAGGCAGTGATGCGTTACGCAGTGAAGGTCGAAGCCGACCTAGCGGCGGGCGATATGGATAAGGCCCGCATCCACCAGGCTGAGGGCTACGCCTTCTGGAGAGTGCTGGAGCCAGAACTTGGGGCTACCGGTATGTTCGCCGAGACGATCGAAACCCTGAACAGTGCCTATGAACTGGATAACGAACCAGGATCGGGCCCGTCCTCGGACGACATTCGTACTGCTCTTTATCCGGTCTGGGGTCTCTTAGAGATCGGCCGTGATGACATCGGGAGCCTGCAGTAGAAGTACTGCCACGATTGGTGGGCTCGCCTAAGGGCGAGTAGGTCCAGCCGTCGTTCTCACTCTGGGTGNAAATCCAATGGAGAACGACGGCTGCTGCCATTTTGGTTAGGTGCGTACTCGCAAGTAGTGATGCACCCTTTGTCAGAGATATCAGAGAGCTATCCAAAGATNTACACCTCCCCTGATCAAAATGAGTAAGGTGTGCTTGATGTCAGTCGTAGAGAATCCCGAAGCATCAGGGCCCTCAATACGGGCTGCTCAACGGCGTGTCGTCAACGAAGTTGTCGCAATTGATGAGCGCACAAGCGAAATCCGTTTCGGTGACAACGAATATCTTTTGGTACCAGTTCCGATAAACCGAATCGGTGCTAACCAGTGGCGCGCATCAATGAGACGTGTCGACAGTGTCGAACTCCAGTTTGGAATGCCCGGACCGGTAGCGAAATTGAAGGGCGCGAACAGAATCAGTAAACGCTGCACGACGGTGCGACTCAGCACAGCGCTAGGGCTCATAGACAGCGGTGTGCGGGGCCAAATCACGATCAAGAGGGACGGGAACTCCTAATGGTCGTTTGTCACTGCCTCGCCATCAANGACGCCACNATTCGAGANCTTCTAGCTACGGGTGCTCTCAGTGTTGAAGAAATTGGGACGCGATGTGGAGCCGGNACCGAATGCGGNGCATGTGTCGATCAAGTGCGTCAATTGGCGGGTCCGCGGAGCCTCACAATTCGACCTGCAGTCGCTTAGGCCGTCTCGATCGGATAAGCCGACTGAGTGTCACTGCTCTATAGGTCGCTGCGTATATGGTCTTCTGTGCACGATCTAGGAGATCACAAGCAATGCAAGGATCAGACGCAGTAATCGAATTTCTAAACGAAGCGCTCACAGCTGAGCTAACCGCTATAAATCAATATTTTGCCCACGCCAAAATTTGTGAAAATTGGGGATGGAAAGGTCTAGCTAGTGCCTTCCGCGAAGAATCAATTGAAGAGATGCGCGACGCGGAGAAATTGATTGAACGCATTCTTCTGCTCGAAGGTCACCCAAACCTTCAACGACTNGGAAGTATCGCAATTGGNGAGTCAGTCGAGGANCAACTCGACTTAGACCGCCAACTTGAGATAGACGCAGTCGCGAGATANAGGCGCGGAGTCCAAATCTGCCTCGACGAGGCTGACCCCGGTAGTCGAGAACTCGTGGAGCATCTCCTGGTGGGGGAGGAGAACCACCTCGATTGGATTGAAACCCAGTTGTCCATGATCGACGACATCGGAATCGAGCGGTACCTCCAATCCTCCATTGGCGAAGAATAAGTAGCCACGGTTTAAGAATTAGCCGCCGNTTCCTGGGTTGAGGCGACTTCGAACCCNAGCCCCAAAGCAGCTGGAATCTGATGGCTATCAAAGGTCAGATACGTCAAAGGCTGAGGAAGTCGATCAGCTGCTGCCAGATGCAGAGCGTCAACAGTGCCGAGCTGGAAAGTTGCACCAATCTCCACAGCTCGTGCTAAGCAACGCTCATCAATTGGAACTACAGCGACACGGCCCCAATCCTCTCTGAACGCAGACCAAAGTCTTTGTTGCTCAGTAGGGCCTGAAGCAACNCGATGTAGCGCCAATTGAACTTCAGTCCTCGCTAACACCGACGCGCACCAGACCGAATCTGCCTGCAAATATTGGTTCACCAAATCGTGGCCAGGTTCAGANAGGTAGCGTTTCAAAAGAGCAGAACTGTCCAGCGCNACAGTCATTACCGGCCTCTAATTTCACGCAGAGCACGTTCACTCGACAGCCCCGCTGGGAGATCAAAGACCGCTNGGGGTNCCTGTCGTTTGGAATTACTAGGTGCCTCGACCAATCCAGACGCAATGAGCGCCTCAATAGAAAGACTTTCATCTGCGTGACCCACTGGACCCAATTGAGCGATGACCTTCCCATCGACGGTCACAAAAATGGTGTGGCCTGCTTCAGCGGCACGAAGGTGATGCGCGAGGTTGGCGCGAAGATCACGAGTCCCGACATGGTGGACAGAGATTGAATNGTTCATCAGCAGCTCTAAGATCNGAAATGTGTACATCAGCGTACACAANNGGATTGGCGTATCTTCGCGCGACGAGCTAAAACAAGACTCCCAACCACTTGTCGAAAAGGTAACCACCGTGAACTTTGCATTCACAGAAGAACAAGAAGAACTTCGCAGCTTCATCCGCTCCTTCATGGAGGAAAAATCTGCAGAAGCTACCGTGCGAGAACTCATGGAAACAGACGACGGATACGACTCCGCTGTTTGGAGCCAAATGGCCGAACAACTCGGACTGCAAAGCATGATCATCCCCGAGGAGTACGGAGGTCAAGGATTCGGCTACGTCGAACTGGGCATAGCGCTCGAAGAAATGGGACGAAGCCTTTTATGTGCACCGTTCTTCAGCACTGTGGTGCTNGCCGGTAACGCCATAATCCACTCAGGGAACGAAGACGCAAAAGCAGCGTTGCTGCCAGGGATCGCTGACGGCAGCACCATCGCAACCATGGCCTTGGCAGAAGCCAGTGGACGTTGGGATGCAGAAGGCATAACCGTCGAAGCGAGTGGAACCGGTGACGGAGCAACAATCACCGGTGAAAAGATGTTTGTCACCGACGGAGGAACTGCGAACCTGTTTGTGGTCGCAGCCCGAGCGGAGGGAGGAATCCACCTCTACACAGTGGACGGTGATGCCACCGGTCTCAGCCGCGAAAACCTCTCAACGATGGACCAAACCCGTAAACAAGCCCGAATCACTTTCGACGGCACCCCAGCCAGTCACCTGTGCGACACCAACGATTTCTCCTACATCGCTCAGATCCTCGACCTAGCAGCGGTAGCACTCGCGAATGAACAGGTAGGGGGCGCACAATTTGTTATGGATATGGCCGTCCAATACGCCAAAGACCGAGTCCAATTTGGTCGTCCCATCGGCTCGTTCCAAGCCATCAAGCATAAGTGCGCAGACATGCTGCTAGAAGTTGAATCAGCCAAGTCNGCTGCCTATTACGCTGCCTGGTGCGCCTCAGAAATGAACGANGAACTNCCGTCAGTCGCATCTCTNGCCAAGGCATATTGTTCCGAGGCTTATTTCCACTGNGCNGCTGAGAACATNCAAATNCACGGCGGAATCGGTTTCACATGGGAACATCCTGCCCACCTGTACTTCAAACGAGCTAAGAGTTCTGAACTCATGTTTGGTGACCCCGCCTACCATCGAGAGCTCTTAGCCCAACGAATCGGGCTCTAGAACTTCTNTTTCTCCGTGAGGGGAACTAGGACAACATGCTTGGACTTGTAGTAGCAGTCTCACTGGTAATCGGGTTCGTCGTTGCCGCAGCCGCTATCGGCCGTGAAACACGACGATTAAGTCGGCAACCTCGCCAGCCCGTATGGCGGCTCGAAGAGGCGGCAGGCTTCGTAGCAGCCGAAATACCCTTCGAGGTCGCAGCAAAGACTGACCCAGAGACCTTGAGGCAACTCTTGAGACTCCATCTCAACGAACTCCAATTCAATTCTGAACTTGACGATGACCAAGACATCGCTGACAGTTCAACNGCAGTGCAGAATTTGTATCGGCGNGCTCGANCCGATGACATNGAAGTAACTCGACCGACCGTAGATGCAATTATGAATGCTCACCTGCAGTATCTGAAGCTAATTGGTGCTCTCGGTCCAACTCAAAGCCCGACCTGAGGCAAAATAGACCCTATGGAAGCACCCAAAGAGCTNGAAGGCCGCAGATACGTAGGCGANAAACGAATTCAAANGGTCCATGATCTAGAAAGCTGCACCAACGAAACGGCCGTGAAAGCCCTATGTGATGCNAAGGCCTACGCAACATTNGGACCTGACGAACTNCGCGAAGCNCGAAATCGCGGTTATAAACCAGCGACCTGCTGCCGGAAATAGCGACTTCACCCTTGTCGGTCACCATCACTGAAACTCGTATAGAAGGAACACCCCACCTAGAAGCTTTTCTTGTTCACCCCGAACGCTCCTCGACTCGAGCACCAGCCCTCCTTCTTTGTCACGGCTTCCCATCAAAGCAACGNCCCGGTGTGCCGAGCAGGTCATATGAACAATTCGCCGAACGGGTCGCNGAAGAACAAGGCTGGGTTGTCTTAGCAGTGAGCCTTCGCGGNTGCGGCCAATCTGAAGGCCAGTTTTCAATGNNNGGTTGGCTTGATGACGTGGCCCGATCAGTNCGACGACTCCGTGATGAAGGATCCCAACAGATNTGGCTNGTGGGATCCACAACAGGGGGATCGCTGGCAATTATGGCTGCGGCCCAAGACCCTGAAATTCGCGGAGTTGCAGCGATGGCTCCGCGAGCAGACTTCGACGATTGGGCAGCTCACCCACGTCGCTTCTTACAGCATTGTCGAGATGTCGGAGTCATCGACGATGATGACTACCCCGATTCGATGAACCGATGGTCAGACGAACTTCAGCAAAACAGAGCGATCGACTCAATGAAGGCAATGGGTGAACGCCCTCTCCTCATCCTTCATGGCACCAACGATCGTCAAGTTCCACCCGCTGACGCCCAACTGTTAGCGGATCTCCATCCCGCGCCGGAACTCAGGCTTGTCAATGGGGCAGACCACAGGATCCGGCACGACCCCCGAGCTCTTGCAGTTCTATTGGGGTGGCTCGAACGCCAAGCAGGAGAACGACTCGATTAGTTCGAAGAATCTTTCTTCGCTATCAACATGGTTCCGACTGTACGAAGCGCCACTTCGTCGTTCTGATTAATCATTTCGCTGCTGAGTTCAACAAACCCAAGATTGGGCTTCGACCCGCTCTCTCGCGTGCCCAGTATCCCCACTCTCAAAGTCAGGACATCGCCTACGCGCACAGGCGCAGGCCACGACAGTTCCGAAAGTCCCGCAGCACCCAAGCAATGCTCACCCAAAAACCCCTCCGCGGTGAGCCGCATCATTAATGATCCGGTATGCCAACCCGACGCGATCAATCCGCCATACATAGTTTGAGCGGCGGCTTCTGCATCAACGTGAAACCGTTGCGGGTCGAATTGAGTCGCGAATGCGAGCATTTCCTCTTCGACCATCTCAACGCTGCCCAAGACAAACGATTCACCGACCGAAAAATCTTCGAAACAACGGTCTCTCACAGGAACAGTTGACGTCACTTTGCTTTCCTCGCTTGTGCTCTTTGTCTTCGTAATTTCGATAAGGCTTCGGGTGAATCAAGGTCAGCAACCGAATGAAAACCGGCGTCAGCGTAATGCCCAGCAACGTCTTTCCAACCCTGAGGGGTTACCCCGAATCTTTTAGCGAGCAATGCCACAAAGATCTGCACCTTCTTCTCGCCGAAACCAGGAAGCGCCAATAATCTCTGACGTAGCTCTGACGCCTCAGAGATATCTGCCCAGAGCTCACCCGGGTTGCCGTCATAATGCTCAACCAAATAGTTACAGAGGGCATGGGTTCTTTCAGCCATCGACTTCGGAAACCGATGCAACGCAGGCTTTTCAGAAAAAGATTGGATTAAGGCCTCGACAGGGAACTCCGCCAAAGCTGCTGCCTCTAGATCAAATCCAAGGCGTTGCTGCAACCGATACGGCGCGACAAAGGCCCGCTCGATAGGAAATTGTTGATCCAGCAGCATCCCAATCAACAGGGCCACAAAATTGTTGTTTAACAAGTCATCAGCCTCGCGGTCCCCCGTGAAGCGCAAAGAACTAGACATTTTCGCCACACGCGAAAACCACAGTCAGTCCCCGACAATCTTGAGAAAGAACACCACAAGCCATGTGATCAGACACGCCATCGCAGTGAATCTATCCTTGCCTATAAAGGGCATGTGCACGGAAAGTACGTGTTTTGGTGACATCTGTGATGTATCAAGTACAGCAATGACCACCGACGTATTTACCGATGGCGCGTGCTTGGGTAACCCAGGACCCGGCGGATGGGCGTTCGTTGTTGACCAAGGGCCATGGTCGTCGGGATTTGAATCTCATAGCACTAACCAACGCATGGAATTGACAGCGGCCAGCGCAGCAGTTCAAGCGCTAGAGGGCCCACTACGGGTTCACAGTGATTCCACCTACGTCGTCAATTGTTTTCGTCAGGAGTGGTGGAAAGGATGGCTCAAACGCGGGTGGAAAAATTCGAAAAAAGAGCCCGTTGCCAACCGCGATTTGTGGGAACCCTTTATTGAGCTGGTTAACGCTCGAGGCGACGTCGAGTTCGAATGGGTCAAAGGACATGCAGGTCACCGGCTTAACGAAGCAGCAGATCAGCTAGCTACAACCGCCGCAGCTGAACAAGCAAGCAGAACAGGCGGCATATACACCGACGCGATCGTCAGAGGACTTGACGGGGACAACGTCGAGGCAACCACGAAAGCCGACAACGACGCAGCCCACAACATTGCTGTATTCGGCCATCGCCCAACCGAGCTAGGCGGCTACGGAGAAAACAGCACAACGTTGGCCGTGCGTCGTCGTCTTATTGAAGTGCTAAGAGCAAAACTCGAAATGCACTCCGATATACAGGTAGTGACCGGACTTGGCTTGGGCGCAGAAATGCTGGCTGCTGAAGCGGCATCAGCCACAGCCATTCCATACGCCGTAGTGCTCGCTTTCGAAGGTGTGGAACTCAGATGGCCTGACGCGACCCAAAAACGATTCCACGAACTCTTGGCTGGAGCGCGCGCGGTAACTACAGCTAACGTCGAAACCCCGAAAACCAGTGCAGAATTCGGCAAAGCAATGGGACGACGCGACGACGAAATTCTTCGNCGCGCCACCGAAGCCGTATTAGTACGGAACAGCAACGACCGAACGTTGCGNGAACTGCAAAAAAAGTTNGAACGACAATTCGAAGAAGATGTCTGGGTCATCGAACCAGAATAAAATCAGCCGAATCGGCGAGTCACCCGTCCTCTAACTAGAGCGACGTCATGCGCAGTGACAACGCAAAGAACCCTCCGATCCTCCTTCCAAGAGCGCTCACTCGGAGCGTAACCAGTGATNGCCATATGAACCGGATCAAAGACATGCCCCGTCGCGTTACGAAATCGGTCGAGACAGCCACTTTTCGCGACTTGCGCTACCGCAGCAGCACCCGGCCACTCGGTGTCAGCAAGATCAAAAACAGCAAAGACCTCGGCCTGATGGTCCTGATCACAAGGAACAGCATCAACNTCTTCGATTTCATCTGCTCCAACAAGAAAACAATCACCAGGAACCAGGCGAAGAACACCAACGCTTCCAGCGACCGTTATATCTCCGGACGGACCTCGTACCGAACTATCTAAGAGAGATAACTTGTTTGGTTCGCTACAACCAAATCCGACAAAAACAGTGACCAAACAGCAAGCCAAAAATCTCACTCGGTTGTCAACTCAACTAAACCGGCAAGTCGCCACAGCGTTCGTTCCATATTTTTGTTNTGNCGACGGGGATACCCCACAACCTCAATCAGAAGAGGNAAACGCGCCGTCGACCAATCAAAAGTTTCAGTCACCAACGTCTGTTCACCTACCTCCTCCAGCTCATATCTCCAAATATGGCCACCCAAATGCGCCCACGCGATCAGACGGTTCTCCTCGAACTCCAACACTCGACTTTTGATGCGGTAGGGAATACCAAAACGCATCTTCATAGCGAAAGTACTCCCAAGAGATAAGCGAGATTGTTGACCAACATGACCTTGAACAGTTCCCGAACCATCAATCGCAGCATGCTGTGAAGGATCAGCTAACACATCGAAAATGACCGAAGCAGGAGCCGAGATAAGTCGTTCGCGACTAGTTACGCGGGAAGACATATCCAAAACCTAGCTGCCCCTCATAGCGCGCAACTGTCAACCCAATTTGAATAACTCGTCAGGTAACGCGCCGCGTCCCCGCGTAACTTGCCCGTCGACGTCGAAGAGAATCCAAGCAGGCTGGGAAGAGATACCGAAATAGTCCCAAAGAGACCCATCGACATCTTCGAGATGAGGCAAGTGACTTAGGTCATGACGCTCAATAAACGCGCGATAGCCCTGGATGTCATCTCGACCGGGTAATCCGATGATCGCGACCTCACTCTGGTTACTTAATGCGGCGACCGCCGCTGCTTCAGCGTTACAAGCACCTCACCACGGAGCCCAGAACCACAAGAGCACTTCACGCCCAGCCAAAGACGAGGGAACGAACGTATCTCCCGAAATAGTTGAACGTTCTAGAACCGTCAACGCAACAGGTATCCCGGTACCAACCTTCTCTACCAGCACAGACGTCTCGGTACTAGCGCTACTCGATTGAGCGACAGTCCCAGGTTCCGAATGGCTCAGAACCTCTGGCTGATTCGCGGTTGAACATGAAGCCGACAAAACCAAAACGGTCACTACGACAACGTTAAGAAAGTGGCGTCTCACCCAACAAAGGCTATGTGTCAAAACTCCGCAGACCGCTAGATTTAGTGCAAGTGAGTACAAGAGCCTTGATCATCACAGCGTTAGCAACCGGACTGGTAATACTCGCGGCATTCGCGGTGCAAGTACTCATCGCGACATAGAAGCAATCAAAGTTAAGTTTCGTCACCTCACCAAGGCCCAACCATCATGGGGTTACGATGATCGTCACGATGACTTCGAACCACTTTGATCTAGTCGTAATTGGAGGAGGGCCCTCCGGGTATGCAGCAGCCCTAACCGCGGCAGCCGCTGATCGCAGCGTTGCGCTTATAGAACGAGACCGCCTCGGCGGCACATGCCTGCACCGTGGATGTATTCCCGCCAAAGAACTCCTCGAAACAGCGACGGTTCACCGAACCGTATCTCAAGCCGGTGAATTCGGGATCATCACAACGGCACCGACAGTTGACTTTTCAGCCACCCAAGATCGCAAACAAGCAGTTGTTGACCGACTCTTNAAAGGTGTCACGAANCTGGTCGGAAGTAAGGACATCGACCTCTTCCCAGGAACCGGAAGAATAGGAAACGACCGAAAGGTCACAGTGCAACTCGAGGATGGCACTGAGCAAGTGTTGAGCGGAGACTTCATCGTCCTAGCCGCTGGTTCTCAGGCAAAGAACCTTCCCGACTTCGAAATCGACGGCGCCACCATTTTGTCTTCCGATGAAGTCCTGAAGATGGCGACGCTCCCGAAAAGCGCAGCAATTATCGGAGGAGGAGCAATTGGATGCGAATTTGCTTCCATGTTGACGGACTTAGGAACTGAAATAACCATCCTGGAAACAGAAGAAAGACTCATCCCCGGAGCCGACGCCGATATAGCCAAAGCTTTAGAAAGATCGTTCAAGAAACGCGGAATCAAATCGATAACAGGAGTCACAGCCCACGGGCATAGTCCTCAACCCGGAGGAACTGTCGTTCACCTGAACGATGGAACCGACATCGAAGTCGAAAAGGTCATTGTGTCCGTGGGTAGGCGCCCCTACACCGACCATCTCGAACTATCAAAAACNTCGATAGANCTNGACNAAGANGGATTCGTAAAAGTNGACGAATTCTGTCGAACGAACGTAGATCGGGTATACGCAGTAGGAGACTTAATAGCCACACCCCAACTAGCNCACGTCGGATTTGCTGAAGCGATGCTCGTCGTCAGCGACATTGTCGGAGAGCAACGCCCGCCGATCAATTACTCAAGAGTCCCATGGGCTATTTATTGTCACCCCGAAATCGCCTACGCCGGGCTCACGGAGCAAGAAGCGGAGGAAGCGGGCTACGAAGTAGCCNTAGCGCAACACCGATTNGTCGGNAATGCCCGAGCGTTAATTCATAACGAAACAGAAGGCATGGTCAAACTTGTCGCAGAACGCAGGTCAGACGGAACTGCCGGGAAGCTCTTAGGAGTTCACCTCATAGGCTCATGGGCGACCGAACAACTCGGCCAAGGCTATTTAGCCGTTAATTGGGGTGTCGACATCGACGAGATTGCAGACTTCATTCAACCTCACCCCACACTTTCAGAGCTCTTTGGCGAAGCTGTCTTAGAGTTAGCTGGNCGAACCCTCCACGGCTGAAGAGGTGCCCCTAGTGAATCACGCGATCTCAGAACAAGGTCCACTCAACTAAATGTTTCGAGTCCGTTGGCTTGGTCGAGTCGAGTACCGAGAGTCGCTAGACCTACAACGACAACTTTTTCATTCCAGCNATGACGACCACCTGCTTCTACTNGAACACCCACACGTGTTCACCGGTGGNCCCAACACCGACCTATCGCACCTTCTNGTAGAGCCCTCCAAATTTGGAGCCACCTATGAACAGACCGANCGAGGAGGCGACATCACCTACCACGGTCCGGGACAACTCACTGGGTACCCCATACTTTCCCTGCCGGGCCGACGAGGCGGGGGTATTGCAGAGACAAAAACGTATATCCACCAGTTAGAACAAGTGTTGATCGACGCACTTAGTGAATTGGGTCTCGATAACTGTGGCCGCCTCGAGAGACACCCGGGCGTTTGGGTACATCCCGCAAACGAAAGACCCCGAAAAATAGCGGCCGTTGGAGTCCGACTTAGCCGAGGCCGAACCATGCACGGCTTTGCTCTCAATGTGGCAACAGATCTCTCTTGGTTTGACTACATCATTCCCTGCGGGATCGAGGACTATGGGGTTACGAGTCTCGAAAATGAAGGAATCAACGCCTCAATGGAAAGAGTGGTGCAGGAAGTCTCAAAAAAGGCGATCGAAAACTGGGGGACTACCGGTTCTGAATTCGCGGCGACAGCTTTCCCGCAACACGAAAAAGATCTGGNCGCGTTCAAACGCAGCCCCACAAGCACAGCGAACGACGAAGTGAAAGTTCTTTTGCGAGAACGGAAGACGACTGACCGAAGACAACGACGCCTTCANGAAGTCGGTGTGTCNGACGGACTTCCAATAACCAACAGAAAACCCTCNTGGATGAAAGCCCNCATCGATCTCAACGACGGCTACCGACGAGTTCNCTCAACCTTGCGCNGTCTTGATCTAACCACCGTNTGCGAAGAAGCAGGCTGCCCAAACATCTANGAATGCTGGGGCAAANANACCGCNACCTTCATGATNAACGGCAACCGATGCACACGTGCGTGCGGTTTTTGTCTCGTAGATACCCGNCATCCGGCACCACTCGACNAAGAAGAACCGCAACGCGTCGCANAGGCNATCACCGCCATGTNTCTTGACCACGTTGTGATNACAGCCGTTGCTCGCGATGANCTNANCGATGGAGGGGNCAGCGGATTCATAAACACCATCAAAGCAATTCGAGTCGNCAGCCCGTCCACCACCATNGAGACATTGATCCCCGATTTCGGAGGAAAAANAGAAGCNCTGCAATCACTAGTGAATGANCGNCCAGATGTCATCAACCACAACCTAGAAACNGTCGCTCGNCTGCAACGAGCAGTGCGGCCAAGCGCNGGGTACGCANGAAGCCTGACNCTNCTTGCTCGNGTGAAAGGCCAAGGTGTCGCCACTAAATCAGGGTTGATAACAGGACTAGGGGAGTCCGACNAGGAACTACTCGCCGCACTCGCTGANCTAGCCGCAGTNGGTGTCGACATCGTGACAATCGGNCAATACCTGAGACCGAGCCCTAANCACTTACCGGTGCAGCGATGGGTGGCCCCCGAAACGTTTGAAATGCTNGCCGACCACGGACGNGAGCTNGGNATCGNACACNTCGAGGCGGGACCGCTAACACGATCTAGCTACAACGCATCCGACAGNATTCAATCACTGGTAGNGACTCAGTAACTTTCNGGCCACGGTGAGTACACTTCCNACGATGNCAGCAGGTCCACAGCTTGACGCCGCAACAGTATTGCTGCAGTGGGCGACCGGCGGGCTTCTTTTTTGCTGGGTAACGACGCGACGCAGAGAATTGGGCGTTGGCTATGGATGGCTGCTCAGATCAAGCTATGCAGTCATAGCGGCCCTTGCAGCGCTCGCGGGCTACGGATGGTCGTCACAACCAGTGCGCGACGCGGCGTCAGTCGGCGTAGCCGGAGCCGCCGCGACCGCACTGCTGTTATCGGTTGTCCGTCGACACAGTCACCGAACCCCACACACCGAACAACCCAAAGAAACCACCTCGAGTTTTGACCCCCGATGGGACCTCCTCGCGCCAGCCATCGGAATCACCGGCCTAGTCGCAGCGGGCATAGGAGGCGGAGGTAACGAACTTCTGCAAACAGCACGAATACTGGTCGGGGCCGCGTTCTTGGGTTCAGTCACAGACGCCATGCTTCTCGGACACTGGTATCTAGTACAACCTGGACTGCGAAGAGAACCCCTACTGGAACAAGTTTCCTGGCTCGGCAGACTTTGGCCTCTAGAGGTTGGCCTGCTAATCGTGCCGACGGGCATGATCTCGGTTCTCACAGGTGAGATAGACGACAGCTACGGAGGGATGCTCGGATGGTTCTGGGTTGCCTGCGCCATCACNACTGGGGCCCTAGTAATAGTGACCCGCGCAGCCTTACGCGAACGTCAATACGCAGCCGTCATGGCCGCCACTGGACTTCTCTACCTGGCGATCCTGACAGCTTTCGGAACTGACGTGGTAGCGCGGCTAGTACTCGAAACCTAAAAACCACCAAACGCCTCACTAACTAACGACCTTTCCACTCAGGCGCCCGCTTTTCTCGAAAAGCTTCAACGCCTTCTTGAGCGTCCTCTGTAATTCCCACAATTCTTCGAATGCTTTCACCCATGCGAACTGCCTCAGCCCAACTCATCCGCTGTGACCGAGTAGCAACTTCCTTCACAGCACGAACCGCAAGCGGAGCCCCCTGACACAGNCGTTCAGCCAGGACATAGGCCTCATCCATCAAATCATCGTGAGGAATGACCCGCCACGCCAAGCCAATCTCAGCGGCCTGTTCGGCATCAATATTGTCGCCCGTCAACAAGATTTCCATAGCGTCCGCCCAAGCTAACTTCGACGGTATTCGCATTGATCCAACAATGGTCGGCACGCCCACCTTCACTTCAGGCATACCAAACACAGCGCGATCTGAAGCTAACAAAAAGTCTGTTGCTATAGCCCCGGTTAAGCCGTACCCAATGCAGGCCCCATTTACAGCAGCNATAGTGGGTTTCCATAANTCCAAACCACTCTCAAAACTATTGATCGTTGGAATTTCGAAATAACTTCCCGACCACGAACCCGCAGAGTTGCCTTGACCAGGACGCAAATCAGCACCAGCACAAAAAGCGCGGCCAGCACCAGTTAACACCGCAACCCAGGCCTCCGGATCGTTGTAGAACTCCAACCANGCNGCGTTTAAACACTCCCGCATAGCGCCATTAATCGCATTAAGAGANTCAGGACGGTTATACGTAATCGTCGCAATATGTCCTTGGAGTTCGTATGTTGCTTCTTCGCTCATCATCCCTTGCCTAACTTCAAGATTAATAAAANTGGTAACGAANAATTACCCGCCACGTGTCTAGTCCATTCGTCCACCACAATGGGGAAGTGAGACTCGTCATTCAAATTCCCTGTTTCAACGAAGCAGAGACGCTGCCAGCCACACTTGCAGATCTACCGCGCCAAGTAAGTGGATTTGACGAGGTTCTTTGGCTCGTCATCGATGATGGTTCCAGTGACGAAACCGCAGAAGTCGCCAAAGCCCACGGAGTAGACGCCGTCGTGAAGTTGACCCAAAACAAAGGGTTGGCAGTCGCGTTTCAAGTTGGGCTTGACGCGGCCCTGCAATTAGGAGCTGACGTCATCGTCAACACAGACGCAGACAACCAATACTCAGCAGCAAATATCCCGAACCTTGTTGAACCAATCACCCAAGGCCATGCCGACCTAGTAGTGGGAACACGAGACATAACNAACCACGAAGAATTTTCAACCCTAAAAAAATATTTACAAAAGATCGGCTCATGGGTGGTTCGACAAGCCTCAGCAACTGAAGTCTCCGATGTCACATCAGGATTTCGCGCCTACACCAAAGAAGCAGCTCTGCAAGTCAACGTCGTGTCTCAATTCACTTACACCCTCGAAACACTCATTCAAGCCGGTCGCTCCGACCTGGCGGTCGTTGACATACCTATTAGCGTGAACCCAACAACTCGCCCCTCACGTCTGTTTCGTTCAAAACGTCAGTATGTTCGAAGATCAGCAGGAACAATCTCCCGGGTATATGCCATGCACCAACCTCTACGCGTCTTCAATATCCCAGCAGCGGTCTTTGCGGTAGCAGGCCTGATCCTGTTTGGTCGTTTCGGATGGTTTTACCTGACTGCCGGGGGAGAAGGACACATCCAATCGCTGATAGTAGGAGCTGTTTGTCTGCTAGTCGCGATGCAAATGTTGATGCTCGGTTTACTAGCGGACCTGCTCAGATCTAACCGAGTCATCAGCGAACGAGTTCTTCGACGGGTTCGAAATATTGAACTNACACTNGGTGATTACAGCACCATCGATGACGAAGCCACGCCCGANNCCTAGCTNCGGCCTCGCCTGCGGTTACGTCGCCAGGCTAGNGAGAGNACAAGTGCCAACGAGAGNNCGGAAANAGAAACTCCCGCCCTCAAACCAGAGGGACGNTATTCGAAGANCACATTGCTGAAACCTTCGGGCACNGGAACCCCAACNAAAGCATGATCTGCGGCNACCAGCNGCTGAGGAACGCCATTNACCGAAGCCACCCAACCATTTTGCATAGCGTCAGCNACCACCAGCCAACCAGGACCAGTGGNTGTCAANGAAATGCTCAAATGATCGTATTGGTCATCAAAGTCATCTATCACTGCTTCGGCTGCGCCANAACCAGTCAAATGATCAGACTGTNCCGAAAGCAGCACTAAATNCGAAGGGAGAGGNGTCTGCAGTATCTCCACGCGCTCTTGTCCGNCGGGAACGACTACACCATCAGAGGCAAACCTNACCCGTTCCAGTGCATCCAGATTTTCCCAAATTGCGACATCGTCGGCGTACGCCAAACGTAACCCTCCACCAGCTGGGGCCATTCCATTGANAGCAAGCGAGCCGGAATCATGAGTTCGAAGCTTTAAGGTCCCATCGTCAGCATCCAATCGGATACGAACCAAAATTTCGCCACCAACCGGTAAGTCCTCAGCCGCAACGGGAATCCAATGGCTCCCTGCTGGTAAGAACCCGCGAACGTGCCGTCGCCCAGTNCGCACAGAGCCGTCGGGNCCAACAATTTCNACTCTCAATCGACCNGCNAGATCAGTCGTAGAGAAATCTTCCACCAGATGNAGCTCGATACCNCGAAGCGGACGTGAGTCGACTGTTACCTCTAGGCGACCATCTGGATCAAGTTCACGTGCAGATCGACCNTCGGACAACATGACTGGTGTTCCCGGTAACGGAAAATCGACCTGAGTAACGAGCCAACGAACTGACATCCGATCCAAGACCGGNGACCTCAAGCGATTCACATCGAGAAACTCGAGAAAAGAAAACGTGTATGACCTATCGAATGCTTCAGGATCTATGGCAACTAACAAATCCCNCCACGTNGGCTGATGAAACACATGGCCGGTCACGGTTCGAATTCCGTAATGGGTGGTCGTGCCTGAATAGAACGCCAAATCNTGCGCNGCAATTCGATCCCCANCTGCNTCNGACGCTAGGAATTCGTGAGCTGGNGTCGTTGGATAATGACGNTCAGGGACTTCGCTTGGCCAAAACGGAACAACAAATACNAGAATCTCCGCTGCNGCNACNGCAGCTACCACAACGGGCAAAAACGNTCGCAATGAACCNCGATGCCGTAACACGACTGTTCCAATCACGACCGCNGCCGCAAACCCGGCAATNGCCACAGAACGNCCNACTTCTGAGAGNTGACCCTCCCGCGCTGCAAGCCTCAAAACATGGACCACACCAGCAACTGCCACGATCGAAACAGAGAAGATACCTATGACGGGCCAGCGACCCCTGTACCTATCGAACCTATCGCCCCGAAACTCACCACCTGAACTAAGCGCCTCAAGCCCCAAACCCACCAAAAGGGCGAGCAGCAATAACCAAATCGATCGCATCCTGCCCACGAAGTTTGTGTCGAAAACAGGAAAGTTTTGGACAAAGGCTAGAACGGGGCCTCCGCCGTATATCAAAAGTGTCGCCGCTGCCAACAAGCTGGCGACGACAGCGGTAACCGAACGCGACACAGAAGCAGATGGGCGCCAAAAGAGAGCACAAACAACGATCACCAGCGCTCCCGCACCTAAAAACGCACAAGTTTCGATGTAGTTACGGTCACCATAGAAAAATCCTTGAGCGTGAGAACCAAAGGCCTGAGGAATAGCAGCTGTCGCCATCAACGATGGCGACAGATGATCCGAAATGGTTTGAGCTCGATGAGCAAGATCGGTGGCCCTTATCTGGCTAACGAACGGGAAAACCTGCCACGCCGCCAGACCCACTCCCAAAACGACTGACCCGACAGCAGAGGCGACTAAACCCAGCGTCTTACCCTCTGAACGAAACTCAGTCCGTGAACGCAAAATGAGCCACAGCAACATCAGAGCTATCGCCCAGCCGGTCAAAGCAGGAAAACCGGCCAACAACATTGCGCACGTTACTAACGAAATAGTTAGGCACGAAGATAGATCTCGGCGTCGTAACAACCTCTCGGTTCCCCACAAAAGCCAAGGCAGATAAGCGCCGACATGGCTTTGCGGCCAGTTCGTCCACACCGTTTGAAAACCACTAAAGGAATAAATGAAACCCGATACCAACGAAGCAGCATTAGAGACACCGAGATTGCGAAGCAAAAGAAAAACACCAGCAATTGCGACCGACAACTCAGCAAGTTTTATCCACGCCGGCGCTACACGGTCCGGGAAAAGGAGAAAAGGCAAATTCAGCGGATCGAAAAAGCCTTGGTGGGGGACCGACGCCAAAGGCGTGCCTCCCGCCGGATAGGGGTTCCACATGGCGAAATCACCATCCAAAAGCCTGCGATGAAATAGCTCCTGAGCCGGGAACCCCGAATCAACGGGATCAGCGACAGGGATGGACGTCAATTCAAGATCAATGGGTTGACTCTCATTCCACGGAGCCCACCGCAAAACCGTGTCAGAACGCAGAAACGTCCGCGCACCAATTAACGGCAGGCCGATAGTGAGGATGATCGTTACAACAACAACGCCGAGGGTCCAACTCGTTGCTCTGTCGACCCGACCTCCAGTCACCCCAAAATCGCTCTTTCGCAATAGGCCCTATAAGGAGAGGGCGGCATAGATTCGAGAGTCTTCGCGACTTCATCGACCGAAACGAAACCCATTTTGTAAGCGACCTCTTCAAGGCACGCGACNTTATAGCCATGCTCTTTTTCGACTGAAGCCACGAAGTTGGAGCTTTCAAGAAGACTTTCGTGAGTCCCTGAATCCAACCAAGTGGTATCTCGACNCAACTTCACGGCACGCAGCTCGCCATCGCGCAAGAAACTCAAGTTCAGATCAGTAATTTCTAACTCACCGCGACCACTGGGAACTAGCTCTTTAGCTCGTGAAACAGCGGTGCTGTCGTATAGGTAAAGCCCCGGCACCGCAAATTCGCTCCGCGGAACCGCTGGTTTCTCTTCGATTGATAAAACCGACCCGGAATCGTCGATCTCTATGACTCCATAACGCTGAGGATCACTGACCGGGTAACCCCAAATAACGGCTCCGGCCTCAAAGATCGACACTTCATTATCTAGACCGATCGGTCCATGGAAAATATTGTCTCCGAGTACCAGAGCGAACGGATCGTCTTGGACAAAGCTTTCACCGATGAGCACTGCTTGGGCAATGCCGCCAGGAGAGGGCTGGACGCTATACGACAGATCGATACCCCACTGGTGACCATCACCCAANACTCGNTCNAAAATAGGGAGATCAGCTGACGTGCTGATCAGTTGAATTTCTCTGATACCAGCGTTCATCAACGTTGCCAGCGGGTAGTAAATCATTGGCTTGTCGTAGACCGCTTGGAGTTGTTTGCTCGCAACCTGACTAATAGGAAACANNCGAGTTCCNGCACCACCGGCCAGCATCATGCCCCGCATGTATGCAACTCCCGNACGTCATCACTCATCACGCCCACCAGTCTGCCGCAGTGTTAAACCAATCGTGGGTCGCGTCGCTATTCAATNACTATGACAATGTCNCCAGCGCCAACAGTGTCNCCAGGACTTACCTTTACCTCAACGACTGANCCCGCTTTGTCAGCGTTGATGTTGTTCTCCATCTTCATAGCTTCCAGCACAACTACAGCGTCCCCCTCAGCGACTTCTTGCCCGACTTCAACGAGAACCTTCACAATGGTTCCCTGCATTGGCACTGCTACCTGACCCGAACCTGCGGCGGCTCCAGCGCTCGAAGCAGCCCGTCGGGGTTTGCTGGAGGCTTTGACTGCAACTCCAGCAACCTCAGGAACCCAAGCTGCGACCTCGAAACGTTTCCCGTTGACTTCAAGCACAACATCTTTACGGACCCGCGGCTCGTCTTCNTCTGTCTGTTGGTCGCTCCCACTGGCTTTCCCAACCACATCGCTAAGGTCCAAAGACTCCTCTACCCACTTGGTGCTATGTTCCCCTGCCTGAAAATCGGGACTNGCNAAAATTGCGCTNTGAGCNGCNGCCGTGGTCGCTATCCCACCTACTTCTAGCTCCACNAGAGCNCTGCGCATGCGAGAAATCGCTGTTGCCCGATCAGAACCCCACACAATGAGCTTGCCGACCAAGTTGTCGTAAAACTGCGAAACCGTGTCACCCGCTTCGTAACCGCCATCCCAGCGGATTCCGAAGCCATGAGGGACCTTCAATTCGTTGACTGTCCCAGGAGACGGAAGAAATCGTCCGCCAGCAGGATCCTCTGCATTGATTCTCACCTCAATGGCGTGGCCATCTTGTTCGATATCTTCCTGCCCAAAAGACAGCTCTTCACCAGAGGCAACTCGAATCTGTTCTCTGACAAGATCGATCCCCGATACCAATTCACTTACTGGATGTTCAACCTGCAGCCTGGTGTTCATCTCAAGATAAAAGAACTCACCNTCTTGAAACAAAAACTCGACNGTGCCCGCGTTGGTGTAGTCACAACCCTCAGCCACAGCGACCGCCGCNGCTCCCATAGCCTGACGCACCTCNTCAGGAAAATTCGGGGCAGGGCTCTCCTCCACTAACTTTTGGTGCCGCCGTTGAGCTGAACAGTCCCGCTCACCGAGCCATACCGTGTTTCCGTGTTGGTCGGCGATAATTTGCATTTCGATATGTCGCGGCCATGTTAAATAGCGCTCCATATAGCACTCGCTTCGCCCGAAAAAGCTTTCGGCCTCCCGTTGAGCGGACTCCAGGGCCGCATCAACCTCTTCGGCTGACACAACAACTTTCATTCCACGGCCACCACCACCATAAGCAGCCTTGATTGCAACCGGGTACCCGTGTTCGTCAGCGAAGCTGCGTACCTCATCAGGGTGTTGAATGATTTCTGTAGTACCAGGGACACCTCTGACACCGACTTTTTCGGCAGCAAGGCGAGCAGAAATCTTGTCGCCCATGACTTCGATAGCTTCAGGAGGTGGACCTATGAAGGTGACGCCACGCTCGGTAATGGCCCTAGCAAAGTCAGCGTTTTCACTATAAAAGCCGTAACCGGGATGAACAGCTTCAGCGCCGCTCTTCTCTATAGCGTCGAGAATCGCTGAAGTATTTAGATACGAATCAGCGGCAGTTTCCCCACCTAAAGCGTAGGCCTCATCGGCAAGTCGAACGTGAAGAGCATTTCGATCCANCTCGCTGTACACAGCGACACTCGTAATGCCAAGTTCGCGACAGGCTCTAATTACTCGTACAGCGATTTCTCCGCGATTAGCGATCAAGATCTTTGAAAACAATGGCTTAGCCTTCCGANCTCAGACATACGACTTGCAATCGTGCCACAATNAAACCCNTTTGCCCCATTTGACCCAATTTCTTTCCCAAATAACTTGACAAATCACTAAGTACTCTGGGTTATGTGGAAATTCCCAAATTCGATGCGGTCGAGAAAACTCGCTTTCATGACGTCACTTGGGTCCCCGAAATTTCGTCAACCAACACCGTGTTACTAGAAAGAGCTCNCAACGGTGGTAGCGAGGGTGAGGTCATAGTTGCGGACCTCCAGACCCAAGGTCGTGGGCGAAGAGGAAGAACCTGGACAGCTCCACCGGGAACTTCCCTAATGATGTCGATCCTTCTTCGCCCGCCAGAAAACACATTGTCTCCTAGCAACGCCTCATTAATTACCTCAGCGCTCGCGCTATCAGCACTGGCAGCAGTGGACGAAATGACAAGCATCAAACTGGAAGTCAAATGGCCCAACGACCTTGTCGTAGATAGTCCCAATCCCACGCTTGTGGATGGTGATCCGGGATATAGAAAAGTCGCGGGCATCCTCACCGAAACGTTGGTTCAACAGAACGCTATCGAAGCTCTCGTCGTTGGAATAGGACTTAATACAGGGTGGGGCCAAGTGCCGCCTGAACTTGAACTGGTAGCAACGAGCCTCGACGTACTTGCTGAGGTAACCGTTGANAGAACCGAACTCGCCCNCAAACTCTTNCAACATTTTGAGACNGAATATGCTGCCCTCNTAGAACCCACAGGAACCAANAATTTGCTCCNGAAACTNCGGAAACACTCAGCAACCCTCGGGAAACGAATCTTGGTTCATACGAACCAAGAAACAGAAATGAAGTCGATACAAGGACACGCTCTGGACATCGACGAAGCCGGTCGACTCGTCATCGAATCCGATAATGGTGACACTCAGGTCATTGCCGTGGCCGACGTAGAACACCTGCGACTTGACGCGCGCTGACCCTCAACTCCAAACAAGCAATACCCTAGGGCTACATGGCTGAAATTGTTTCTTCTGAAACCATTGAAGGTGTCCACGTTGTCACCCCAGACGTCTATGGAGATGACCGTGGATTTTTCGTAGAAACATATCGACGTGAATGGATTCCTGAAGGCTCACGAGAAATGGTTCAGGCGAACCGGGGAGACCGTCAAAGTGGTTGCATAGTTGGATTGCACTATCACCTCCACCAAGCCGACTACTGGTATGTGCCCTTCGGGACAGTCAGAGTCGTCTTACACGACTTACGTTCAGGATCACCGACTGANGGCGCCACCCAAGTCACCGATNTGGAAGGAACCNAACANCGNGGNATTTACATCCCTCCAGGGGTGGCCCACGGGTTTGCNGCTCTCACNGACGCNACGATCACNTACCTCGTAGACAACTACTACAACCCNTCGGACGAACTCGGAGTGGCCTGGGACGATCCAGAGATAGCAGCTGACTGGGGCGTAGANACNCCAACCCTGTCAGCNCGCGATCAAAACAATCCGTACAAGAAAGACATCCCAGAATCAATCCAACCTCGATACGGACTCAGGAACTGAGCCGACCATGAAAGTTCTTGTCACGGGCGGAGCCGGATTCATTGGTTCGAACTTCGTCCGCTTCCATCTCGCAAACAGTGACGACGAAGTCACCATCCTCGATTCCCTCACCTATGCCGGAAGCCGAGACACATTGGCGGACTTCATAGAAAATCCTCGAATTTCATTTGTCGAAGGAGACATCTGCGACAGGGAGAAAGTCACAGCGACGATGGAAGGCCATCACCTTGTGGTCCACTTTGCAGCGGAAAGCCACGTCGACCGGTCAATCAAAGGATCCGAACGCTTCATCACCACAAACTGCGTTGGAACGAATTTGCTCTGTGACGTTGCGGCTCAGATGGACGTCCAACGCTTTGTCCACATCTCAACAGATGAAACGTACGGGTCCCGAACCAACGGGTCATTTACCGAAAATGACAAGCTCGAACCCAGTAGTCCATACGCGGCCTCTAAAGCAGCATCGGATTTGATAGCTCTAGGCCATCACACCACCCACGATCTCCCAGTAGTCATCACTCGCTCATCAAACAACTACGGCCCCTTCCAGTTCCCTGAAAAACTCATACCGCTGTTCGTTACCAACCTCCTAGATGGTTCAAGCGTCCCGCTCTATGGCGACGGAACGAACGTCAGAGATTGGATACACGTTGCAGACAACTGTGCTGCTATATCAAACGTTCTTCAAAGTGGGGAGATCGGAGAGATCTACAACATCGGCGCGGGAAATGAAGTCTCGAACCTGGACCTCACAAAAATGTTGATCAATTTGTGTCAGCGCGATGAATCAGCGATCACTAGAGTCGACGACCGCCCAGGACACGACTTTCGTTACTCTGTCGACTCAACGAAGATACGTGAACTCGGTTGGGCTCCCCAGATTGATCTTCAAACTGGGTTGGAGGCAACAGTCCGGTGGTACCGCGATAACGAAACGTGGTGGCGGCCAAAGACGACAAAAGCTCAATGAAACTAACGACCACTGTCACGTCGGCAAGCNGATACCTACCTTTGGTACGAAACTTCGCCAGAAGAGAACTCAAAGCAAGGTACAAGCGAAGCCTTCTGGGATGGACATGGTCACTACTCAGCCCACTGTCAACCATTCTCGTNTACAGCTTGGTGTTCTCAGTGTTCTTCCGAGCAGCACCACCAGCTGCTGGAAACGGATCCCAAAACTTCGCAGTTTTCTTGTTCACCGGCCTGGTGGTCTGGCTGTTATTTGCGGGCATGATCAACGGTTCAATGGGGTGGCTGATGGCTATAGGAGACCTCCGACGAAAGGTTTTCTTTCCCCCAGAAACAGCCATTTTCGGCAGTGGCCTAGCTCTAGCTGTCCAATCAGCTATCGAGGCGGGTGTCCTCCTCATAGTGATGCTCCTAATAGGCAATATCGGGCCTACAACTTTGCTTCTGCCGATAGTGCTTGCCTTAGCCGCCATATTCGGGCTCGGCCTCGGATTTTTCGTGTGTGTCCTCAACACCCACTATCGCGACGTCCAATACCTCGTGGGAATTATTCTCAACGCAGCTTTCTTTCTGGTGCCAATTGTTTATCCACTCTCGATAATCCCCGAACGTCACTGGGGCCTCCCGATTCGGAGAATTATTGAGTTGAACCCAATTAATCAGTTTGTGGAAGCGGCTAGAGAGTCGGCCTACTTACTCCAATGGCCGAGTCTCAGTAGATGGTGCGTTCTGGTCTGTTACTCGTTTGTGGTATTCGCATTGGGTTGGCGTTTCTTTGCGAAGCGATCAATGCAGTTGAGTGAGGACATGTGAACCCCATCATCTCAGCACAACAAGTATCTAAACAGTACCGAGTGCACCGAGACCGGCCCGACTCACTCAAAGAAGCAGTCGTTCGTCGTCAAAAAAATAGATCAAGCAGCGAATTTTGGGCGTTGAANGACGTCTCGTTAGATATCGAACNAGGGTCCTTCTTCGGCCTCATCGGACACAACGGNTCNGGCAAAACGACGTTACTCAAACTTATGGCCGGCATTCANACACCCAGTAGCGGACAACTAAAAGTTAATGGACGNGTATCAGCACTNTTAGAACTCGGNTCGGGATTCCACCCAGAACTTAGNGGGCGCGAAAATATCTACCTGAATGGAGCAATTCTTGGCCTCACCAGAAANGAAATGGACCTAGCAGTCGACGAAATCATCGANTTTAGTGACATTGGTGACTTCATNGACGCGCCGGTNAAGATCCTCTCCAGNGGCATGTATGTNNGGCTNGGATTCGCAGTNGCAGTGCATGTCGCCCCAGAGATACTCCTTATCGATGAAGTGATCGCCGTAGGAGACGAAGCGTTNCAACGCAAATGCCTTGAACACCTGTATGAACTGCGTCGGGCAGGCACAACTATCGTTCTTGTTTCNCACTCACTCCCATTAGTCGAAGGGCTATGTGATGAAGTGGGCTGGCTCGACCANGGNGCCCTCATGCAAGCNGGCGAAGCCACCGANGTNTGCTGGGCGTACCTCGATTCNGTCAACGCNCAAGAAGCNGAAAAACTGCGAGACGAAGACGATGATCCNNTACACACCGACACCTCCCTTACCGAAATAGAGGTTCGGAGAGGGAGCGGAGAAATGCGTATCTTCCACGTCGATTACCTCGACGACCAATGGCTCGCAAACCCGTTACCCAGCTCTGGGGACACACTTGTCATTCGACTTTGGTACGAGGCAGAGACCCTGGTTGACGACCCCGTTTTCGCAATAAAGCTTCATCATGCGACAGGAGTGCACCTCGCTTCACCGAACAGCGCGCTTCAGCAACTTCACACAGGCTCCATCNNCGCCGGCCGCGGATATGTCGACTTNGTCATCGACAAGCTCGCACTGCTCGCCGGTGATTATCTGCTATCTACCTCCATAACCGACAGAGACCGAATGCACGTCCATGACGCATGGGAAAGATCACATTCCTTGCGAATCGTTCCCGGATCGTCACCCGAACGTGAAGGCCTCACCGACCTTTTAGGTAAATGGCAACCACCGGTCCCACACCAAAAGGGTTCACCCGGTCACCCGAATCGCTGAGTTGAGCCGCGGCCACTGACCTAACTGCGACGCGTACAATCATTAAAGCCCGGCCATGAGCTAGCTGTCACCCATTGGAGGCTGCATCGATGAATTCGATCGAATCAACAAAAACAGCCCCAACAGAGACCTCCCAGAAATCCGAACCAACCGGGAGAGAAACTCTGAACGTTGGAATCGTCCTCCCCAACGACGAACGTCACCCCGTTGGTTGGCTNGCGACCCGAGCTTTAGGGACNGAAATTGAATGGCGGAATGGGCCAGTCGANATCCACTGGTTCGTCGAACANTCGACACCACCGCTGTGGGCCGATGACCGAACACTCACAATCAACCAATTGCCAGAAGACATCAACGAATTAGAAAGCGAATTAGACGTCATCTTGGGACATGGACTAGCGAACAAAGAGATTGAATTCGGAATTGACCCCGCCGTTGTCGAATTGACCCTCCACGACACCGCAGCATTGTTGACCCGATACCTGCTACCTGACCTCACACAAGCGAACCACCCCGCTCCNTCTCTCCGAGAATCAATAGTTGTNGACGTAANCAACGACCTATCGGAAACTGTTGCCACCGAAATCGCTCGACACGCGTTATCTAAAACAATCCCAATATCTCTTCTCGGTTCAGGAGCAGAACAAAGNCGNTTCNNNGCGAAACTGCAACGNCACAACCAAACAGCAACCGATGTAGGCAGCGACCTCGACCCCGACGAATTTGGNGCNCTCATTCAACACGCAGCCGTTGTCGTTACCGAAGACCCCGCTGTGCAACACCTTGCCCAAGTCCTGCACGGNCGNGCNGTTTTCATTACCGAAGCTTCTGATAGNCAAANCATTCAACGAGACCTNTGGTCCGCCACATCNGGTATCTCNCATCCGCAACCGGACACGACGTTGGAACACAAAATCCAGCGCCTAGCCGAAATCGTTGAACAAACAGCTCTCCTTCGACTTGATCGGACAATTTCAGACCGAACCGCGGCTCAAGAAAGGGAACGCAACCACCAAATCGTAACCCTTCACGAACGACAGGCAATCCAGTGGAATCAACAACGGCGCCGTTCAAAACAAACCATCGACCGGATGCGAGAAGATCTCCTCAACCTCGAAGCNAAACTTGNTNTCGCNGAGAACGAAGCCGACGACANCCGTCGAGCNNTGCGCGCGCAACACNATCGNCTCAATCAATTGGAAATGGACATCGCAGAACGCGATCAAGGGCCCGCCAGATTGCAACGNAGTGTTGACTGGAGCAGCGTCGTAGCTCAAATTGAACGCGATGCCCTNAAGGTTCTTCACTGGCTTCGTCGCCAATTTGGAAAGGGATGAATTCAACATCCCCTCGAACAATGATCACCATCGTTTTAGACACGATCCCNCGACCAGGNATAGACCCNACCAGTTGGCGGAGCGAACAGATATGNAAGGAAATCATTGCAAGTAACGCGGAGACACGGCTAGTCCTCAACGGCCCACCAGATGACCGAANTGAGCTCTACGGAACACCACTAGAAACGACAGGCCTCGATTCAACTGATTGGTGGCGAACAAACCACAGCGACANATTCATGTTCTGCGGAAATAGTTCCNCCTANCGGATGGTTTCACTTTGTCGAGCGCANAACCCCGATGCCACGATCGTCGTCGACGGAACGACTCTCCTGACACTTCAACGACCTGACCTGGCCGACGACCTAGTAGCAGATGATGAATTGGCTGGTCGTGACACTGTTGCAAGCCTGCGACGCCAACGCGACAGAGAGGTCATAGCCCTAGCTGATCACATATGGGTGTGTTCTCAATCNGAACNCAACGAAATTGAANCCCTAAACGTNGCAACGAACATCAGAGTGGTTCACCCACCAAACATCAGACTCGACGCGTCGAACGGAACGCGGCCCCTGCTACTAGCAGCACCCCACCGAGAGTTCGGAGAACCCGACCTGGACTCAGTTCAACACTTCAGCCAACAAATTCTGCCCACCCTCGACCCAGCGGTTGAACCGCCGCTCGTAGTAACAGA
The DNA here is from genome assembly GCA_002713975.1 of Acidimicrobiaceae bacterium. Classification (GTDB taxonomy): domain Bacteria; phylum Actinomycetota; class Acidimicrobiia; order Acidimicrobiales; family Poriferisodalaceae; genus MedAcidi-G3. The sequence goes on along the minus strand of PAVP01000004.1, from coordinate 3,841 downwards.
ACGTGGTTTCGGACTATGGCGTCGTGAGCTCGGCAACCTTGAACACGTNGAGAGAAATGGCCCCCTGAGCGACCAAATCAAAAACGCGTCAATGATCGTGTCAACACGCCAAAACGGAGGAACCGCATGGACTCACTTGCTCGCCGCGCGAGCCTTCGNACTTCCAATCGTTGCGACGCCCCAGGCAGCTGCCCACGTCGACGACCCCCGCGAATGGGATCTAGAAATAGTCGAACGAGCAGAGATCGGATCAGCCATATTGAGAGCATCTGGTCGACGACGCCCCCCTGAACGACCGGAGCCACGAGAAACAGGCCTCGCAGAGGCACTCGAAACACTCATGATTAGGGCAGCAACGCCCGAAGCGCCGATTACCGATTGGCTGTTATCGGANNACACNGGCAAACGCCACCGAATGGATCTCAAACAATACCGTCGCACGCAACACGAAGCAGCAACTGACCCCGACACAGAACCCGGCACAAATCTCCAAACTCGACCCCTGATCTCGGTCATCACCCCCGTGTACAACACCCCNCTTGANGTNCTGGAAGCNGCCATCAACTCAGTCCGAACCCAAACATATGAAAACTGGCAACTATGTCTCGTAGATGACTACTCCGCAACCGACGGACCCCGAACTCTGTGCAAACAGTTCGCGGCACTCGACACGCGAATCAATTTTCTAGAACGATCCGAAAACGGCGGTATCGCGGCAGCATCAAACACCGCATTTGAAATGTCCGAAGGGCAGTACATAGCTCTGCTTGATCACGACGACCTTCTTCGCGCCGATGCTCTGACCGAAGTAGTGAGAACCATCAACCGCTTCCCGAAAGTTGAGTTCATTTACACAGACGAAGACAAACTCTTCGCCGACGGCTCGTACGACCATAGCTACGCCAAATCCGGATGGTCTCCCGATCTGCACTTGTCATACAACTATGTGTGCCACTTCGCAGTCTTCAGCCGTCAACTAATTCAACGCATAGGTGGATGGCGAACTGGCTTCGATGGAGCGCAAGACTATGACCTGACGTTACGGGCAACAGAATCGACAAACGAGATAGTCCACATCCCACGCAACCTCTATCACTGGCGAGTACTGCCAGGGTCTACATCTGCAGGAGTGGACCAAAAAAATGATGCATGGGAGGCAGGCCAGCGAGCACTGACCGAAGCACTTACGAGAAGAGGAGTGACCGGAGAGGTAGAAGAAGGCATAGATCCAGGGACCTACAACATTCACTATCCGGTACTAGGACAACCCAAGATCGGAATAATTATTCCCACACGCGACCGACATGAATTGATCTCTCAATGTGTCCAAGGAATACAAGAAACAGCGACACGATCAGAAATCGAGATTCTGGTCGTTAACAACGAAAGCACAGACCAAAAAACCCTGGATTGGATGGACGATCACCAAGGCCCTGTCATCGACTACCCCCATCAGTTTTCATACGCACGAATGATGAACTTGGCTGCTGAACAAATTGACTGTGACCTACTGCTGTTCCTCAATTGCGATATCACCATCGCGAACTCCAACTGGTTAGACGCGATGATCGGTCACGCCCAACAGCGGCGCGTCGGTGCCGTAGGAGCAAAACTCAGCTTTCCCGATGGACGAGTCCAACACGAAGGAATCACGGTCGGAGTGGGGGGAGTAGCGGTCAACACGAACTCTCGAGGTTATTTCAGCATCGGCAACCTAACCCGCAATTGTTGGGCACTCACAGCCGCATGCCTGATGATGCGCCCAGAAGTCTTTTGGGAAGTAGGTGGATTCGAAGAACGACTCCGAGTCGCGTTCAACGATGTCGACTTAACAATGCGTATTCACCAACTTGGATATGACCTCGTCTACCAACCCCACGCGGCACTGCATCACCAAGAGTCGGCTTTGCGTGGCGCACTTCATCCAACAGAGGACGAAGATTTCTTCCGAACTCGGTGGGGTGCACCGTTGAATCATGACGACCCCTATTACAACCCGAGACTCTCCCGCCATGCCCAGTACTACTTTGCNGATGAAGTCAAACAAGTATGGCTNCCACGAGGTCACCCACTGGCGTGAGCNAGGCGACAGCCGACTACCTCAAGACCCAAACCNNCCAGAGACNCCAAGCTGGNGATGTNCNCCGANGCGNNTAGTGCTCCANACAACNCAACTACCAGAAGGNCTCTGAGANGTTTTCAACATCACCCGAAGGNAACGGTGTCGCTAAGTTGTGATCATGAACGAACGTGAAAGCNCTGAGATTCCCTCCTACGGANTGGTCATCATCGGAGCAGGCGTATCGGGGTTGTATCAACTGCACAAGTCACGTGAGATCGGNGTAAGCGCGTTGGTCCTAGAGTCAGGAACCGATGTGGGTGGCACCTGGTACTGGAATCGGTACCCGGGAGCCCGGTTCGATTCCGAGAGTTATTCCTACGGGTATTCGTTTAGCCAAGACTTGCTTGACCAATGGGATTGGCAAGAACGATTTTCTGCTCAACCAGAAAACTTGAGATACCTCCAACATGTGACCGAGCAGTTTGACCTGCGAAGCGACATCAGATTCCAAAGCGTTGTAACCCAGTGCACTTTCGATGAAACGTCTAATGAGTGGCAGGTTGAAGTCGAAGACGGATTCAGGGTTCGTTGCCGGTTCCTCGTTACAGCTATCGGGATTCTCTCCAAACCCTTGATTCCAGATTTTGATGGGATGGAAGACTTCAAAGGACCGTCTTTCCATACCGCCCAATGGCCTCACGAAGAAGTCGTTTTCACGGGAAAGCGAGTCGGCGTAATCGGCACGGGAGCCACGGCAGTACAGCTGATCCAAGAAGTAGCTAAGACTGCGGACCACCTCACTGTTTTTCAGCGAAGCCCAAATTGGTGCGCCCCACTTCACAATGGTCCCATCGAACCGGCTGAGATGGCTGACATCCGTTCCCGCTATGACGAAATCTTTGAACGGTGCCGGAAGTCCTTTTCAGGATTCATCCACGACTCAGATCAGCGAAAAGCCCTTGATGTAAGCGAAGAGGAACGAGAAGCCCTGTACGAGGAACTTTATGCCTCTCCAGGTTTCGGGATCTGGATTGGAAACTTTCGAGATGTGTTGGTTGACGAAGTAGCTAACGCCACGCTTTCCGAGTTCATCGCACGGAAAATTCGAGAACGAGTGGACGACGCAGAACTTGCCGAGAAGTTAATTCCCAGCGACCACGGTTTCGGTACTCGCCGAGTACCGATGGAAACTAACTACTACGAGGTGTACAACCAAGACAACGTGCTCCTTGTCGATATCAACGAAACACCCATCGAAAAGGTCACTACCGACGGGATCCAATGTTCAGACCAAGAACACCATTTTGATCTAATCGTCTACGCGACGGGCTTTGATGCGGTTATGGGGCCCTACAAGTCAATAAAATTCACCGGCAGCGACGGACGCATTCTCGCAGAGAAATGGGAAAATGGACCGAGCACATATCTGGGGTTGGCCACGGCAGGGTTCCCGAACATGTTCACATTGGTGGGACCTCACAACGCTTCCACGTTTTGTAATATGCCTCGCTGCATTGAGCAGAACGTGGAATGGGTGTCGGCGTTCCTGCAGCAACTTTTCGCTTCAGACGTAAGACGCGTTGAGGTCGATATCGATGCTGAAGATGAGTGGACCGAACATGTGTATGAGTCGGTACAACGAATGCTCTTCAGCAAGGTGGACTCATGGTTTATGGGTGTGAACAAGAACATCGAGGGTCGCGATACGCGAACCTTCATGCTGTACGTAGGGGGATTACCCAGTTATACAGAGCGGTGCGATGACGTAGCTAGAGATGG